>NZ_JBEYXC010000004.1:0-167239 GCF_040644695.1 Streptomyces sp. NPDC046909 | reverse complement strand
GTAGCCACCCGCGGCGACCAGCGCGGCGGCAGCACCGCTCAGCAGGCCCACCGGGGCGCCGTTGCCGGTCTCGGCGAGGTCGCCGCTCTCGCTGTCACCGGTGCCGCCACCCTGGGCGGACGGGGAGGAAGAGGGCTCCGCGGACTCACCGGCGGGCGCCGACGCCGACGCGGAGGCGGACGCCGACGAGGAAGGCGTCTCACCGGGCTTGCCGTCCTCGGCCTGCCCGTCCTCGCAGTCGGTCCAGAAGACCTTGTGCTTCGCGGCGCCCTTCTCGCCCTCGAAGTTCCAGAACAGCTTGTAGTGCCCGTCGGGCAGCGACAGGTCCTCGGTCCGGCCGTGGCCCTCGGAGTCGAGGGTGATCTCGCCGGACTTGACGGTCTCGCCCTTGACGTCGGCCGTCGGGGCCCAGGCCTCGATGTGCCAGTCGACCTCCTGGACGGAGTCGAAGCCGAACGCGTCGAGGTAGAAGGTGCAGACGTGCGGCTCGTTGCGGCGAAGCTCCTCGCCGGTCGAGGCGTCGTGGATCTTCACTGTGCCGTTGTCACCGGGAGCGGTGGCGTAGGCGGCGGGGGCCGCGAGCAGGGCGGCCGAGGCGACGGCGCACACGGCGCCGGCACGGATGAGGGTACGCATGGGGCAGTCCATCTTCGAGATGTGACAGGGAAGATGTGGAGGGGGCGGCTCAGCTTCCAGCCCCGCCTGACCCAAGGTCAATCACGAACAGGCAACGCTCAGGTCCTCCACAGATGTGGAGAACCCCGAACACCGTCAGATGGTCACGAAAGCGGCGGTGAGCAGCGCGATTCCCGCCCCCGCCATGACCCACGCGCCCCGCGTGCGCCCCAACCCGCCCGCCACCACGACCGACGCCAGCAACAGCGCCCCACCGAGCGGAACCCAGGCGTAGAGGATGCCCGCAGGCCCGGACCGTACGACATCGTCACTGCTGGGCTTCACGACCACGGTGTACGTCTCGCCCTTCCTCACCGCGACCGTCTTCTCGATGACGACCTTCGCGCGAGCCGTGGACCCCTCGGAGATCGGCGTATAGGGACCGGTGCAGGTGTCGTCGCCGCACCGCGTCACCTCGATCGTGCCGCTCTCCCGGCCCTTCGTCAGCATCACGTGCTGCGCGGTGCCCCACGACGCCCACACCCCGGCGATCAGGATCAGCCCCGCGACCGCGCCCATCGCCGCGAGCCGTCCGAAACGGAGGGCGGCGACCGAGGCCTGGCGGGATCCCGGGCGGGACTTGGTGGCTGTGGCAGGCATGGCCGGGATCATTGGCCATGCCCGGACAGCGCGTCAACTTCGGCTGTCTGTGCGGCGGGACAAGTCAGGAGTTGTACGTGCTTTGCGCCCGCTCCAGCCCCTCGATCACCAGACACTCCACCGCGTCCGCCGCCCGGTCCACGAAGTAGTCCAGCTCCTTGCGCTCGGCCGACGAGAAATCCTTCAGCACGAAGTCAGCGACCTGCATCCGCCCCGGCGGCCGCCCGATCCCGAACCGCACCCGGTGGTACTCGGCACCGAACGCCTTCGTCATCGACTTCAGCCCGTTGTGCCCGTTGTCCCCGCCACCCAGCTTCAGCCGCAGCACCCCGAAGTCGATGTCCAGCTCGTCATGAACGGCGACGACGTTGGCGACCGGCACCTTGTAGAAGTCCTTCAGCGCGTTGACGGGCCCGCCCGAAAGATTCATGAACGACATCGGCTTGGCCAGGATCACCCGGCGATTCGCCGGCCCGGGCGGCCCGATCCGCCCCTCCACGACCTGCGCCTGCGCCTTCCCGGCCCGCTTGAACCTCCCCCCGATCCGCTCGGCCAGCAGATCGGCCACCATGAAACCGACGTTGTGCCGGTTGGCCGCGTACTCCGGGCCGGGGTTGCCGAGGCCGACGATCAGCCAGGGGGCGTTGGCGGGAGCGGCGCCCGCGGGGGTGGTCACGTCCATGTCTCCTCGATACGCGTCAGCCGCCGCTCCCGTACGGAAGCAGCGGCTGACGAATTCTTGCAGAGCCTCAAAGGCGGAGCCTCAAGACAGAGCCCCAAGGCAGAGCCTCAGGCTCAGGCCTCGGCAGCCTCGTCGCCCTCGGCCTCGCCCTCAGCGGACTCCTCGGCCTGCGCGGCCAGGACCTGAAGGACGACAGCGTCCTCCTCGACGGCCAGCGTGGTGCCGTTCGGGAGGGTGATGTCCTTGGCGAGGACGGAGGCACCGGCCTCCAGGCCCTCGATGGAGACCGTGACGGACTCGGGGATGTGGGTGGCCTCGGCCTCGACCGGAAGCGCGTTCAGCACGTGCTCGAGGAGGTTGCCACCGGCGGCCAGCTCGCCCTCGGTGTGAACCGGGATCTCGACCGTGACCTTCTCGCCACGCTTCACGAGCAGCAGGTCGACGTGCTCCAGGAAGCCCTTGATCGGGTCACGCTGGACCGACTTCGGGATCGCCAGCTCGTTGGTCTTGCCGTCGATGTCCAGGGAGAGCAGGACGTTCGGCGTACGCAGGGCGAGCAGCAGCTCGTGGCCCGGGAGCGTCAGGTGGATCGGGTCCGAACCGTGGCCGTACAGCACACCGGGAACCTTGCTGTCACGACGGATGCGACGGGCGGCACCCTTGCCGAACTCGCTGCGGGTCTCGGCGGAGAGCTTGACCTCGGACATGTGGATCACTCCTCGTATGGGTGAGAAACGGACAAGGTCACCCGGCCAGAACGGCCTGCTACGAAGAGCGCGTCGATAACGGATCGCCGTATCGCGCAATGAGCACGAGTACGGCCTCCCTCGCCGAGCAACCTGAGCAGTCTACTCGGCGGGGGAGGCCGCAGAAAAATCGATCATGCAGAAGCGTTCTGCCTCAAGGCTTCAGGCCTACTGTTCGTCGAAGAGGCTCGTCACCGAACCGTCCTCGAACACCTCACGCACCGCGCTCGCGATCGTCGGCGCGATGGACAGAACCGTGATCTTGTCCAGGTCCTCGCCCAGCTCACCCGGCGTCGGCAGCGTGTCCGTGAACACGAACTCGCTCACCCGGGAGTTCTTCAGCCGGTCCGCGGCCGGACCGGACAGCACACCGTGCGTCGCGGTGACGATGACGTCCTCCGCACCGTGCGCGAACAGCGCGTCCGCCGCCGCACAGATCGTGCCACCCGTGTCGATCATGTCGTCGACCAGCACACACACCCGGCCCTTGACCTCACCCACGACCTCGTGGACCGTCACCTGGTTCGCCACGTCCTTGTCACGCCGCTTGTGCACGATCGCCAGCGGCGCACCCAGACGGTCGCACCAGCGGTCGGCCACCCGGACACGACCGGCGTCGGGGGACACGACCGTCAGCTTGTCCCGGTCCACCTTCTCGCCCACGTAGTCCGCGAGGAGGGGGAGAGCGAAGAGATGGTCGACGGGACCGTCGAAGAAGCCCTGGATCTGGTCCGTGTGCAGATCGACGGTGAGGATGCGGTCCGCACCCGCGGTCTTCATCAGATCCGCGATCAGGCGCGCCGAGATCGGTTCACGCCCACGGTGCTTCTTGTCCTGCCGCGCGTAACCGTAGAACGGCACGATCACCGTGATGGAACGGGCCGACGCACGCTTCAGCGCGTCGATCATGATCAGCTGCTCCATGATCCACTGATTGATCGGAGCCGTGTGGCTCTGGATCACGAAGCAGTCCGCACCACGAGCGGACTCCTCGTAGCGGACATAGATCTCACCGTTGGCGAAGTCGAAGGCCTTGGTCGGGACGACCCCGACACCCAGCTGCTGGGCGACCTCCTGGGCAAGCTCGGGGTGGGCGCGGCCGGAGAAGAACATCATCTTCTTCTCGCCGGTCGTCTTGATCCCGGTCACAGCACTATCTCCTCAGAGGTGTCTCAGCCGACTGTCGAGAGACCTCGCCACTGGGCGCGACGCGGCCGTCTCAGCTGGTGGGTGCGGGTGTGCACCTATCACGGTACGCCGTGTTCGACGCACCTGTTTCCGGTCAGCTTTCGCCTTCCGGCTCCCGGGACGCCGCCTCGGCCGCCTTCGCCGCCGCGCTCCCCGGACGCTTACGGGCCACCCAGCCCTCGATATTCCGCTGCTGACCACGGGCCACAGCGAGCGAACCGGGCGGCACATCCTTCGTGATCACCGACCCTGCGGCGGTGTAGGAACCGTCCCCGACCGTGACAGGAGCCACAAACATATTGTCCGAACCGGTACGACAGTGCGAGCCGACGGTCGTGTGGTGCTTGTCCTGCCCGTCGTAGTTCACGAACACACTCGCCGCACCGATATTGGTGTACTCACCGATCGTCGCGTCCCCGACGTAGGAGAGGTGGGGAACCTTCGTCCCCTCCCCGATCGAGGCGTTCTTCGTCTCGACGTACGTGCCGATCTTGCCCTTGGCACCGAGACGCGTGCCGGGACGGAGATACGCGTACGGTCCGACCGTGGCACCCGGACCGACGTGAGCGCCGTCGGAGACGGTGTTGTCGACGCGGGCGCCGGCCCCGACGACCGTGTCCTTGAGACGGCTGTTGGGCCCGACCTCGGCGCCCTCACCGAGGTGCGTGGAACCGTGCAGCTGAGTGCCGGGGTGGACGAGGGAGTCCTGCTCGAAGGTGACGGTCACATCGACCCACGTCGTCGCCGGGTCGATGACGGTCACACCGGCGAGCATCGCGCGCGTGAGCAGCCGGTCATTGAGAATCCGCCGCGCCTCACTGAGCTGCACACGGTTGTTGATCCCGGCGATCTCACGATGATCGGACGCGACGGAAGCACCGACGCGGTGCCCGGCCTCACGGAGAATCCCGAGGACATCGGTGAGGTACTCCTCACCCTGACTGTTGTCCGTACGGACCTTCCCGAGGGCATCGGCGAGCAACTGCCCGTCGAACGCGAACACCCCGGAGTTGATCTCCCGGATCGCACGCTGCGAGTCGGAGGCGTCCTTGTGCTCGACGATCGCCGTCACGGCCCCCGAGGCACCGTCGCGCACGATACGGCCGTAACCGGTGGCGTCCGGGACCTCGGCGGTGAGCACGGTGACCGCGTTGCCGTCGGCGGAGTGCGTGGCGGCGAGGGTCCGGAGGGTCTCACCGGTGAGGAGCGGGGTGTCCCCGCAGACGACCACGACGGTCCCTTCGACGACACCGCCCAGCTCTTCGAGCGCCATCCGTACGGCGTGCCCGGTGCCGTTCTGCTGGGCCTGGACCGCGGTGCGGACATGCGGGTCGACCTCGGCGAGATGCGCGGTGACCTTCTCCCGCGCGTGACCGACGACCACGACCAGATTCTCCGGGTCCAACTCCCGCGCTGCGGCGAGCACATGACCCACGAGGCTGCGGCCACAGATCTCATGCAGGACCTTCGGTGTGGCCGACTTCATACGGGTGCCCTCACCCGCTGCGAGAACGACGACGGCTGCCGGGCGAATGGCGCTCACGGGATGCCCTTCGGCTGTGGAGGGGGTGGGGTGACATCCGCAGGATACCGGGGCGTTTCGTGGGGGACATGGGAGTGGGCCCTGACTGAGCTGTCAGGGCCCA
Organism: Streptomyces sp. NPDC046909; assembly: GCF_040644695.1. Taxonomy (NCBI): domain Bacteria; kingdom Bacillati; phylum Actinomycetota; class Actinomycetes; order Kitasatosporales; family Streptomycetaceae; genus Streptomyces; species Streptomyces sp. NPDC046909. The sequence continues at coordinate 161,702 of NZ_JBEYXC010000004.1, read as the reverse complement.
CGCTTTGTTGGCTCCCGGGGAAGGAATCGAACCCTCATTCAAGAGACCAAAACTCTTTGTCCTACCATTAGACGACCCGGGATGGTTTACCTGTTATGTCCGATTTCCTAGATCGGCCGCAGGTGCAGCCCCTACTATGCCGTACCAGGCGCCCTCCATGCGACGGTACAGGTCGGCACTCTGTCGGACGTAGATGACGAGGCATCCGCTGCAGGTCTCGCCCGTGTTCTTTCGCACGGTCCGGGGGTTGTGTCGTTTCAGCGTGGCCTTGCTGAAGGCTGACGCATCGATGCCCGTGACGGCGGCCCAGAACTGTTCGGCGGCTGCCACGTCTGCGCTCTCGTGAATGCTGACCCTGACGGTCAGGCGGTCCCGCTTCACCTCCAGTAGTTCGAGCCAACGCAGGAAGAACCTGATCACGTTGGCGTCGCTGTTGATGAACTGCAGGACCTCGGTGCGGCGGTGGGGCTTGTCCTTGGCGCCCTCGGCCCAGTACAGCGCGACGCCTGCGATGAACAACTCGCGGTCCGACAGCTCACCCACCGCTTCCGCTGCCGCCTCCTTGGTTGCCTGCCGTTCCTCATCCTGGGCGGCACGCAGTCGTGCCAGCCCCGCGTTCATGCGTGCCCTCTGCTCCTCCGGCGTGCACTTGGGCTCCGGATGCGGCAGATCCCGTACCCACAGCGACACTGAGCTCTTCGAGCAGCCCAGCTCGGCCTGGATCTGGTTGTACGTCCACCCCTGCTTCCGTAGCTCCCGAGCCCTGTCGCGTAGGTCGTCCTTCGCTCGCGGCCGCTTGGTCCATTCCGGAGGCGGCTCACCTTCTACCAGGCGCTGAAGGGTCTCCTTGTTGTGGACCTGAAGCTTGTTGCGGATCTGCCGAAGGCTGTAGCCCTGGCGTCGCAACGCCACCGCCTGCTCCCGCAACCCCTCGAAGTCCGCGTATTTGCCCTGTGCGTGTGCCATGGGCATACCCTCCGGGCGGAATCGGATCTTCCGGTGTCGAACGGTGAGCGATTCAGCAGTTCGAGGGAAATCGGTCGCTTTCGCATCCGGCCGGTCACGCAGTGTGGTGTAGGCCAATCCCGGAAACTCACCGGAAAACGCGCGCCGACCGCCCGTAGGCTGGAGGCATGACCACGACGGGGGAAGAGCACGCCGCGGCCCGGCAGGGGCCGTGGTGGTGGGATCGGTGGCGCAGTGCCGTACTGGACGTGAGCTTGGCTTTCGCGTCGGTCGTCGAGTGCGGGGCGGAGGGGTGGCGGTTCGCGGGGGACGCGGGGATTCCGAGGGCCGCGGGGATTGTGTTCGGGTTGCTCGCCGGGTCGGCGTTGTTGGTGCGGCGGAAGTGGCCGATCGCCGTTGTGCTGGTGTCCATCGCCATTACGCCCGCTCAGATGGGCTATCTCATGGCGATTGTCGGTCTGTACACCCTGGCCGCGTCCGAGCTGCCTCGCCGGATCATCGGGTCCCTTGCGGGGATGTCGCTGGTCGGGCAGATGATCGTGCTGTTCGTTCAGCTGCGGCAGGGTGACAGAGGTGGGGATGGTCTTCAGCTGGGGGATTGGTTCGTTCCGTTCGCCGCCGTCACCATTGCCATCGGGTTGACCGCGCCGCCCTTGCTGCTCGGGTTGTACGTCGGTGCCCGGCGGCGGCTGATGGAGAGTCTTCGGGAGCGGGCGGACAGTCTGGAGCGGGAGCTTCAGCTGCTGGCCGAGCGGGCGGAGGAGCGGGCGGAGTGGGCGCGGGGTGAGGAGCGGACGCGGATCGCCCGGGAGATGCATGATGTCGTCGCGCATCGGGTGAGTCTGATGGTGGTGCATGCGGCCGCGTTGCAGGCTGTCGCTCGGAAGGATCCCGAGAAGGCCGTGAAGAATGCCGCGCTCGTGGGGGACATGGGGCGGCAGGCGCTGACCGAGTTGCGGGAGATGCTCGGGGTGCTGCGGAGCGGGGACGGCGGGCGGGGGAAGGGCGTACGGGCCGAGTCCGTGCCGTTGGCGGCTGTGGGGGCCGCGGCCGCTGCCGCGGCTTCGCGGGCCGTGGACGAGTCTGACGGGCCTTGTCTGTCCGAGTTGGAGGAGTTGATCGGGCAGTCGGCGGCGGCGGGGATGGTCGTGGATCTGACGGTCGAGGGTGATGTGCGGGCGTATGCGGCTGAGATCGAGCAGACGGCGTATCGCGTGGTCCAGGAGGCGCTGACGAACGTCCACAAGCATGCCGCCGGGTCCAAGACGCACGTACGGCTGGCGCATCGGGTGTCGGAGATCGCGATGCAGGTGGAGAACGAGCCGCCGCCGGAGGTGTCGGTGGCGTCGTCGGCGCGGTTGCCGTCGGGGGGCAATGGCCTGGTGGGGATGAAGGAGCGGGTCGTGGCGCTGGGCGGGGTGTTCGTGTCCGGGCCGACGGATGCGGGGGGTTTCCGGGTGTCGGCGGTCATTCCGGCGGCGTAGGGGGCCGGTTTCGGGGGTCCTGCTCCTCGTACTTCTTTGTTTCTCTGTCTCTCTGTTTCCGCTGTTCCTCTCTGCTTTCTTGTACGTCCTTTTGCTTCCTTGTGTTCAGCCTGCCGTGAGTCGTACCGGTTCTATGCCTGAGACCAGGGCGGCGAGGGACTGGTCGATGTCGGGGCCGAGGTACCAGTCGCCGGTGTGGTCGAGGGCGTAGGCGCGGCCTTCGGTGTCGATGGCGAGGAGGGCGGCGGTCTCGGTCTCGGCGCCGAGGGGGCAGATCTCGGTGTCGAGGGCGCGGCCGAGGTCGCCGAGGGTGCGGGCCATGTGGAGGCCGTGGAGGGGGTCGATGTGGAGGCCGGCGGGGGCGATCTGGCGGCCGGGTCCTGCCGGGGTGATGTGGAGGCCGCCGAATTCGGCCCAGGCCTCGACGGCGGCGGGGAAGACGGTGTGGCGGTGGCCGGCGGGGGAGACGTGGTCGCGGAGGGCGTCGGCCCAGATCTCGGCCTGTTTGATGTCCCAGCGTCCGGGTTGCCAGCCGGCGGCGCGCAGGGCGGCGTCGACGGGGACGGGGAAGCGGGTGGTTGAGGTGCGGTCGGGGTGCATCTGCCCTTCGTTCGTCGAGGTGGTGAATCGGCGGCTCGTGGTGTGCGGGGGTGGCGGTCGGTCAGTCGTCCGCCGCTGCCGGGTCGACGATGCGTACGCCGAAGTGGGCGCTGAGGGCGGTGCAGGCGCGGCAGGGGGCGGCGAAGCTGCCGTGGAGGGGGTCGCCGTCCTCGCGGATGCGGCGGGCGGTGAGTTTGGCCGCTTTGAGGGCTTTGCGGGCCTCGCCGTTGGTCATGGGTTTGCGGGCGGCGCGTTTGCTGCGGGCCTCGTCGGCGGCGGCGAGGTGGCGGGAGATGAGGATCGTCTCGGCGCAGCGTCCGGTGAAGCGGTCGCGCTGGGTGGAGGTGAGGGTGTCGAGGAAGTCCTGGACGAGTGGGTGCAGGGGTGGTGCCTGGTCGCCGCGGGCGGCGGTGCCGGTGAGGGTGGCGCCGCGGACGGAGAGGGCGGCGGCGACGGTCGGGAGTATGCCGTCGCGGCGGTGACGGAGGGTGGGCGCGGGGTGTGCGTCGGTGCTGCTCCAGCCGATCCGGGGATCACCGGATGTGGCTGGTCGCGGCCCTGTGTGTGGTCCCGTCTGCGTCGTATTCATGATCATCATCCCCTCCCGAGCATCCCCCCGGACGACACAGAGTGCCAAATGGCGTGGCTGGTGCGGAAGCTGGGGCGGTGCGACACGCCCGGGTTTGGGCGGGCTGTCACGGCGGGGTGACGGCTGGTCACGGAAGCGGAGGGCGGCTGACCGGTGCCCGGTGACCGGTGTCGTCGTACCGCATAGGCTGTCGGCACCCGCGTGTATGCGGGTTCGCCGCAGTGATGCGGTGGGTGCGTTCTACGTGTTGGAGAAGTCGAATACGGACTGGGGCGGGTCGGAACCGGGGATACCGGAACCGGTCGTCACGGGTCGTACAGAGTGCCGCAGGGGGCAACCGCCATGACGACAGGTCGGCTCGGGCAGCAAGCCGCGCCGCCGAACGCGGCCTACGCCGGGCAGGTCGTGCACTTCCCGGATCCGGTCCGGGCGGCCCGTCACCCAAGAGGGGTGCGGGTGGACGAGCACGGTTACCCCGACTTCTCCGCGTATGCGCGGGCGGCCGCGGAGATCGCCGATCCGCCGGAGGGTTTCGGTGTCGACGAGCTGCGGCTGACGGACTATGTCTCGGCGAACGCGGCCCTCGCGGCGTCCGGTCATGAACTGTGGGACACGGTGCCGGCGGTGGCGACGCCGCACGGCTGGACGTGGCATCACGTGGTGGGTTCACGGCGGCTCGAACTGGTGCCCGTCGAGGTGAAGGCGTTGCTGCGGCATCACGGCGGTATCGCGACGGCGGCGGTGGACCATGCCAAGCGGGGGACGCGGCCGTTGCAGGAGACGCGGCCCGCGCACTTCGGTCTGCCGAAGTCGGGTACGGCGGTGTCGGAGTCGCAGGTGCTGGGGGTCGAGGAGGATCTCGGGTACCGGCTGCCGGGGGCGTACCGGTCCTTCCTGAAGGCGGCGGGTGGCTGTGCGCCGGTGGGGACGGCGCTGGACCCGGAGTTGGGGCTGCTGGTGGACCAGCCGTTCTTCACGGTCCGGGACGAGGCCGCCGTCAACGACCTCGTGTACGTCAACAAGTGCCTGCGTGACCATCTGACCAAGGACTACCTGGGTGTCGGGTTCGTGCAGGGTGGCCTGCTGGCGGTGAAGGTGAAGGGCGAGCGGATCGGTTCGGTCTGGTTCTGCGCGTACGACGATGCGCGGGACGTCGATCCGACGACGCCGCCCGCCGAGCGGGTGGAGCGGCTTCTGCTGCCCTGCGGTGCGGACTTCGACGTGTTCCTGTCCCGACTGGCGGGTTCTCCGCCGGAGTTGGAGACGGTGGCGAATCTGATGGTGGACGGTGGGTTCGCGCGTTCGGTGCCGGTTGCTTCGGCTTCGGGGTCGGCTTCGGCGGCCAGGGCGGGCACGGCGCCCTCGGTGTCTTCGGTGGGGGAGTGAGCTGACCGATGGTGACGTTCGCGCAGGCGCAGGAGCGCGCCGAGGAGTGGATCAACGGGGATGTGCCGTCGTACCAGCATCGTGAGGTGCGGGTGCGGGAGTTCGACCTCGGGTTCGTGGTGTGGGCGGAGGACCGCCCCGACGGGCCGCGTTCGGACGGCGGCGCGCAGCGGCTGGTGATCGCCCGGGACAGCGGGGAGGCCACGCTGTGGCCCTCGCTGCCGGTGGGTGAGGTGATCCGCCGGTACGAGGAGGAGTACGGCCGCGCTGCCGACGATGCCGCGGCTGCGGCGCCGGCGCCCGCGGCCCGGGTCGATCTGAATCAGACGTCGTTCTTGCTGACGCCGCCGGAGTGGTTGCAGGAGGCGGCGGATCAGCTGGGGATTCCGGATCGGCGGGGTGGGCGCGCGGAGGCCGGGGCCGCGGCTGGGGACGGTGTGAGCGCGGGCGCGGGGGCTGGCGCTGGTGTGGGTACTGGTGCGGGCGCCGGTGGTGGTGCTGGGGCCGGTGCGGATGTTGGCGCGGGTGCGGGTGCGGGTGTCGGCGCTGGTGCTGATGGTCGGGCTGGGGTCGGTGGCGGGCCGGGGCTTCCCGAGACGCAGGCCGGGGTGCCGGGCGGGGCGGGTGGCGCTTCGGGTGGTCCGGGGCCCGCCGGCTCGGCGGGGGCTGCGCCGGGGGCGCCTGTCGGGGTGGGCGCGCCTGCGGGTGCGCCGTCCGCGCCGGGTGGGGCCGCCGTGCCTCCGGGGGCTACGCCGTGGGCCGGGACGGACACCAACGCCGATGCGGGGGACGACCGTTCCGTACCGCTGCCCGCGACCGTGTTCGCGCCGCCGCTGAGCGGTACCGACGACGACACTCCGCCGCCCGCGACGCCGCCGGACGCCAAGACGGCGCTCATGTCGGGGGGCAGCCAGCTGCCGCGGACGGCGCTGGCACCGGCGCTCGACGATCCGAACGCGCCGGGTGGTGCGCCGGGTGCGCTTGGGGTGTCTGGGGCGCAGGGTGTTCCTGGGGCGCCGGGCGTGCAGGGTGTGGCGGGGGCGCCCGGTGGGCATGGTGCGCCGGGCGCGCAGGGTGTGCCCGGGGCGCATGGAGTTCCGAGTGCGCCGGGAGTGTCCGGAACGCACGGGGCGCCCGGGGTGCCGGGTGCGCCCCAGGAGATCGTGCCGCCGCCCGGTGGTGCGGTGCCGGGTGGGGCGCCCGCGTCTGCGCCCGCGCCGGGTGGTGCGGCGTACGGCTATCCCGGTGCGCCGGGTGGTGCGGGTGTGCCGGGCACGCCCCCGCCGGTGCCGGGTGCGCCGCAGGGGAGCACGCCGCCGCCTGTTCCGGGTGGGTCGGCGTACGGCTATCCGAACGCGCCGGGTGCGGGTGTACCGGGTACGCCGCCTCCGGGTGCTCCTTCTTACGGGTATCCGCAGGGGCCCGGCGGAGCGCCGGGTGCGCCTCAGCCACCGGCGGGTCCGGACGGGCCGGGTGCGGCGGGGCGGTCGCTCGCGCCGAACGCCGGGGACATCGCCGACGCCGCGACGAGCAAGGCCTCGCCTCCGCCGCGCCGGGGGAGCGGTGGTGCGACGCCGCCGCCTCCGCCGGGTGCGCCTGGGGCGCCGGGCGCGCGGCCGGGTGCCGCGCCTCCGCCCGTGCCGGGTGCGCCGGGTGCGGGGGCGGGTGGGTATGTGCCGACGCAGCTCGTGTCGGCGCTCGGGCCGGACGGTCCTGAGGGCGGTCCGGGCGCCCCCGGCATGCCCGGCGCGCCGCAGGGTCCGGGCGCGCCCACGCCGCCTGGTGCGCCCGCTCCGCCGGGTGCGCCGAATCCGCCTGGCGGTACGCCTCCGGGCGCTGTGCACCATGCCGCCACGATGCTTGCCGACCCGGGGCGTATGGGACCGGGAGGGGGCGCGCCGCAACCTCCGGGCGCCCCCGGCATGCCCGGTGCGCCGGGCGCTCAGACTCCTCCGGGCGCCCCGGGCGTACCTCACGCGCCGGGCGCTCCGGGCATGCCGGGCGCTCCAGGTGCCCCGGGGGCGCCTGGCGCCCCTGGTGCCGCCGGCGTTCCTGGCGCACCCCACGCTCCCGGTGCACCCCACGCCCCCGGCGCGCCGCAGCCTCCGGGCGCCCCTGGTGTGCCCGGTGCGCCTGGTGCGCAGGGCTCTTTGGGGGGCGCGCCTGGTGCTGTTCACCACGCCGAGACCATGCTGGCCGCGCCCCCGGTGGGCGGCCCCGGCGCGCCTCCGCCGCCGCAAGCCCCCGGCGCGCCCGGAGTTCCGGGCGCCCCCGGTATGGCACCGGGCGCCGCTCAGCCGATGGCGCCCGGAGCGATGCCGCCCGGTGCCGTACCGCCTCCGGGGCAGCCCGTGCCCGGGCAGCAGCCGGCGTACGGGTATCCGCCGCAGGGGCAGCCGACCGTCGGTCCCGGGTATCAGGCGGTGTTGCGCTACCGGGCGCAGGACGGTTCGGAGCAGCAGCTGATCCGGCGTTCGGCGCCGGGTACGCCGCATCCGGAGTGGCAGATCTTCCATGAGCTGCGGGGGATGAACATCCCGCCGGACCAGGTGCTGGAGCTGCACACGGAGTTGGAGTCGTGCGAGCTGCCGGGTGCGTACTGTGCGCGGATGATCCGGGAGCAGTGGCCGCAGGCGCGGCTCGCGAGCATCGCGCCGTACGGTACGGATCACGCGAGCCGGCAGCAGGGGATGCAGCAGTTGCTGGCGCACCAGGGCGAGTTGCACCAGGTGGCGGACGGGCCGGCGCGTCCGGCGCCGGTGCGCGCGCCGCTTCCGCCGGTGCAGCCCGCGCCGCCGGTTCCGCCGGAGGGCGTCGCGCAGGAGTTGGCGGGGGCGTTCGGGCCGGGGGTCTTCCGGTTCGAGCAGGCCGCGGTGTCCCGGCAGGGTGTGCCGCCGGTCGTGGCGCACTCGCTGGTGGTGGCGGGGCTGCCGATGGACATGGGTCCGTTCTTCTGGGCGCAGGCCCAGCCTGGGCGGCCGGTGCCGACGCTCGCCGAACTGGCGGCCGAGCGCGGTGTGCAGCCGGCTGCGGACGCGGGCTCGTACCTCGTCATGGGCAGTGACTTCGGCCGGGCGATCTGTGTGCAGTACGGCACGGCGAACATCGTGGCCGTGCCGGTGGAGGCGGGGCCGGGCGGGGCGCCGGTGCCGCCGCAGTTCGTGAACACCGGGCTGCCCGAGCTTCAGCGGTGCCTGGCGCTGCTGGGGCGGATGTGGCGGCTCCGGTTCGGGCTGAACCAGGAGCAGGCGGGCCGTTGGACCGTCGACTTCCAGGCCCAGCTGGCCTCGCTCGACCCGGCGGCGCTCGGTTCGCCGGAGAGCTGGTGGTCGGTGCTGCTGGAGCAGATGTGGGACGGACTGCTCTAGTGGATGCGGGACGCCCTGCTCCAGCAGGCGTCTGACTTCGCCGCCACGAGGTCTCCGAGAAGCCGGGCCCGGTCACCGTGACCGGGCCCGGCTTCTCGCTGAGGCGGTCAGGTCAGCGGCTGATGGCTACGGCCCGCCCTGCGCCCACGGTCCCGTCTCCCCTCAGGTGCCGGTCGTAGAACCGGATCGCGTCCTCCCCCTCGAACGCCGGGGTGCCGGTGTGGCCGCCCATGTTGGCGTGGAGTGTCTTCTCCTTGGTGCCGAACGCGTCGAAGAGGTCCAGGGCGCGCTGCCGGGGGTTGCCCTCGTCGTCCCACTGGAGCAGGACCAGCAGCGGCACGGTGACCTGCCGGGCCTCCTCGCGCTGGGCGAGGGGGACGTAACCCCCGGCGAAGAATCCGGCGGCCGCGATGCGCGGTTCGACCGCCGCGAGCCGGATGCCGAGGGCCATCCACCCCGAGTAGCCGACGGGGCCGTCGATCCCGGGCAGCGCCAGGAGCGCGTCCAGGGTGGTGAGCCAGTCCGGGGCCGCGTTCTCGACGAGGGGGCCGACGACCGACTCGAAGATCTCGTCGACCGGTTCGCCTGTCTGCATCGCCCGGCGGAGGTCGGCGCGTGCCTGTTCGTCGGTGGCCGAGCGGGGGCGGTCTCCGCAGCCTGCGGCGTCGATGGTGGCCACCGCGTAGCCGTACGCGGCGGTGTGCCGGCCCCGGGCGACCAGCCGGGACTGGCTCTTGGGCAGGCCGTTGTTGTGGGCCATGAGGATCAGCGGGGCCGCCGACGCGGAGCCGGCGGGTGTCCACAGGGTGCCGGGGATCTCGCCGAGGGTGAACTCGCGTTCGAGGACGCCGTCGTCGAGGCGTTGTTCGGAAGTGAAATGCATGGTCGTGTCCTTCGGGAGTGCGCGTGAACGGCGCTCCCGGACGACCTATCGCCCGACCGTGACCCCGGAGGGGAGCACCCATGTCGATTCTGCGTTCACGGGTACCACCTCCTCGTTCTCTCGCACGGTCTCCGGGAAGGTAGCAACGGCCGTCGTGGCCCGCCAACGGGTTTTCGCGGAGGGGCGCCGTGACCTCCGCGCGGAGTGTCGCGTTATGCACATTTCTGCCTGATACATCAAGATGTGCGCGAAATCATCATTTTGCGTCCTTTTGATGAAGAGGGGTTCCAGGATGAGCGGCACACCTGTCTCGTCCCACGGCTTCACGGCCGTACGGCGGGGCTACCGTCCCGAACAGGTCGACGCGTACGCCGCTGCGCTCTCCCAGGACCGTGACGCCTCCTGGGAACGTGCCGCCCGACTCACCGTCCTCGCCAAGGAGATGGAGGCGGAGCTCGGTGCGTTGCGCGAACGGGTCGCGCGGCTCGCTCCGCAGTCGTACGAGGCGCTCGGGGAGCGTGCGCGCCGGATCTTCCAGCTCGGGCAGGAAGAGGCCGCCGCCGTACGTGAGGGCGCGCGGCAGGAGGCGCAGCGCCTCATGGAGGCGGCGCAGGCGCGCGCGAACGGCGTGCGCGGCGCGGCGCAGGCGCACGCCGACGCCGTACGCGCCGATGCCGAGGAACGCGCCCGTCAGCGTCTGCTCGCCGCGCGCGCCGAGGCCGACGAACTCCGTATCTCCGCCCGGCGCGAAGTGAAAGAGGGGCGCACGGAGGCGCTCGCCGCGTTGCGCGACGTACGGCAGCGCACCACCGGCATGCTCACCGAGCAGGCCAAGGAGCACGCCGAACGCTGGGCGGACGCCGAGCGCGAGGAAGCGGAGCGCGAGGCGGCGCTCGACCTCCGCCACGCCGAACAGGTGGCGCGCGCCGAGGCCGCGCTGTCGGAGGCCAAGCAGGCCTTCGCCGACGCGGAGGCCTCCGCCCGGCTCCGCCAGGAGGACGCCCGCGCGCGTGCCGCCGAGATCCTCACCGAGGCGCGCGCCCGCGAGGAGCGCATCGCCCGCGAGACCGAGCGCGTCCTGCGTGAGCACGGGGAGCGCTGGGACGACGTACGCGCTCACATGGACCACGTACGCAACAGCCTGACCACGCTCACGGGGCGGGCGCCGGCGGAGTAGGGCGCGAACGCGCTCCGAGGGGAGCGCAATCTCTGGCTCGCGCCTGCGGAACAGAGCGCGGGCCCGCTCCCTTCGAGCGCGCCCGCTCCCCCCACCCCACCGTCGCTCCCCTCACCCCACCTTCACTCCCCCCTCCGCACCGCCCCCGCCAGAATCCACCCCTCCACCGCCTCGTACTGCCGGCGCTCCACCTCCGCCGTGCGCCGCCCGGACAGGACCGTCCCCAGCCAGCCGAAGGCGAAGCCGGCCGGGATGGAGATGAGGCCTGTGGTGGTGAGGGGGAGCCAGTTGAAGTCGTGGTCGGGGAAGGCGGAGACGGGTGAGCCGGAGACGAGGTTGGTGCCTGGCATCAGCAGCAGGACGAGCAGGGAGCCGCCGATGAGGGTCCATAGGAGGCCTGTTCGGGTGTAGCGGCGCCAGAAGAGGCTGTAGACGAGGGCGGGGGCGATGGCGGAGGCGCCGAGGCAGAAGGAGAGGGTCACCAGGGGTTGCAGGCTGCGGTGCTGGACCTGGGTGGCGAGGAGGATGGCGGGGATGCCGACCGCGAGGGCCGAGACGCGTGCCAGGGTCATCTCGCGGCGGGCCGACAGTTCGCGGGCGCGGCCCGCGAAGACGTCGTGGGCGAGGGAGTTGGCGCAGGCGAGGATCATGCCGGCGACGGAGGCGAGGAGGGTGAGGAAGATCGCCGTGGTGACCGTCGTGAAGAGGAAGGTCTCGGCGGTGGAGACCTCCGCGCCGAACGCCGCCCGGGAGCCCAGCAGATACGCCGTGTTGCCCTGCGGGTCGGCCTCCGCGATGACCGCCCGTCCGATGAGCGCGGTGGCCCCGAAGCCGACGACCGTGATGACGAGCACGAACAGCACCACCGCCGACACCGCCCACGACATCGAGCGGCGGACCTGGCGGGCGCCGCGCGCGGTGTACATGCGCATGGTGACGTGCGGGAGACAGGCGCCGCCTACGACCACCGTCAGCTCCGACGTGATCATGTCGAGGCGGGGCCAGTCACCGCCCCCGAACTGCAGCCCCGACTCCAGAAAGGCCGGCCCGACCCCGCTCTGCGCGGCGGCGGCGTCGAAGAGCGTGCCGGGGTCCCAGTCGAAGCGGCGCAGCATCAGTACGGCGACCACGGCGCCGGAGCCGAGCAGCATCACCATCTTGAGGATCTGGATGAGGGCGGTGCCCTTCATGCCGCCGATCGCCGCGTAACTGATCATCAGGACGCCGAGTCCGAGGATGCAGCCGGTCTGGAGCCCCTCGCCGGAGAAGCCGAGGATGAACGCCAGCAGCTGCCCCGTCCCCGCGAGCTGCACCAGCATCAGCGGCAGCAGAGCGGCCAGCGTCACCCCGCACGCCGCGATCCGCACCGACCGTCCGGGCATCCGCCGCGTCAGCGCGTCGCCCATCGTGAACCGGCCCGCGTTGCGCAGGGGTTCGGCCAGCAGGAACATCAGCAGCATCAGGGACAGCGCGGTGCTCAGGGCGAGCACGATGCCGTCGTAGCCGCACAGCGCGATCACTCCGCCGGTGCCGAGGACGGTCGCGGCGGAGATGTAGTCCCCGGCGATGGCGAGGCCGTTGCCCATGGGGGACAGGGAGTTGTAGCCGGTGTAGAACTCGTCCAGGTCGTCGCGGTCGGGCCCGGTCATCACGCACAGCAGCAGCGTGACCGTGGCGACGGCCGAGAACGCCACCAGGGACATCGCCTGCGCCGAGTCGCTGAACCCCGTGAATCCGGTCAACCCCGCCGCTCCCGTCACGGCCGTTGCCCCCGTCATCGGGTCGCCCCCCGCCTCGCGTCGAGCGCGGCCTGCTTGCGGATGCGGTCCGCGATCGGGTCGACGTAGGAGCGGGCCGTGCGCTCGTACAGGACGATCGCCAGCCAGGTGACGGGGAGTTGGAGCAGGGCGAGCAGCAGGCCGGTCGGGAGGCCGTCGGTGATCCGGCTCGTCATGAGGGACGGGACGAATGCCGACAGGATCAGGAACAGCGTGAAGTAGCCGAGCGCGGTGAGCGTCGCCACCCGCCGCTGCCGGCGGTACGCGCCGCGCAGGATCCGCAGATCGCTGTGGTGGCCCAGGGCGTCCCGGTGCGGACGCTGCCGGGTGGCCGGTGCGGCCGGTTCGGGGGCGAACGGCGGCTGCTGCCAGGGGTAGGTGGGCGGCGGGGACGAGTCGTATGACATCCCGGTGGCTCCTTGCATGGCTCGGGCCCGGTGCGGACCGCAGGGAGTTGGGGGGTGGGGCGAGCGGAGCCACGCACGTTACTCGTCGGTACGGAGATGTACAGGGTTTTCACCAAACTGATCGGTCGGTATGCGCTTACTTCGCTGACCTGGGGTGTTACCCGGATTAACTCAGATTATTGAGCGCCGGATCACCCCCCTCCGGCGCTACTTCAGGTGAACGAGCGCTACGGACCGTGGCACCTCGGAACCGTCGTCGAGCCGCGCGCGGAAGGCCTCGATGTCCGTCATCGGTATCGTCTCGATGCTCGCGCTCTCGGACCGCCTGACCGCCTACGGGCAGGGCGAGTTGATGGCGCCCTGGATGTTCGTGTGGGTCTGCGTGCTGCTCGCCGTCACCTACGACGGCAGTGCGCGGACCGGTGTCCGGACGACGACCGTCGTGCTGATGGTGTTCATGGTCCTGCCGACCGTCGTGCGGCTGGGCGAGGTGACGGCCCCCGCGTACTTCCTGGACGCGGCGCTGCGGATTCTGCTCGGGGTGCCGGTCGTGATCCTGCTGTTCCTGCCGGAGAGCACGGCGTGGTTCGGCCGGGAGCAGGTCAGTGGGCGAGGTGCACGCGCGCGTAGCGGACGCCGGGGCGGTTCATGAGGGTGATGTGGTCGGTCAGGACGAAGGCGTTGCGTTCGAGGACCGTTCGGGAGGCGTGGTTGTCCTCGGTGGTCTTCGCCGTCAGGGAGTTCAGGCCGTACGGCGTTGCGGCCAGCCGGCACATCTCGCGCACCGCCGCCGTGGCCACGCCCTGTCCCGCGGCGTGCTCGCCGATGCGGTAGCCCAGTTCGGCCGTGCCCTCCACGGCGTCCATGAGGTTGATCCGGCCCAGCAGGAGCCCGTCCTCGTCGAGGATGACGTGGAAGTGGCAGATTCCGGCGTCCTGTTCGGCCAGGAGGGCGCGGTGGCGGTCGGCGAAGCCGGAGGGGGTGAAGTAGGCGTCGCCGCGGTCCGGGATCGAGCGGGCGAAGTACTGCCGGTTCTCCGCCTCGAAGGCGAGTACGGCCTCCGCGTGGTCCGCTCGCAGTCGTTCCAGCCTCAGCACCGGTTGCCCCATGTCCGGCACCCTACGCAGGACTTACTCCGAGAGCACCGGGAATTTCCGCGGGGCCAGGAGGAGGAGCACGAGGAAGGAGAGGGTCGCCGCGCCCGCCGCGCCGAGGTACACGGCGTGGACCGCGTCCGCGACGGCCCGTCGTACCGGCTCGGATGCGGCGCCGGAGTCGAGGGTCCGGGTCACCGAGTCGAGGTCGCCCGCCCCGCCGAGGCGGGAGGCCAGTACGCCGTTGGCGACCGCGCCGAAGAGGGCGGCGCCGAGGGTCTGGCCGGTCTGGCGGCAGAAGAGGACGGACGCCGTCGTCGTACCGCGTTCCGACCACACCACCGTCGACTGCACGCCGACGAGCAGGGGGAGTTGGAACAGGCCGAGCGCGCCGCCCAGGAGCAGCATGAGGAGCGTCGGCTGCCAGGCCGCGCCGGGGTAGGGGAGGAAGGGGAAGGCGAAGAGGGTCAGGGCCGCCGCGCCCATGCCGAGCATCGCCGTGTTGCGGAAGCCGATCCGGCGGTAGACGTGCTGGCTGAACGCCGCCGACAGCGGCCAGCTCAACGTCCATACGGAGAGCACGAATCCGGCCGCCACCGGGGCGAGGCCGAGGACCGACTGGGCGTACGTCGGGAGGAACACCGTCGGGGCCACCATCAGCAGACCGAGGGCGCCCAGGGCGAGGTTGACCGCGGCGATCGTACGGCGGCGCCACACCCAGCCGGGGATGATCGGCTCGGCCGCCCGGCGTTCCACCAGGACCACCACCGCCACGAGGGCGAGTCCCGTGCCGAACAAGGCAATTGACGGCCCCGACAGCCACGGCCAGGCCACCCCGCCCTGCACCAGCGCCGTCAACAGGACGCCGCCGCACGCGAACACGGCGAGCGCGCCCGCCCAGTCGATCCGGGGGCGGCCCTCGGAGAGCCGTTCCGGTTCGTGGAGGTGACGGACGATCAGCCACAACGCGACCGCGCCGATGGGGAGGTTGACCAGGAAGATCCACCGCCAGTCCGCGTACGCCGCCAGCACGCCGCCGACCCCTGGGCCGGCCACCGCGGACACCGCCCACACGGTGGACAGCTTGGACTGGATCTTCGGGCGTTCCTTCAGGGGGTAGAGGTCCGCCGCGAGGGTCTGCACGGTGCCTTGCAGCGCGCCGCCGCCCAGGCCCTGCACGATCCTGAACGCGATCAGCGCGGCCATGTTCCAGGCGAGCGCGCAGAGCAGCGAGCCCAGCAGGAACAGGGCCGCGCCCGCGATGAGCACCGGCTTGCGGCCGAAGGTGTCGGAGAGCTTGCCGTAGACCGGCAGGGTCACCGTCACGGCCAGCAGATAGCCCGAGAAGAGCCACGAGAAGACGGAGAAGCCGCCCAGGTCGCCGACGATCTGCGGGACCGCCGTGGAGACGATCGTGGAGTCGAGGGCCGCCAGCGCCATCGAGAGCATCAGCGCGGCGACGACGGCACCGCGGCGGCGCGTGTCCGGTCGGCGGTCGTCCGTCGCCGCGGGCTGTATGTCCGTGTCCCCCTGGCCCACCGGTGAATTCCTTTCCCCTTGCATCTATCCGCCGCGGAACACCCTCTCACTTGACCCTCACGTCGCGGCAGGGTGCAGGCTGACCGCACCGGGGGGTGGAGGCCGACCCCGAGTTCCTCTCCACCCGGCGGTGGACTGCCCCTAGGGGTACCTCCGTACTACGGCTCGGGGAGGGTTCGTACCGCCGGAGGACGAGAAGGCACCGGGGCCGTCCTTAACCTGGCTTTACGCCGCTCGGACGGGATTGAGGACGAGCTCAGGGCGGTGTACCGCAGGGCCGGGGGTGGGGTTTTCCCCAGGAGAAGACGGCGCTCAGCACCAGCGCGCCGCACCCCCGACCGACGCCAGACTCATCGACGTACCAAGCACTCACCGACGTACCGGCACTCATCGAGACACCGGCGACGACGACTCGGCACGAGCATTCCGCTGACCGACATAGGAGACATACCGTGACATCGGCTGTGACCATCACCAGGCACGGGGGCACTGGAGGGACTACGGCCGTTGCCGCGCGGGCGCGGCAGGTCGTCAAGGCGTACGGGTCCGGCGAGACCCGTGTCGTCGCCCTCGACCACGTGGACGTGGACATCGCGCGGGGACAGTTCACCGCGATCATGGGCCCCTCGGGGTCCGGCAAGTCCACGCTCATGCACTGCCTCGCCGGGCTCGACACCGTCTCGTCCGGGCAGATCTACCTGGACGACACCGAGATCACCGGGCTGAAGGACAAGAAGCTCACGCAGCTGCGCCGGGACCGGATCGGGTTCATCTTCCAGGCGTTCAATCTCCTGCCCACACTTAATGCGATCGAGAACATCACGCTGCCCATGGACATCGCCGGGCGCAAGCCCGACAAGCAGTGGCTCGCGCGCGTGGTGGAGACAGTCGGCCTTTCCGACCGACTCAAGCACCGGCCGACCCAGCTCTCCGGCGGTCAGCAGCAACGCGTCGCCGTGGCCCGGGCGCTGGCCGCGCGGCCCGAGATCATCTTCGGGGACGAGCCGACCGGAAACCTCGACTCGCGCGCGGGTGCCGAGGTACTGGGCTTCCTGCGCCGCTCCGTCGACGAGCTCGGGCAGACCATCGTCATGGTCACGCACGACCCGGTCGCGGCCTCCTACGCCGACCGTGTCCTGTACCTCGCCGACGGCCGGATCGTCGACGAGATGTACAAGCCGACCGCGGACGCCGTCCTGGACCGCATGAAGGACTTCGACGCCCGGGGGCGTACGTCATGACCGTCCTGAAGACCTCGATGCGCAACTTCTTCGCGCACAAGGGCCGCATGGCGCTGTCGGCCGTGGCCGTGCTGCTGTCGGTGGCGTTCGTGTGCGGCACGCTCGTGTTCACCGACACCATGAACACGACGTTCGACAAGCTCTTCGCGACCACCGCCTCCGACGTCACGGTCTCCCCGAAGGAGGCCAAGAGCGACGACACCCCGCAGAACGGCAAGCCCGCCTCCCTGCCGGCCTCGACGGTCCAGCAGGTCGCGAAGGCGGACGGTGTGAAGTCCGTCGAGGGCGGGGTCAGTTCGATGAACGTGACCGTCGTCAACAGCGACAACGACAACATGGGCACGTCGAACGGCGCGCCCACCATCGCCGGCAACTGGACCAAGAGCGACCTGCGTTCGATGGAGATCACCTCCGGACACGCCCCGCGCGGGCCGACCGAGACGATGGTCGACGCCGACACCGCCGACAAGCACGACCTGAAGATCGGCGACGAACTGCGCACCATCTCCGTCGTCGGTGACTTCAAGGCCAGGATCGTCGGCATCGCCACCTTCAAGGTCACCAACCCCGGTGCCGCGATCGTCTACTTCGACACCGCCACCGCCCAGCGTGAACTCCTCGGCGCCGAGGGCCGGTTCACCCAGGTGTACGCGACCGCCGCGGCCGGCGTCAGCGACGCCCAGCTCAAATCGAACGTCACGAAGACCCTGGGCGTCGGCTCGTACAAGATCCAGACGGCCAAGGAGAACGCCGACGAGAACCGCGCGGACGTCGGCGAGTTCATGAACGTCATCAAGTACGCCATGCTCGGCTTCGCCGGGATCGCGTTCCTGGTCGGTATCTTCCTGATCATCAACACCTTCTCCATGCTGGTCGCCCAGCGGACCCGCGAGATCGGCCTGATGCGGGCCATCGGCTCCTCCCGCAAGCAGGTCAACCGCTCGGTCCTGGTGGAGTCCCTGCTCCTCGGCTTCGTGGGCTCGGTCCTCGGCGTCGGCGCGGGCGTCGGCATCGCCATAGGCCTGATGAAGCTCATGGGCATGGCCGGCATGAACCTCTCCACCGACGACCTGACGGTGGCCTGGACGACTCCGGTCATCGGCATGGTCCTGGGCGTCGTCGTCACCGTCCTCGCCGCCTATCTGCCCGCCCGCCGGGCCGGCAAGGTCTCCCCGATGGCCGCACTGCGCGACGCCGGTACGCCGGCCGACGGCAAGGCGGGCTGGGTACGCGCCCTGATCGGGCTGACCCTGACGGGCGCCGGCGGCTACGCCCTCTACGCGGCCGCCACCGCCGACACCGCGAAGGACGGCTCGCTGCTGCTGGCCGGCGGCGTGGTCCTGTCCCTGATCGGCTTCGTCGTCATCGGCCCGCTGCTGGCCGGCGGGGTCGTACGGGTGATCAGCGCGGTGCTCCTGCGGGCCTTCGGCCCGGTGGGCCGCATGGCCGAGCGCAACGCCCTGCGCAACCCGCGCCGTACGGGAGCCACGGGCGCGGCCCTCATGATCGGCCTGGCCCTGGTGGCCTGCCTCTCGGTGGTCGGCTCCTCCATGGTCGCCTCCGCCACCAGCGAGCTCGACAAGTCGGTCGGCGCGGACTTCATCGTCGAGGGCGGCCAGCGGATCGTCCCGCAGGCCGAGAAGGCGATGGAGCGGAGCCCGGGCCTGGCCCACGTCACCTCCTACAAGGAGGTGGAGGCGGTGTTGACCACGCCCGACGGCAAGAAGGACGACTCCGAGGTGACGGCGGCCGACCCGTCGTACGCCCAGGACCTGCGCCGCGCGACGACGGAGGGCACCCTCTCCGCCGCCTACGGCAAGGACTCCATGTCCGTCGGCTCCGACTACGCCAAGGACCACGGCGTCCACGTCGGCGACACCATCAGCGTCGCCTTCAAGGGCGGCGAGACGGCGAAGCTGAAGGTCGCGGCCATCACCGACGACAGCTCGGCGCTGGACCAGGGAGCGCGCTACCTCTCCATCGACACGATGAAGAAGTATGTCCCCGCCGACCAGATCCCGCCGAACACGATCATGTTCGCCAAGGCCAAGGACGGCCAGGAGAAGCAGGCCTACGCCGCCCTGAAGAAGTCGCTGGACGACTACCCGCAGTACCAGGTCCGCGACCAGACCGACTACAAGCAGGAACTGAAGGACCAGGTCGGCCAGCTCCTGAACATGGTCTACGGACTCCTCGGCCTCGCGATCATCGTGGCGGTCCTGGGCGTGGTGAACACCCTGGCTCTGTCGGTGGTCGAGCGGACCCGGGAGATCGGCCTGATGCGGGCGATCGGCCTCTCGCGCCGCCAGCTCCGCCGGATGATCCGCATGGAGTCCGTGGTCATCGCCCTCTTCGGCGCTCTCCTGGGCCTGGGGCTCGGCATGGGCTGGGGGGCCACGGCCCAGAAACTCCTCGCCATGGAGGGCCTCAACGTCCTCGACATCCCGTGGCCGACCATCATCGGGGTGTTCATCGGCTCGGCCTTCGTGGGCCTGTTCGCGGCACTGATCCCGGCGTTCCGGGCGGGCCGGATGAACGTCCTGAACGCGATCGCGACGGAGTAGCCGTGACCGAGTAGCCATGGCTGAGCAGCCATGACCGAGTAGCCATATCGAACGGGGGTTCATACGGGGGGTGCGACGGGGGGCCAGGGCCCGGCGCCGAGAAGTCACGGGGGACTTCTCGGCGCCGGGTCTGTGTTTTTCAGCCCGTCCGGCGTTTCAGGGCGCGGGGTGAGAAGAGCCCGGGGCCGGCCCGGCCGACGGGGTGCGGGAGAACCGGCGTTATCCACAGCCCCGGCAGCCGCGCCGACGCCGACGTACGCTGGAGACCCCCCGGCCGGTCACCGCGTCGGGCCCTTCGTGTTGCCCACCTAGGACGGAAGCGCCCCTCCATGAGCCTGCACGGTCTGCTCGACGCCGTCGTCAAGGACACCGCCCTCGCGGAAGCGATCACCGCGGCCGCGGACGGCAACCGCATGCACATCGACCTGGTCGGCCCCCCGGCGGCCCGCCCCTTCGCGATCGCCGCCCTCGCCCGGGAGTCCGGCCGCCCGGTCCTGGCGGTGACGGCCACGGGCCGCGAGGCGGAGGACCTGGCGGCGGCCCTGCGCTCCCTGCTCCCGCAGGAAGGCGTCGTCGAGTACCCGTCGTGGGAGACCCTCCCGCACGAGCGCCTGAGCCCCCGCAGCGACACCGTGGGCCGCCGCCTCGCGGTCCTGCGCCGCCTGGCCCACCCCCGCCCGGACGACCCCGAGACGGGCCCGGTGACCGTGGTGGTGGCCCCCGTCCGCTCGGTCCTCCAGCCCCAGGTCAAGGGCCTCGGCGACCTCGAACCCGTAGCTTTGCGCACCGGCCAGACCGCCGACCTGAACCAGATCGTCGAAGCCCTGGCGGCCGCCGCCTACGCACGCGTGGAGCTCGTCGAGAAGCGCGGCGAGTTCGCCGTACGGGGCGGCATCCTGGACGTCTTCCCACCCACCGAGGAACACCCCCTCCGCATCGAGTTCTGGGGCGACGACGTGGAGGAGATCCGCTACTTCAAGGTCGCCGACCAGCGCTCCCTGGAGATCGCCGAGCACGGCCTGTGGGCCCCGCCCTGCCGAGAGCTCCTCCTCACCGACGACGTACGCGCACGCGCGCGTGCCCTCGCCGAACAGCACCCCGAGCTCGGCGAACTGCTCGGCAAGATCGCCGAGGGCATCGCGGTCGAGGGCATGGAGTCCCTCGCCCCCGTTCTCGTCGACGACATGGAGCTCCTGGTCGACGTACTGCCCAAGGGCGCCATGGCCGTCGTATGCGATCCGGAACGGGTACGCACGCGTGCCGCGGATCTCGTGGCGACCTCGCAGGAGTTCCTCCATGCCTCCTGGGCGGCCACGGCGGGCGGCGGCGAGGCGCCGATCGACGTAGGCGCGGCCTCGCTGTGGTCGATCGCGGACGTCCGTGACCGCGCGCGCGAGCTGGACATGATGTGGTGGTCGGTGTCGCCGTTCGCCGCGGACCTGGAGCTGGAGGCGGACACCCTCCAGCTCGGCATGCACGCGCCCGAGACCTACCGCGGCGACACCGCGAAGGCGCTCGCCGACACCAAGGGCTGGCTCGCCGAGGGCTGGCGCACGGTGTTCGTGACCGAGGGCCACGGCCCGGCGGCCCGTACCGTCGAGGTGCTCGGCGGCGAGGGCATCGCGGCCCGTCTCGACGCGGAGCTTGGGGAGATCGCCCCGTCCGTCGTGCACGTGGCGTGCGGCTCGATCGACTACGGCTTCGTCGCCCCCTCGCTCCGGCTCGCCGTGCTCACCGAGACCGACCTGACCGGCCAGAAGGCGGCCGGCAAGGACGGCGCCCGGATGCCCGCGAGGCGCCGCAAGACCATCGACCCGCTCACCCTGGAGGCGGGCGACTACATCGTCCACGAGCAGCACGGCGTGGGCCGCTACATCGAGATGGTCCAGCGCACCGTGCAGGGCGCCACGCGCGAGTACCTCGTCGTCGAGTACGCCCCCGCCAAGCGCGGCCAGCCCGGCGACCGCCTCTACATCCCCACCGACCAGCTGGAACAGATCACCAAGTACGTCGGCGGCGAGGCACCCACCCTGCACCGCCTGGGCGGCGCCGACTGGACGAAGACCAAGGCGCGCGCGAAGAAGGCCGTCAAGGAGATCGCGGCCGACCTGATCAAGCTGTACAGCGCGCGCATGGCGGCGCCCGGGCACACCTTCGGCCCGGACACCCCCTGGCAGCGCGAGCTGGAGGACGCGTTCCCGTACGCGGAGACCCCGGACCAGCTGACCACCATCGCCGAGGTCAAGGAGGACATGGAGAAGTCGGTCCCGATGGACCGCCTGATCTGCGGCGACGTCGGCTACGGCAAGACGGAGATCGCCGTCCGGGCCGCGTTCAAGGCGGTGCAGGACGGCAAGCAGGTCGCGGTGCTGGTGCCGACCACACTGCTGGTGCAGCAGCACTTCGGGACGTTCAGCGAGCGCTACTCGCAATTCCCGGTGAACGTGCGGGCGTTGAGCCGCTTCCAGACGGACACGGAGGCGAAGGCGGTCCTGGAGGGCCTGAAGGACGGCGCGGTGGACGTCGTCATCGGCACCCACCGGCTGTTCTCCTCGGAGACCAAGTTCAAGGACCTGGGCCTGGTCATCGTCGACGAGGAACAGCGCTTCGGCGTCGAGCACAAGGAGCAGCTGAAGAAGCTGCGCGCCAACGTCGACGTACTGACGATGTCCGCGACCCCGATCCCGCGCACGCTGGAAATGGCGGTCACGGGCATCAGGGAGATGTCGACGATCACGACGCCCCCGGAGGAGCGCCACCCGGTCCTGACCTTCGTCGGCCCGTACGAGGAGAAGCAGATCGGCGCGGCCATCCGCCGTGAACTCCTGCGCGAGGGCCAGGTCTTCTACATCCACAACCGGGTGGAGTCGATCGACCGCGCGGCCGCGCGGCTGCGCGAGATCGTCCCGGAGGCACGGATCGCGACCGCCCACGGCCAGATGTCGGAGTCCGCGCTGGAGCAGGTGGTCGTCGACTTCTGGGAGAAGAAGTTCGACGTACTGGTGTCGACGACGATCGTCGAATCGGGCATCGACATCTCGAACGCCAACACGCTGATCGTGGAGCGCGGCGACAACTTCGGCCTCTCGCAGCTGCACCAGCTGCGCGGCCGAGTGGGCCGGGGCAGGGAGCGCGGCTACGCCTACTTCCTCTACCCCCCGGAGAAGCCGCTGACGGAGACGGCCCACGAACGCCTCGCGACCATCGCCCAGCACACGGAGATGGGCGCGGGCATGTACGTCGCGATGAAGGACCTGGAGATCCGCGGCGCGGGCAACCTCCTGGGCGGCGAACAGTCCGGCCACATCGCGGGCGTCGGCTTCGACCTGTACGTCCGCATGGTCGGCGAGGCGGTGGCCGACTACCGCGCCTCCCTGGAGGGCGGCGTCGAGGAGGAGCCGCCCCTGGAGGTCAAGATCGAGCTCCCGGTCGACGCACACGTCCCGCACGACTACGCCCCCGGCGAGCGCCTCCGCCTCCAGGCCTACCGCTCCATCGCCTCCGCCAACACCGAGGACGACATCAAGGCCGTACGGGAAGAACTCGTCGACCGCTACGGCAAGTTGCCCGAGCCCGTGGAGAACCTCCTCCTCGTGGCGGGCCTGCGGATGCTGGCACGCGCGTGCGGCGTGGGCGAGATCGTCCTCCAGGGCACCAACATCCGCTTCGCGCCCGTGGAGTTGCGGGAGTCCCAGGAACTGCGGCTCAAGCGGCTGTATCCGGGGACCGTCATCAAGCCGGCGGTGCATCAGGTGCTGGTGCCGCGGCCGAAGACGGCGAAGGTGGGGGGGAAGCCGTTGGTCGGGCGGGAGTTGCTCGGGTGGGTCGGGGAGTTCCTGGCGTCGATTCTGGGGTCGTAGGGGCGCCGATTCGTCGGGGCCGAGGACGAGGCTGAGGCCGAGGTCGTGGGGTGCCGTGATTCCGGGGCCGTGGCCTGCGGTTTTCCGGCACCAGGTCGGGCACGGCTGTCGGGGGAAGCGGGAGCAGGGGCGGGCCGCCGGGTCCCGCGCCTACCCGCCTCCTGACTGGTACGTCACCGCGGAGCCGGGGTCCTGGTGTCAGTCCCCGGACCGGAACAGCATCGCCGCCAACGCCCGGAACACCTCCTCGGGGTCCCGGTCCCCCACCGGCCCGTCCAGGTTGTGCCCGAGCAGCAGCGTGGCGAAGCCGTGCGCGAGCGACCAGGCGGCGACCCCGGCGAGGCGGGGCTCGATGCCCTCGGGGTGCACGCCCGACACGGCCTCGCGCAGGGCGTCACCGGCGAGGGTGCGCGCGGTGGCCAGTTCGAGGTCCTCGGCGCGCAGCAGGTCGGGCGCGAACATCACCTGGAAGTGCGCGGGGTGCTGACGCGCGAAGCGTACGTACCGCACGCCCGCTTCCTTGAGGTCGGGCGCCTCCCGCAGCGTGGCCGAGAGCAGCCCGAACCCCTCCGCGGCGATCGCCGTGAGCAGCCCGGTGCGGTCCTTGAAGTGATGCGCGGGGGCCGCGTGCGACACCCCGGCCCGGCGGGCGAGGTCACGCAGGCTCAGCGCGGAGGGCCCGTCGGCGGCGATGACGTCGAGCGCGGCGGTGAGGACGGCGCGGCGCAGGTCGCCGTGGTGGTAGGCGCGGCGGGAGGGCTTGGCGGGGGGAGTGCCGGTCGGGGGCGGTTCGGCGGACGGAGCGTCGGCGGATGAAGTCCCGGCGGACGGAGTTTCGGTGGGGGCCATGGGAAGCAGAGTACGCCCAATCTAGTCATTGACAAGTTCGGCGGGCTCGGGCAATCTTGTCAGTGGCAAGTTGGGGAACGGTCCGAAGTACTCGAACACGACGAGGAGTCCTGCCATGTCGCAACGCGAGAGGTCGACGCACGAGGGGTCGCAAGACGAGAGCGGGACCGGTACGGCCACCGGCGGCATCACCCCGGCCCGCGTACGCCAGCTCTGGCATCTGCTCGAACCCCTGCATGCGGTGCTCTACTACGCGCCGGAGGTCTTCGAGGAGGCCGCCGCCCTCGGCTACGACACCAAGGAACGCTGGCCGAGCTACTTCCCCTTCCGCGCGGCCCCGCTGGGAGCGGTGGGCGCGGAGCGCGTGACGTCCGCCTTCTACAGCTTCAGCCCCCGCATGGTCGCCGAGCACATCGACCACGCATGGGACACCGCGAGCCCGGAGGAGGTGCTGGCGGCCCGACTGAGGGGAATCGACCGTGCGTACCGCGCGATATTCGGCGACCGCGTCGACAGCCCCGAACTCGCGGAGGCCGCGGCCTTGGCCCGCCGAGCCGCCGAGGCGGTGAACACGGCGGGCCGCCCCCTGGCCGCCGCCAACGCCGAACTGGACTGGCCCACCGCCCCGCACCTCCAGCTGTGGCAGGCCGCGACGATCCTGCGCGAACACCGCGGCGACGGCCACCTCGCCGCCCTCCTCATCGCCGGCCTCGACCCGGTCGAGTCCCTCGTCTCCTTCGCGGCGATAGGCGCCGCGTCCGTCGAACGCTTCGAGAGCCGAGGCTGGACAGCCGCACAATGGTCCGCCGCCCGCGACCGCCTGACCACCCGAGGCCTCCTCGACGAGACCGGCACGGCAACCGACTCCGGCCGCGCCCTGCGCAACCAGGTCGAACACCACACCGACCGCCTCGCCACCACCCCCTGGCAGTCCCTCGGCCCGACCGACACCGACCGCCTCGTCGAACTCCTCGGCGACTACTGGGTGGCAGTCCTGTCCTCCGGCCTGCTTCCGTCGGAGACGACGCTGGGGATCGGGAAGGTCTGAGGGGAGAACCGAGGGGAAAGGGGCGGCGGGGTGGGTGCTGATGTCTGACTTGCTGTGGGCCGACGTCAAGGAGTACTTCGACCCGTACAAGATGGGCTCGCTGCCGGACCTCCGCGTCCCGCACACCTCGGCCGACGACTGGCAGGCGGTGCTCGACCTCGTCGTGGAACGCCGCTGGGGTCACGAGTACGTGGAAGGCGACACCGCGCTTCCACTGCCCCGTGCGGTGGATGTACTGGCCCGACCGCGGGACGCGGAGTGCCCTCAACTACGGCTCTGGCCGACCGGCGATATGTGTGCGATCTTCCGCTTCCACGCGGCGGAGGAGATCGACTTCGACATGGACCTGCGGGAGTTGCAGGGGCAGGAGCGACTGGACCTCTTCTGCGACTTCCTGCGGACGATCGGCGGGCGGCTCGGCAAGTCGGTGTTCATGGACCCCGAGGGTGCCTACGGCCATCCGTTCCTGGCATTCGACATCCGGATCGGTCGCGTCGTGTTCTTGGGGGAGCGGTGAGGGGTCTCGTGACGGGTGCGGTGAGAGGAGGCCGTAAGACGCGAAGCCGCCCACAGGAGTCGATTCTCCGTGGACGGCCTCGGTTTCAAGGTGGTTCAGGGGACCCAGGTCCGGGCGGTGTGCCCGGTTGGGGTCTCGTGTTCCTCCGTGGGGCTGGTGGCGTCATGGCTGTTGGGGTCGGTCGCGATCCATGCCCATCGCGCCTTCGATCTTCTGCTGCGCGTCGTCGACCTGGCTCTCGTACTTGTTGCCCGTCTTCTCGTTGACCTTCTTTTCCGCCGCGTCGGACATGTCCTTGGCCTTGTCCTGCGCCATGCGGTTGCTCTTGAACCTGTCGAGGATGCCCATCCAGAGCTCCTTCCGGAGGTGACTCGGATTAGACGATACGCCCGCCTTGGGTGGAATGCCCCTTGAGGCCCCATATGGTCTGGACCTCTCGGCCAGTACGGTGAGAGCAGGCACGACCGTTCGTGCGGGGCGGAACCAGGAGAACAAGGGGAGGGACGCACCGTGACGCGTCTGAGGGGTGGGGCGGCGGGCGCCGCGGCGATGCTCGGCATGGTCGTACTGCTCGCCGGTTGCGAGGGCGTGGACCTGCCCTCGGACAGTGAGCCGTCCGGCGCCGGCCCGGCCGTCGGATCCGGCCGGGCGGTGAGCCCGCTGGACAACCCGGACGGCACGAAACCGGGCCTCGCGGCCCTCACCACGGACGCCGACAGAGCGAAGGCGCGGGCTCTCATCGAGAAGGTGGAGACCAAGGGCCGCGGCCCCAAGACCGGCTACGACCGGGATAAGTTCGGCTACGCCTGGATGGACTCGGCCCCCGGCGGCATACCGTTCTCCCGCAACGGCTGCGACACCCGCAACGACCTCCTCCAGCGCGACGGCGACGACGTCCGCTTCCGCTCCGGCTCCGACTGCGTCGTCGCCTCCATGACCCTCGCCGACCCCTACACCGGCAAGGAGATCGACTGGGTCAAGTCCCGTGCCACCACGGTGCAGATCGACCACGTCATGCCGCTGTCGTACGACTGGCAGATGGGCGCCTCGCGCTGGGACAAGGGCAAGCGGGAGGACATCGCCAACGACCCGCTCAACCTCATCCCGGTCGACGGCCCGTCCAACAGCTCCAAGGGCGACTCGGGGCCTGCGTCCTGGCTGCCGCCGAGCAAGTCGATCCGTTGCTCGTACGTCGTGCGGTTCGCGCAGGTGTCCCTGAAGTACGAACTGCCCGTGACCAAGCCCGACAAGGAGATGATGCTGCGCCAGTGCGGCGGCTGAAAACCGGTTCCCGCTCCCGCCGCCGCCCGCCTACGGTGGCCGCATGGAGCTGAAGGTGTCGAGTCTCGCCGAGCGCCCCGACGACCACGGGTGCGTGGTCGGCATGGCCGACAGCTGGCCGGAGTTCGTCACCCGGGACCTGGTGGGTGACTACCACTACGGCCGGATCGCCCGGGAGTTCCCGGCGTATGTGCTGTTCGCCGAGGACGAGCGGGGCGAGGTCGTCGCCACCGGGTTCAGCGTGCCCTTCGCCCTCGGTGCCGAGGGCCGGGGCGAACTGCCCGCCCGGGGCTGGGACGAAGTTCTCCTGTGGGCCTTCGCCGATCTGCGCCGCGGGGTCCGGCCCGACACCGTCAGCGCGATCGCCATCAACGTCCGGCCCGACGCCCAGGGCAAGGGCCTGTCGGGCCGCATGCTGACGGCGATGCGCGACAACGCCCGCGCGCACGGCTTCGGCGAGGTCGTCGCCCCGGTCCGCCCCAGCGCCAAGCACCTCGAACCGCACACCCCCATCGGGGAGTACGCCCACCGCGTACGCCCCGACGGCCTCCCGCACGACCCGTGGCTGCGGGTCCACGCGAGGGCCGGCGCCACCATCGAGGCGGTGGCGCCGGCGTCCATGACGGTGGTCGGCTCGCTGGAGCAGTGGCGCCGCTGGACCGGGCTGCCCTTCGACACCCAGGGCGACATCGAGGTGCCCGGCGCACTGGTGCCGGTGCGGTGCGAGCCGGAGCGGGGGTACGCCGTGTATGTCGAGCCCAATGTGTGGATGCGGCATCCGCTGTAGTCGTACGGCGGTTCAGGCTCCCAGCGCGTCGAGGTCGAGGATCTCGCCGCTGGGCTTCCGCGCCGGGACGGGCTCGTCGTACTCGCTGAAGGTCAGGGTGCCGGGGTCCGACGTGGACGCGCTGTCGACCCGCAGCAGATACGGCTTGCCCTCGGTGGCGACGTACAGCGTGTAGCGCTCCTTGCCGTCCCGCTCCCGCAGCACGATCGCCGGGGTGCCGTCCACGGTGGTCGTCTTGCCGCGCAGGGCGTCGGAGTCGACGTCGTCGGCGTCGCCGAGGACCGTGTCCAGGTCGCAGAAGCCCGCGATGTCCTTGGCGTCCTCGCCCTTCGCGGACATCTTGGTCCACTTGCCGGCCAGCAGCGCCACGGCCGCGTCCACGTCGGACTTCTTCTCGCCCTTGCTCTGGGCGCGCAGGAAGGCCTCGTCGTACTTCATGTAGACGGTGTCGCCGACCTTGATCAGATCGGCCTTGCCCTGGCCGCCCACGCTCATCGTGCCGGCGCACTCGCCCTGCTTGTTGAGGGCCATGTCGATGGTGATGGTGGAGCCGGACTCGTCGTCGGGGACGTCCCCCTTCATGCGCAGCGACGAGGCGCCGGTGGTGGCCTCGACGGCCCGGTCGGCGATCTCGCCGCCGGTCAGCCCGGGGAACGGATCCTTCGCCTTGCTCGGGGTGCTCGACGGAGTGGACGCGGCTTTGCCCGGCTCGCTGCCGGCCTTGTCCTTGCCGGACTGGCAGCCGGTGAGGGCGAGGGCGGTCGCGGCGGTGAGGCAGAAGGTGGCAAGTGCGGTGCGACGCATGGGAATTCCTCGGTGGTGTCGCGGGGTGGTGAACGGGTGCGGCGGGGCGCGCCGGGCGGGGCACTGTCGTCGGTGTGCGCCCCGCCGGTCCCGCCGTGCGGTGGCCGGTGTCAGCCGGTCTTCTTCCAGTCGGTGCAGCCGGACGTCTTGAAGTAGGTGTCCTTGGCGCTGATGGTGACGACGGCCGAGCCGGTCACGTTGTTGTTCGCGATGATCGAGTCGAGGCCGTGCTCGGCGTCCTTGGCGCGCTCCCAGTAGCACATGTCGTCCTCGTTGCCGGTGGACCTGTAGGTGCCGGGGGCGATGTCGACGCCGACTCTGTACATGCCGCCGTCGCCGGACATCTTCGCGGCGGGCGTGCCCTTCGCCTTGGTGTCGACGGCCTCCCAGTCGTTGCAGTCGCTCGACTTGAAGAGCTTGTCGGTGGCCTTGACGGTGACGTAACTGGTGCCGGTGACATTGTCGTTGGCGAGCAGCGAGTCCATCTCGCCCGAGGCGTCCTTGGCGCGCTCCCAGTAGCACATGCCGTCGTCGTTGCCGGTGGTGCGGTAGGTGCCGGGCTTGATGTCCGAGCCGACCTGGAACTCGCCGTCCCCCTCGAAGGCGACCTTCTTCTCCTCGGCCTTCTCCTCGCTCGCCCCGGCCGAGTCCTTCTCGCCGCCGGGCTTCGCCTGAGCGGACGCCGAAGAGCCCTTGTCGCTGCTCGTGGAGTCGCTGTCGCTGTCGCCGGAGTTCGCCGAGACGGCACCGATGACGACGATCCCCACGACGGCCCCCAGCGCGACCTTGCCCTTCATGCCCATGACTGTGTCCCCTCCACACGGTGTGACAGCCGCCGATCGGCTGCCTCTCGTTCGCTGGGTCAATAAGAGCATGCGCTGTGAACCGAGTCAACACGGTTCACGGAACGTCTTGTGTACACGGCCGTGAATGGGTAGATCTTGCGTACGTCGCTATGCTCGGCGTCACACGCGAACGCGAGGGCGCGCGGGGACACAGCGGGGACACGCAGGAACGACGAGGGGAGCCGGCCCGTGCAGGACAACGCCACAGAGGTGACCGCTGCCGGGATCGCACGGCTCGCCGGCGTGGGACGCGCCGCCGTCAGCAACTGGCGCCGCCGCCACGCGGACTTCCCCAAGCCGGTCGGCGGCACCGAGACCAGCCCCTCCTTCGCCCTCGCCGAGGTCGAGGCATGGCTCCGTGACCAGGGAAAACTCGCCGAGGTCCCGCTACGGGAACGCGTCTGGCAGCAGCTCGCCGGACACCCGGAGGGCCCGGTCACGGCGCTGACCCACGCCGGCTGCGTCCTGCTGCTCATCCATGACCGCCCCACCGTCTGGCTGGACGTCAGCGCCGGCTCCGACGAGCGCCTCGCGGAGCTGCTGCCGGGAGCGCTGGGGGAGGTGCTCATGCCGCGGTTCGGGGCGGCCTCGGGTGTGAACACGCCCCGCGCGGGTGTCGTCGGCGGCTCGGACGCCGTGAACACTCCTGGCGGTGTGAACCCCGACCCGGCTGTTCACACCCCCACCGCTCCCGCGCTCCTCTCCTCCGGTCCCCTCCTGCGCGGCGCCGCCGAACTCGCCGCCGAAGCCGGCGCCCGGCAGACCTTCGAGTTCCTGCTCGGCCGGCACCTCGACGCCAACCCGCGCCAGTACACGCTCACCCCCGCCGACCTCGCCGGGCTCATGGCCGACCTCGCAGGACCCGCCCGCACCGTCCTCGACCCGGCCTGCGGCACCGGCGCCCTCCTGCGCGCCGTCACCCCCCGCGCGGACCAGGAGCTGTACGCCCAGGACAGCGCCCCCGAGCTCGCGGCACTCACCGCGCTCCGGCTCGCGCTCCACACGCGCGCCGGCGTGCGCGGCGCCGCCGGCGACACCCTGCGCGCCGACGCCTTCCCCGAGCTGCGCGCCGACGCCGTCCTGTGCCATCCGCCGTTCAACGAGCGCAACTGGGGGCACGACGAACTCGCCTACGACCCCCGCTGGGAGTACGGCTTCCCGGCCCGCACCGAGTCCGAACTGGCCTGGGTGCAGCACGCGCTCGCCCGCCTCAAGGACGGCGGCACCGCCGTACTCCTCATGCCGCCCGCCGCCGCCTCCCGCCGCTCGGGCCGCCGTATCCGCGCCGACCTGCTGCGCCGGGGCGCGCTGCGCGCCGTGGCGGCGCTCCCGGTCGGCGCCGCGCCCCCGTACAACATCCCGCTCCACCTGTGGGTGCTGCGCCGCCCCGAGAAGGCGCCCGCCCAGCCCGAGGTACTGCTCGTCGACACGGGGCAGTTCGCCGGCGAGGGGCGCGGCGGGCCCGACTGGCGCGCCGTGCGGGAGGCCGTCCTCGACGCCTGGCGCGGCTTCGACGGCGCGGGCACCCTGGAGGAGCGCCCCGGCCTCGCGCGCTCCCTGCCCGTCATCGAGCTCCTCGACGACGACGTGGACCTGGCCCCCGCACGCCACCTCCCGCCACCGGCCGCCGCCGAAGGCACCGGCGCGCTGACCGCCGTACGCGACCACCTCGGCGCGACCCTGCGCCTGACCGCCGACCTCACCCCGCCCGCCGCCGAGGCCGCACACCCCGTGCCCCGCTGGCCGCTCACCACCATCGGCGAACTCGCGCGCGGGGGCGCCCTCGTGATGCGCGCCGGCGGAAACGGCGGCCACACGCGCGTGCCCGTCCTCACCGACCACGACGTCCTCGCCGGCACCGCCCCCTCCGGCACGCTCCCCGAGAGCGACGAGGAGGCCGTCCTGGCCGAACCGGGCGACGTCGTCGTCCCGGTGCTCGGCGGCGGTTCGATGGCGCGCGTGATCGACGACGCGACGGGGGGCGCCGCCCTGGGGCGCAACCTCGTGCTCCTGCGCCCCGATCCCACGGCGCTCGACCCCTGGTTCCTCGCCGGCTTCCTGCGCGGCACCGCCAACAACCGCCAGGCCAGCAGCTACGCCTCCACCGCCACGCGCCTGGACGTGCGCCGCCTCCAACTGCCCCGGCTCCCGCTCGACGAACAACGGCGCTACGGCGCGCGCTTCCGCGCACTCGACGAGTTCGAGCGGGCGCTCAGGCGCGCGGGCCGGCTCGGGGAGCAGCTCGTGCGCGGGATGTACGACGGCCTCACGGACGGGACGGTCGCCCCCGACTGACCGGAAGCACGGCCTCCGCCTGAGTCGGCCGTGACCTGCGCCGTCGTACGAGGCGATCAGCCCGACAACAGTTCGGTACAACCCAGGACCGCATGTCCTTGTCGGCCTATACGCTCGCCTCGTACGTCAACCTCAGGCACCAGGAGCTGTCCATGCATGGCCACGGCTACACGCAGCCGGTGAAGCAGCCACCCCACCCGGGGGTGCTGGTCCTCCTGCGCGTGCTGTTCGTGGTGATCGGGATCTTCACCATCGGCATCCTGTCCTGGGCGATGCTGCTGCGGCTGGCACTCGTGACGCGCAGGACGCTCGACTGGGTCCTGTTCGCGGCCTCGTTCGTCGCGATCGTCGTGGCCATCGTGCTGCTCGGCCTGGAGCCCGGCGAGGAGATCGACACCGCGATCGGCTGGAGCGGCATGCTCCTGCTCCTCGGCACCCTCGTGGCCGCGATCGCGTACTACCTCTCCGCGGACATCCGCCACTTCCACCAACTCCGCTACGGCGCCTACGCCCCCCAGCTCGCCCAGGGCCCGGTACCGGCCCCGGCGTACGGCTATCCGCAGCCGCAGCCGCCCTACACCGCGACGACCCTGCCCCAGACACAGGCGCCGATCCCGCAGCACCCCCTGCCGCAACCGCCCGCACCCCACGCACCCCACGCGCCCGTGCCGCACACGCCCGTGCCCCCGGCGCAGCCGCCCCAGCGCCCCGCGCCCGCCCGCATCGACCAGGTGCGCGCCGAACTCGACGAACTCAGCGACTACCTGCGCAGGCAGGACGGCAATCCGGGCGGCGGCCACGAGGGCGGCAGGTGACCGTGACGACAGGACGTGTCGTCGCAGGCCGCTATGAACTGTCCACGCTCATCGGACAGGGCGGCATGGGACAGGTCTGGACGGCGTACGACCGACGGCTCGACCGGCGCGTGGCCGTGAAGCTGCTGCGCCCCGACAAGGTGGCGGGGCAGGAGGCCGACGAACTGCGCCGCCGCTTCGTCCGCGAGTGCCGCGTCACCGCCCAGGTCGACCACCCCGGGCTCGTCACCGTCCACGACGCGGGCAGCGAAGGCGAGGAACTGTTCCTCGTCATGCAGTACGTCGACGGCGCGGACCTCTCCGACCACCTCGCCGAACACGACCCGTACCCCTGGCAGTGGGCCGTCGCCGTCGCCGCACAACTCTGCGCCGTGCTGAGCGCCGTGCACGCCGTGCCGATCGTCCACCGCGATCTCAAGCCGCGCAACGTGATGGTGAAGCAGGACGGCACCGTCACCGTCCTCGACCTCGGCGTCGCCTCCGTCATGGACGCCGACACCACCCGCCTCACCCACACCGGCACCCCCATCGGCTCACCCGCCTACATGGCACCCGAGCAGGCGATGGGCGGCGCGGTCGGCCCGTACACCGACCTCTACGCCCTCGGTGTCCTGCTCCACGAACTCCTCAGCGGCGACGTCCCGTTCTCCGGCTCCACGGCGCTCGGCGTACTGCACCGCCACCTCTACGAGCCCCCGCTCCCGGTGCGCCGGCTGCGCCCCGAGGTGCCGGAGGCGCTGGAGGCACTCGTCCTGCGCCTGCTCGCCAAGGACCCGCAGCACCGCCCCGCCAGCGCACAGGAGGTGTACGAGCACCTGGCGCTGCTCCTGCCCGCGCGCGGGATGCCCACAGGGGCGCCCCTCGACCCCACGCGCCCCTTCCTGCGCCCGCACGCCCCTTGGCCGGACCGCGCGCGCACGCCCGCGCCCCAGCCCGCCCCCGTCACCCCGGCCGCCCCCGCGACCGAGAAGCCGGACGTCGCGCGCGCCGTCGACGAGGTCAAGCGCCTCCTCGGCGAGGGCCGCATCACCCAGGCCGTCGACATCCTCGGCGCGATCCTGCCCGCCGCCGCCGAACAGCACGGCGCGCACTCCCCGGTCGTGCGCACCCTGCGCAAGCAGTACGCCGCCACCCTCATGGACGACGGCCAGTACCGGCGCGCGCTGCCCGAACTGCGCCGCCTCGCCGACGAACGCGCCGCCGAGGCCGGCCAGGCCGACCCCCAGGCCCTCCGCTTCCGCTACGAGGCCGCCCAGTGCCTGGAACAGCTCGGCGAACCCGCGGCCGCGCTCGCCGAGTACCGCGCGCTGCTGCCGTACTACGAGAACCAGTACGTCGCCGGCGACCCCGACCTCGCCCATGACCTCCGCCGCCGCATCGGCCACCTCCTGCTCGCCCTCGGCGACCGCGCCGCCGCCCACGACACCCTCGCCCGGCTCCTCCACGACGTGGAACGCCTGCACGGCCCCGGCCACCCGCTCGCGGCGGAGATCCGGCGGACGCTGGGATGGCTGGGACAGGTGCGCGGCTAGGTTTTGCCAGGGGCTGAGAGAAACTTGTGAGCGCCTAGGGGCGGTGTTTCCCGAACCGGGGTGCGGCGCGCGTTAGGTTGCGATCCGTTGTCGGGGCGCGGCCGAGGGCGAGGGCACGCGCGCGGGTGCCGGTGTGAGTGCGGGCTCGCGGGCGCGGGCGCATGTCAGACCGCGCTCCGTTTCACGCGCCTCCCGCGCCGTAGTGCGCGCCACGCACGCTCCCAGGCGCCCCGCACGCCGTCATCACACAACGCACAACCAGGGGTGGGTCCACGCATGTCCAGCCATCGTCAGTCGAAGAAGCGCAGATACCTCACCTGGGCCGTCGCCGGGACCGCCGTCGTCGCGGCAGCCGGCATCGCCGCCCAGACCTCCATGGCCGCGACCACCTGGCCCGCCCAGAAGACCTACACCGGCCGCGCCTTCGACACCTGCGCCGCCCCCTCCCTGGCCGCCATGAAGGCCTGGCACGGCGGCCTCTACGGCGCCGCCGCCGTCTACGTCGGCGGCAAGAACCGCGGCTGCGCCCAGCCCAACCTCACCGCGTCCTGGGTCAAGTCCGTCAGCACGGTCGGCTGGAAGCTCATCCCGATCTACGTCGGCGCCCAGCCGCCCTGCCAGTCCGGCTCCAGCCCCGAGAAGCTCACCGCCACCACGGCCGCCTCCCTCGGCGCGAGCGACGCGGCGGACGCGGTGACCAAGGCCTCCGCGCTCGGCATGAAGGCGGGCAGCCCGATCTACCTGGACATGGAGGCGTACGACACCACGAACACGTCGTGCAACAACGCCGTGCTCACCTATGTGCGCGCGTTCACCAAGACCCTGCGCGCGAAGACGTACCGCGCGGGCTACTACGGCTTCGCCGGCTCCAGCGCCAAGGCGATCGCGACCGCCACCGACAGGACCGACCTGCCGGGCAACCTCTGGTACGCGCTGTGGGACAAGCAGAACACCACGACCGCGGACTGGCCGTGGGGCGCCACCCAGTACACCGGTCACAGCCGCGGCCACCAGTACCTGGTCAACAGCAAGGAGACGCGCAACGGCTACACGATCACCGTGGACCGGGACGCGTGGGACGCGCCGGTGGCCATCACCGGCTGAGCGGCGGACGGCGACAGCGGGCGACGGGCCGGGGCGAGGCGGACGACGACAGCCGGGCGACGACAAGGGCACCGCGGAGCGCCGGTGCCCCAAGTCCCGGTGAATCGTTGGTCGAATGGGTTGGCCAGAGCTTGCCCACTGCCTACCATCGATCACCGCAAGACTTTGTGCGCCCGCCCGTCGCCCGACCACCACCCCTCAACGAGCCGCTACGCGGCGCACCTGTCTTCACAAGCTCCCCGGGAGGCTTCCTTGCACCGCCGTCGTCGCACCGCGCTCCTCCTCTCCGCCGCGATCGCCGCGGCGCCCCTCCTCACCGCCTGCGGAAACGACGCGCATCCCGGCGCGGCAGCCGTCGTCGGCGGCCAGCGGATCACCGTCGCCCAGCTGGAGAACAGGGTGAACGAGGTACGCGAGGCCCAGCGCGCCGCGGTGCCGGACGAGACGCAGTACACGCAGGCCATCGCCAAGACCGGCACCCTCACCCGCGACACCCTGCACAGCATGGTCCTCGACCGGGTGCTGCACCGCGCCGCCGAGGACGCGGGCGTCACCGTCACCCGCAAGGAGATCCAGGAGATGCGGACCGGCCTGGAGCAGCAGGCCGGCAGCGCCAAGGCCCTGGAGACCGCCTGGCTCCAGCGCTACGGCATCGCCCCCGAGCGCCTCGACGAGAACCTCCGCCTCCAGCTGGAGGCCCAGAAACTCGCCGCCGCCCTCGGCACGGACACCAGCCAGGCCGCCTTCTGGCAGGCCCTGTCCGAGGCCTCCAAGAAACTCGACGTCGACCTCAACCCCCGCTACGGCACCTGGGACGTCGAGAAGAGCAGCCGCGTCGACGCGAAGACGCCCTGGGTACGGGAGGTCACGGCGACGGGGACGCAGGAGACGGCGTAACGCCGGGGCGGCGCGGCAGCGAAACGGTACGGCGCGGCAGCGGACAGGTACGGCGCCGTCGATCGCCCTGTGGATAACTCTCGGGGCTGTCGGCGGCGTGAGTTAGCTTCGACTCGTGAACACCACCAGCCCCGAACCCGTCCCGGCCCCCGCCACCGGCCGCATCGTCCTGCTGACCACCAGCCACCGCGTCGCCCCCGGACTGCTGTCCTGGCCCGCCTGGCAGGCACTGCACGCCGCCGACCGCGTGCTGTGCGCCGACGGCGCGCACCCGCAGCTGCCCTATCTGCGCGAGGCGGGCATACGGGTGGACGAGGCGTCCCCGACGGCGGAGGAACTGGTCGCGGCCTGCGCCGACGGCTGCACCGTCGTGGTCGTCGCCACCGGCGAGGGGGAACCCGCCCTCACCGACGGCCTCGCCCGCCTCGCCGGCTCGGGCCGCGTGTCCATGCCCGACCTGGAACTCCTCCCCGCCTCCTACGACCTCCCGGGCGCCCGCCTCCTCGACCTCGTCCAGGTCATGGACCGCATTCGCGCCGAATGCCCCTGGTCCTCCCAGCAGACCCACAAGGGCCTGGCCAAGTACGGCATCGAGGAGGCCTACGAACTCGTCGAGGCCATCGAGGACGGCGACCGCGACGAACTCCGCGAGGAACTCGGCGACGTCCTCCTCCAGGTCGTCTTCCACGCCCGCATCGCCGAGGAAGGCCGCGCAGAGGACGGGGACACCCCCTTCTCCATCGACGACGTCGCCGGCGGCATCGTCACCAAGCTCATCCACCGCCACCCCCACGTCTTCGGCGACGAGACCGCGACGACCCCCGAGGAGGTCAAGGAACACTGGCTCCGCACCAAGGCCGTCGAAAAACAGCGCACCTCGATCACCGAAGGCATCCCCCTCGGCCAGCCCGGCCTCGCCCTCGCATCGAAACTGGCGTCCCGCGTGCGCACGGCGGGCCTGGACGTCCCGCTGCCGGCCGGCGACGACCTCGGCTACGAGTTGCTCGCCCTGGCGGTACGGGCGGAGGCAGCGGGCGTCGACCCGGAGGCGGCCCTGCGCGCGGCGGCACGGGCGTACCGGGACGCGATCCGGGAGACGGAGAGCGGCACCGGCGCGCGCTGACCGAGGCAGGACGTGACGCGAGCGGGACACGCGCGGTGAGTGCGCAACCGGGGCGACGGGGCAATGGCGTGCCCGTGCCTCAGTACCGTGGAGGCACGGTCGGTTGGTGGCATGGGGGCGTGCGTGGCGCGGAGTGTGGAGGAACTGGCTGCGGACGGGGCCAGGGCGCTCATGGAGGGCTTGGCTTCGGAGGCGCGGAAGGTCGTCGAGGAGCGCTTCGCCTTCTGGTTCCGGCGGCTCGGACTGCCGGACTACGAGGTGACTCTGTACCGTCAGGCCGTCGCCCTGCCCCAGGGGCCCGCCGTCCGGATCGTGGTCGAGCGACTGTGGCGCGGCCGGCTGCGTGAGGCGCTCCTGTCCTCCCCGGCGACGGAGAAAGCCTGCGGTGACCTCGCGGCCGTCATCCAGCTGACGCTACGGGACCTCACCCGCGGTGCCTCGGACACTCCCGGTGCCTCGGACACCCGCGGAACCTTGGACACCCCCGGCGCCCCGGACGCGCTTGCCACCATGGACGCGCCTGCCACCCCGGACGATCCGTCCGCCTCCGCCCGCACCTCCGCTCCGGCCGCCGCCGGTGACCATCTCGACTTCGGCGGCAGCACGTTCCACGGGCAGTTCATCGGTGTCCAGCAGGTGCGGAACACGTACGGGGCACAGCCGGGCGGCGGGCACGTGGTGCCGGACGACTGGTCGACGGTGGGCGGCCTGGAGCCGCTGGCGCACGGGGTGCGGCCGACGCGCCGGGTGCCGGGGCTGCCGTCACTCCCGCCGTACGTCCGACGGGACGCGGACGGGTCGGTGCGAGCCGCTCTCGAACAGGCCGGTGAGAGCGGCGGGTTGGTGGTCGTCCTGGGGGAGCCGTTCGCCGGGAAGACGCGTACGGCCGTCGAGGCGGCGGTCGAAGTCCTCCCCGACGCCCGGGTGTTCGCGCCTGCGCGGGGTGCGGACCTGTGGGCCCTGCCCGCCGTACTGCGCGGTCGGTCCGACCGGCTGGTCCTGTGGCTGGACGACCTCGACACCCACCTCGGCGACGGTCTGGAACTGCGGCTGCTGGCCCAGTTGACGGGGCAGGGGGTGGTCGTGCTCGCCACGCTCAGCGAGGGGGCGTACGACGAATACCGGAACACTCCGCGCGGGCGGGTCCTTGACCTGGCGCACATGGTCGAGCTGCCCAGGGAATGGAGCGAGAGCGAGCGGGAGCGCGCCGAGCAGGCGGGCGATGTCCGGCTGGCGGAGGCTGCACGACACAGCGGAGCGGAGGGAGTCGCGGTCTATCTCTCCGTCGGACCGCTGCTCTGGGAGGAGTGGCGGCGGGCCCGTCAGGCTCACCGGCATCCGCGCGGCCACGCATTGGTGCGCGCCGCGATCGACCTTGCCCGGTGCGGACTCCAGGGGCCGCTGCCGCAGGAACTGCTTGTGACGGTGCACGAGGCGTACGACGTCGTGGCGGGCATGGAGCGGGAGTCGGTCGAGGAGGCGCTGGCGTGGGCCGCGGGGAAACGCCACGGGGCGCTGCGGATGCTGCGGAGCAGTGGTGCGGGGATGTGGGAGGCGGCGCCGTATCTCGTGGACACGACGGTGCGGGACCCGAGTCTTCCGGAGGTGGCCGGTTCGGTCTGGGGATGCGCGTTGGAAGCGGCGCGGGGGGATACGGCGTACGACTTCGAGGTGGTGGCCCGACGGGCCGGGGAGGCGTTTCGGAGTGCGGCCGACGCGGGGGACGGTCAGGCGATGTTTGAGCTGGGACGGTTGCGCGAGAGCCTGGGGAGGAGTGCCGAGGCCGAGGAGTGGTTCCGGCGGGCCGCCGAGGCCGGGCAGACGGAGGCGGCGGGGCGACTGGGGCGGCTGTTTGTGGAGCGGGGCGAGACGAAGGACGCCGAGCCCTTCCTGGAGGCGGCCGCCGAGGCGGGGGATGCCGGGGCGGCGACCCTGATGGGGAAGGCGTTGTTGGGGCGGGCGGGACAGTGGCTGCGGGCTGGTGCGGCCGGCCACGATCTGGAGGCAGCTCACCTGCTCGGCGATCTGTGCTTCGGCGGCGGAGACGACGAGGGCGCGTGGGACTGCTACATGTCTGCCGCCATGGCCGGACGAACCGAGGTCGCCACCAGCTTCGCGAGGTGGCACCTGGTCTCCAACGAAGGGGAATCGGCCCTGGTCTGGCTTCAACGGGCGGTGGATACCGGCGGGGAGCCGGCGGTCGAACTGCTGCGGCACGCTCAGCAAGAGCCGCAGTCCCTCGCGGATGCCGAGTCCTACTTCAAGGACACCGACGGCTACCCCCTGGACATCGCCCACCACGGTGTCGTACTCGAAAAGCAAGGCCGACTCGACGAAGCCCGCGCCGAGTACGAGAAGGCCCACGCCTCCGGCGACGCCTACGGCGCGTACCGCCTCGCCGCCCTCCTCGAAAAGCAGGACAAGCCCGGCGAAGCGAAGACCTGGTACCGCAAAGCCGCCGACATGGGTCACCCAGGCGCGAAGAAGGTGCTTGAGGGAAACCCGGATACCGTCAAGGAGTGACCGACCAGCCGACCTCCGTCCCTGCGGCCCCCGACCTCTTCACCTGGGAGTTCGCCACCGACCCCTACCCCGCTTACGCCTGGCTCCGTGAACACGCCCCCGTGCACCGGACCAAGCTGCCCAGCGGTGTGGAGGCGTGGCTGGTCACGCGGTACGCCGATGCCAAGCAGGCCCTCGCCGACCAGCGGCTCAGCAAGAACCCGGAGCATCATGACGAGCCCGCGCACGCGAAGGGGAAGACCGGGATCCCCGGTGAGCGCAAGGCCGAGTTGATGACGCATCTGCTGAACATCGACCCGCCGGACCACACGAGGCTGCGGCGGCTGGTGAGCAAGGCGTTCACCCCGCGTCGGGTCGCCGAGTTCGCGCCGCGCGTGCAGGAGCTCACCGACCGGCTCATCGACCGGTTCGCCGAGACCGGCTCCGCCGACCTCATCCATGACTTCGCCTTCCCGCTCCCCATCTACGCCATCTGCGACCTGCTCGGCGTCCCGCGCGAGGACCAGGACGACTTCCGGGACTGGGCGGGCATGATGATCCGGCACGGCGGAGGGCCGCGGGGCGGTGTCGCGCGGTCGGTCAAGAAGATGCGCGGGTATCTGCTGGAGCTCATCCACCGCAAGCGCGAAGGGCTCCCGGCCGACCCCGTCCCCGGCGAGGACCTCATCTCCGGTCTCATCCGCGCCTCCGACCACGGCGAGCACCTCACCGAGAACGAGGCCGCGGCCATGGCCTTCATTCTTCTCTTTGCCGGCTTCGAGACCACCGTCAACCTCATCGGCAACGGCACGTACGCCCTTCTCACCCACCCCGAGCAGCGGGCCCGCCTCCAGGACTCCCTCACCGCCGGGGAGAGCGGCCTCCTCGAAACCGGCGTCGAGGAACTCCTCCGCTACGACGGCCCCGTCGAACTCGCCACATGGCGCTTCGCCACCCGCCCGCTCACCATCGGCGGGCAGGACATCGCACCCGGCGACCCCGTGCTCGTCGTACTGGCCGCCGCGGACCGGGATCCGGAGCGGTTCGCCGATCCCGACGTCCTCGACCTCTCCCGGCGGGACAACCAGCACCTCGGATACGGCCACGGCATCCACTACTGCCTGGGCGCCCCGCTGGCCCGGCTGGAGGGACAGACCGCGCTGGCCACGCTCCTCACCCGGCTCCCGGATCTCCGACTCGCGGTGGATTCGGCCGATTTGAGATGGCGTGGTGGCCTCATCATGCGTGGACTGCGCACCCTGCCGGTCGAGTTCACGCCTGCGGGGCGGGCCGGGTGACCGGCTTCACGCCGAATCCGTAGGCGGCTTCGCGCCAACTCGCCCGTCCCCGCTGGCCCTTGCGAACATGACATCCCCTCAAGTCTGTGATCTTCACGTGATCTACGCGGCATTAACTTGTGACAAGTGATCGACTGCCGATACGTTCACGCATCAGCGTGGCGACCCGCTCCACCCGTCACGCCGGTCACTGTCGTCTCGCGAAAGGCCCCCGCATGCTCACCGGGAACGGTCGTCACCGTCGCCCCCGCCAGGCTCCGGCACTTCTCGTCGCGGCCGGAGTGACCGGCTCCGCCGTCGCGATCCCGCTGCTGGGTGCCGGCGGCGCGAGCGCGGCGGACGGAAACACCTGGGACCAGGTCGCCAAGTGCGAGACCGACGGCTCCTGGAGTGCGAACAACGGCGACGGCTACTACGGCGGGCTCAAGCTCTCCCAGGCGAACTGGGAGAAGTACGGCGGCCTCGACTACGCCACGAGCCCCGACCTCGCCAGCCGCAACCAGCAGATAGCCGTCGCCGAGAAGGTCCTCGCGGATCAGGGCGTCGGCGTCTGGGGCACCTGCGGGCTGCTCAACGGGCTGAGCCGGGACTCGGCCTCGGACGAGGTCGACACCGGCGTCGCGAGCGACAGCCCCTCGGCGTCCGAAGGGTCCAGTTCATCCGGATCATCCAACTCGTCCAGTTCCTCCGGTTCATCTGGATCGCCTGACTCGTCCTCGTCCTCGGGCTCGTCCTCCGGGTCGTCCGACGCGTCCTCCACCGACGCGACCCCTTCGCCTTCCGCATCCACCGAAGCGGACAACTCCGCCAAGTCGGACACCTCCGACCCCGGCGCCGAGAACTCACAGCCGTCCGACGGCTCACCCACAGCAGAGACGGATGCTGACGAATCGGACAACTCATGGCAAGAGGGCGGCTCTTCGGCCCTCGTTGACACCGGCGCCCTCGCGACCGACAGCGGCGCCGACGCCGACGCCCGCACCGGCGCCGGCACCGGCACCGGCAAGCACCGCGGCGCGAGTGCCGACGAGAGCTCGTACACCGTCCGCTCCGGTGACACCCTCGCCTCCATCGCCGACTCCCTTGACGTCGACGGCGGATGGCGTCGGCTCTACGCCGAGAACAAGCAGGTCATCGGCGCCGACCCGAGCGACATCATGCCCGGTCAGACCCTCGTACTCGGTACCGAATAGGGCGAAAAAGCACGGGAGTTCGCGCCGCACTTCGCAGTAAATGTCCGGTTTGGCGAAAGTGTGGGATGAGTCTCAGAAGCCCTGATCGTCTTTGAAATCCCCCGGGTTCCGTGTCTACGGTCAACACCGCTCGTCACCACGAGCCCCGGCTGCCGCAACGCCGAATCCTGCCAGCGGCCGTACGGGAACAGTCGTCGCGTCAAGCGCCGTAGGCAGGAGCGGGGGACCCAAGGTAAGTGCCGGGCCCAGCAGTTCACGCTGGTCCGGCTCGGGGTGAAGCCGCGCAGTGGGCCGAGAGGCCCCGACGCGCGGCCGGGCAACTCAACCGGCCCGAACCCGACAGCTCACCTCGCAGGCGTCGGTGAGGGGATCCACCATGCTGTTTTCCGGCAAGGGCAAGCACCGCCGTCCGTCCAAGGCCACCCGCGCCGCCGCGCTCGCCGGCGTCACCGGTGTCGCGATAGCCGCCCCGCTGATGGCGGCCGGCAACGCCTCCGCCGCCACCGCCTCCGAGTGGGACGCCGTCGCCCAGTGCGAGTCGGGCGGCAACTGGTCCATCAACACCGGCAACGGTTACTACGGCGGTCTGCAGTTCTCCGCCTCGACCTGGGCCGCGTACGGCGGCACGGCGTACGCCTCCACCGCGAACCAGGCCACCAAGGCGCAGCAGATCGAGATCGCCGAGAAGGTCCTCGCCTCCCAGGGCAAGGGTGCCTGGCCGACCTGCGGTGTGGGCCTGTCCGGCGCCACCTACACCGGCAGCAGCAGCTCCTCCAGCGGTTCCTCCAGCTCGTCGAGCGACAGCGGCACCAGCACCCGCTCCTCCGAGCAGTCGACGTCCCGCTCCTCCGAGCGCACGACCGCGAAGAAGACCGTCACCACCCCGACCGGTAAGAAGGTCAAGAAGGGCGACGGCGAGTACAAGGTCGTCAAGGGTGACACCCTCAGCTCCATCGCCGAGGAGCACGACGTCAAGGGCGGCTGGCAGAAGCTGTTCAAGCTGAACAAGGACATCGTCAGCGACGCCGACTTCATCTACCCGGGTCAGCAGCTGCACCTCAAGTAAGAGGCACCGGCAAGACCCAGCTGAACCACAGCGCCCTCACATCCGTGGTCCTCATACTGAAGGCCTCGTGAGGGTCCCCCCGTCCCCACGGGCTCCCCGCTCCGGTGCGTGTTCCCCCGTACGCACCGGGGCGGGGCTTTTTTGTGCCGGGTTTCCGGAAGCGTCTTTGTTCCGTTCAGAAACAATTTACGATCGGTTCTGTCCACGGGGCGGTCCACGCGGTGGCCGATCGCCCGGAGCCGGTTAGGCTCGTCTCGCAGAGCCGCTGCGGTAGTGCCGTAGCCGCGTCACATCCAAGAAGGAGATGCTCGTGCCGTCCATCGACGTCGTCGTAGCCCGGGAAATCCTGGACTCCCGAGGCAACCCCACGGTCGAGGTCGAGGTCGGCCTCGACGACGGCAGCAC
Source organism: Streptomyces sp. NPDC046909 (assembly GCF_040644695.1). NCBI lineage: Bacteria > Bacillati > Actinomycetota > Actinomycetes > Kitasatosporales > Streptomycetaceae > Streptomyces > Streptomyces sp. NPDC046909. The sequence continues at coordinate 118,405 of NZ_JBEYXC010000004.1, read as the reverse complement.
GGGTCGTGCCGCCGTTCCGTCCGGCGCCTCCACCGGTGCCTTCGAGGCCATCGAGCTCCGCGACGGTGACCCGAACCGCTACCAGGGCAAGGGTGTCGAGAAGGCCGTCCTCGCCGTCATCGAGCAGATCGGCCCGGAGCTGGTCGGCTACGACGCCACCGAGCAGCGCCTGATCGACCAGGCGATGTTCGACCTGGACGCCACCGACAACAAGGGCTCCCTCGGCGCCAACGCCATCCTCGGCGTCTCCCTCGCCGTCGCGCACGCCGCCTCCGAGGCCAGCGACCTGCCGCTCTTCCGCTACCTGGGCGGCCCGAACGCGCACCTGCTGCCCGTTCCGATGATGAACATCCTGAACGGCGGCTCGCACGCCGACTCCAACGTGGACATCCAGGAGTTCATGATCGCCCCGATCGGCGCGGAGTCCTTCTCCGAGGCGCTGCGCTGGGGCGCCGAGGTCTACCACACCCTCAAGAAGGTGCTGAAGACCAAGGGCCTGTCCACCGGCCTCGGCGACGAGGGCGGCTTCGCCCCGAACCTGGAGTCCAACCGCGCCGCCCTCGATCTCATCGTCGAGGCCATCAAGCAGGCCGGCTACATCCCCGGTGAGCAGATCGCGCTCGCGCTCGACGTCGCCGCGTCCGAGTTCTACAAGGACGGCAAGTACGAGTTCGAGGGCAAGTCCCGCTCGGCCGCCGAGATGACGGAGTACTACGAGGAGCTCGTCTCCGCGTACCCGCTCGTCTCCATCGAGGACCCGCTGTTCGAGGACGACTGGGCCGGCTGGAAGGTCATCACCGACAAGCTGGGCGACAAGGTCCAGATCGTCGGCGACGACCTCTTCGTCACCAACCCGGAGCGTCTGGCCCGCGGCATCGAGGAGGGCTCCGCCAACGCCCTGCTCGTCAAGGTGAACCAGATCGGCTCGCTGACCGAGACCCTGGACGCCGTCGAGATGGCCCAGCGCAACGGCTTCAAGTGCATGATGTCCCACCGCTCCGGCGAGACCGAGGACGTCACCATCGCCGACCTCGCGGTCGCGGTGAACTGCGGCCAGATCAAGACCGGCGCCCCGGCCCGCTCGGACCGCGTCGCCAAGTACAACCAGCTGCTGCGCATCGAGGAGATCCTCGACGACGCCGCCGTCTACGCCGGTCGCTCGGCCTTCCCGCGGTTCAAGGGCTGACCCTCACCGGGCTAAGGCTTAGCCAGTCGTACGTACGTCCCCGTACCCGGTCCCGTACCGTGTGCGGGGACGTACGCGCGTAGGTGAACGGAGTGAGAGATGGCCGTCAAGGACCGGGACCGTTTCTCCACCGCGACCAGGATCAAGCTGCTCGGCGAGCAGACCGCGGCCCGGGTCTACCGTTCGCAGACCAAGCGGCAGGCCCGCCGCTCCCGGCTCACCGGCCGGGCGGCGCTGCTCGCGCTCGTCCTGTGCTCGCTGGTGGTCGCGCTCGCCTACCCGATAAGGCAGTACGTCTCCCAGCGCGCCGAGATCGCTGATCTGGAGCGGCAGCAGGAGCAGGCCCGGCAGCGGGTAGAGCAGCTGCGGGACCTCAAGGCGCGCTGGCAGGACGACGCGTACGCCGAGCAGCAGATCCGGCAGCGGCTCCACTATGTGATGCCGGGGGAGACGGGGTTCATCGTCGTCGACCCGGGCGCGGCCCAGCAGTCGCGCGCCGAGCTGGGGGCCGCCGACCGGCCGTGGTACGCGAACGTCTGGGACGGGGTCGACAAGTCCGACGCCTCCGACCAGTGAACCGACCTTTCCACCAGTTCAAACAGCAGAGAGACCTTCGTACGGCATGGAAACGCCCCCGCCCGCCACTCCGCGCACCGAGCCCACCGACGCGGACGTCGAGGCCTTCAAGCAGCAGCTCGGCCGCCCGCCGCGCGGGCTGCGCGCGATCGCGCACCGCTGCCCGTGCGGTCAGCCGGACGTGGTGGAGACGGCCCCCCGGCTCCCCGACGGCACGCCCTTCCCGACGACGTACTACCTGACGTGCCCGCGCGCCGCCTCGGCGATCGGCACGCTGGAGGCGAACGGCGTCATGAAGGAGATGACGGAACGCCTTCAGACCGACCCGGAGCTCGCCGCCGCGTACCGGGCCGCACACGAGGACTACATCGCGCGCCGTGACGCCATCGAGGTCCTGGAGGGCTTCCCGAGCGCGGGCGGCATGCCGGACCGGGTGAAGTGCCTGCATGTCCTGGTGGGGCACTCCCTGGCCGCCGGGCCGGGCGTGAACCCGCTGGGCGACGAGGCGATCGCGATGCTCCCGGAGTGGTGGGCGAAGGGCCCGTGCGTGACCTCCGGGTGCGCGACCGCCGAGAAGGAGGACGATCAATGACCCGGGTCGCCGCCGTCGACTGCGGTACGAATTCCATCCGGCTCCTCGTCGCCGACTGCGACCCGGCGACCGGCGAACTGGCCGAGCTGGACCGCCGTATGACGATCGTGCGGCTCGGACAGGGCGTCGACCGCACCGGGCGGCTCGCCCCCGAGGCGCTGGAGCGGACCTTCGCCGCCTGCCGTGAGTACGCGGCGGTCGTCAAGGAGTACGGGGCGGAGCGGCTGCGGTTCGTCGCCACCTCGGCCTCCCGGGACGCCGAGAACCGGGACGAGTTCGTGCGCGGGGTGCTGGACATCCTCGGCGTCGAGCCCGAGGTCATCAGCGGTGACCAGGAGGCGGAGTTCTCCTTCACCGGGGCCACCAAGGAGCTCAAGGGCAGCGACCACCTCTCCAAGCCCTACCTGGTCGTGGACATCGGCGGCGGCTCGACCGAGTTCGTGGTCGGCGACGACCATGTACGGGCCGCGCGTTCCGTCGACGTCGGGTGCGTACGGATGACCGAGCGGCACCTCGTCCAGGACGGCGCCGTCACCGACCCGCCCACCGAGGCGCAGACCGCCGCGATGCGCGCGGACATCGAGGCCGCCCTCGACCTCGCCGAGGAGACGGTCCCGCTGCGCGAGGCGCGCACGCTGGTGGGGCTCGCCGGGTCCGTCACCACCGTGTCGTCGATCGCGCAGGAGCTGCCCGAGTACGACTCCGAGCGCATCCACCACTCCCGCGTCTCCTACGACAAGGTCCGCGAGATCACCGAGTGGCTGCTGCACTCCACCCACGCCGAGCGCGCGGCCGTCCCGTCGATGCACGAGGGGCGCGTGGACGTCATCGCGGCGGGGGCCCTCGTACTGCTGTCGATCATGGAGCGGATCGGGGCCGAGGAGGTCGTCGTGAGCGAGCACGACATCCTCGACGGCATCGCCTGGTCGATCGCTTAAGCGGTCCGCGGCCGTCCGTGGCCCTCTGCTGAGCAGGCAGAACAACGTTTGAGCGCGTCTGAGGGGCCCTTCGGGGCCCCTCTGTCGTGTGCCGTCGAGAAAGTTCGTGAAGTTCTTCACAAGGAATTCCGCTCCGTGGAACCAGGAAAAGGGTCCGGCTGACCCTTCCGAGGGGCCAACAGCCCCTTGAACGTGTTCAGAAGGGGTGTGAGCGGGGCGTTGCGGATGTCTTCGCGAGCAAGGATTTCGAGGGGCTCACGGCACCCTCGGGAGGCCAGAGAGGCAGCTCACGCGGCATTGACAACGGGTCGCCCTATACGGTGGTTCCCGGTTCGCGCCATGACCTGGGTCACGTGGGTCGCGGAGGATAACACACCCCTTCCAAGAGCTTGTGAAGGGGCGCACGAGCGACCCCCCTGAGGCGGGTGGATACTCGATGGCATGAGCACCACGGAGCGTCCCAGGATCCTCGTAGTAGGCGGTGGGTACGTAGGCCTGTACGCAGCTCGGCGCATCCTCAAGAAGATGCGCTACGGAGAGGCGACCGTCACGGTCGTCGACCCCCGGTCGTACATGACCTACCAGCCCTTCCTCCCCGAAACCGCCGCCGGCAACATCTCCCCGCGCCATGTCGTCGTCCCGCTGCGACGCGTGCTGCCCAAGGCGGAGGTTCTCACCGGCCGGGTCACCACCATCGACCAGGACCGCAAGGTCGCCACGATCGCCCCGCTGGTCGGCGAGGCGTACGAGCTGCCCTTCGACTACCTGGTGATCGCGCTCGGCGCGGTCTCCCGCACCTTCCCGATCCCCGGCCTCGCCGAGCAGGGCATCGGCATGAAGGGCATCGAGGAGGCCATCGGCCTGCGCAACCACGTGCTTGAGCAGCTCGACAAGGCCGACTCCACCACCGACGAGGAGATCCGCCGCAAGGCGCTCACCTTCGTCTTCATCGGCGGCGGCTTCGCCGGCGCGGAGACCATCGGTGAGGTCGAGGACCTGGCGCGCGACGCGGCCAAGTACTACAAGAACGTGTCCCGCGAGGACATGCGCTTCATCCTCGTCGACGCCGCCGACAAGATCCTCCCCGAGGTCGGCCCCAAGCTGGGCGCCTACGGCAAGGAGCACCTGGAGAGCCGCGGCGTGGAGATCTACCTCTCCACCTCGATGGACTCCTGCGTCGACGGGCACGTCGTGCTGAAGAACGGCCTCGAGGTCGACTCCAACACCATCGTGTGGACCGCCGGCGTCAAGCCGAACCCGGTCCTGTCCCGCTACGGCCTCCCGCTGGGCCCCCGCGGTCACGTGGACACCGCCGCGACCCTCCAGGTCCAGGGCACCGACTACATCTGGGCCGCGGGCGACAACGCCCAGGTCCCGGACATGGCCGCCCGCAAGGCCGGTGTCGAGAACGCCTGGTGCCCGCCGAACGCCCAGCACGCGCTGCGCCAGGCCAAGGTCCTCGGCGACAACGTGGTCTCCGGCATGCGGGGCTTCCCGCAGAAGGAGTACGCGCACTCCAACAAGGGCGCGGTGGCGGGCCTCGGCCTCCACAAGGGCGTCGCGATGATCGTCATGGGCAAGATGAAGATCAAGCTCAAGGGCCGTCTCGCCTGGTACATGCACCGCGGCTACCACGGTCTGGCCATGCCGACCTGGAACCGCAAGATCCGCGTCTTCGCCGACTGGACCCTCGGCATGTTCCTCAAGCGCGAGGTCGTCGCGCTCGGCGCCCTGGAGACTCCCCGCGAGGAGTTCTACGAGGCCGCCAAGCCCGCGCCCGCGCCGGTCGCCGCCAAGCCGGAGAAGACCGAGGCCAAGGCCTCCTGACCGGTACCGGTCGCTGAACGAACCGAAGGGCCTCCCGCCATCCGTGGTGCGGGAGGCCCTTCGGCGTTCCGTTCCCGGGGATGGCGTCCCGGCCCGTCGTTGTTTACGCAGGTGGACAATTCCGGGATCCTCGTCACGGAGGTGTGCGCCATGGCTGATGCCGCGCTGCGGCTGAAGACCCTCTTGGAACAACTGCTGGGAGCCCCGCTCCCGGTCCGGATCCGTGCCTGGGACGGCTCACAGGCGGGCCCGCCGGACGCGCCCGCGCTGGTCGTCCGCAACCGCCGAGCCGTCCGCCGGCTGCTGTTCAAGCCCGGCGAGCTCGGCCTGGCCCGCGCGTGGGTCGCGGGCGACCTCGACATCGACGGCGACTTCTACACCGCCCTCGACCTCATCTCCGGCCTCGTCTGGGAGCGCGGCGAGGACCCCAGGAGTACGGTCGCGGCACTGCGCGACCCCGACGTACGGGCCGCCGTACGCGGTCTCCTGAAGCTGGGCAGGCTCCCGCTGCCGCCCGCCCCGCCCCCCGAGGAGGTCCGCCGGCGCCGCGGCCGGCTCCACACCCGACGCAGCGACAAGCGTGCCGTCAGCCACCACTACGACGTCGGCAACGACTTCTACGAGATCGTCCTCGGCCCGTCGATGGTCTACTCGTGCGCCTACTGGGAGTCCCCGGACGCCACCCTGGAGGACGCCCAGCGCGACAAGCTCGACCTCGTCTGCCGCAAGCTCGCCCTGACCCCCGGTCAGCGCCTCCTCGACGTCGGCTGCGGCTGGGGCTCGCTGGCGATCCACGCCGCCCGCGAGCACGGCGCGCAGGTCGTCGGCATCACCCTCTCCCAGGAACAGGCCGCGTACGCCCGTAAGCGCGTCGCCGAGGAGGGGCTCACCGACCGGATCGAGATCCGCGTCCAGGACTACCGGGACGTCACCGACGGTCCGTTCGACGCGATCTCCTCCATCGGCATGGCCGAACACGTCGGCGCGGAACGGTACTTGGAGTACACCCGCGACCTGTACGCCCTTCTCGCACCCGGCGGACGGCTCCTCAACCACCAGATCGCCCGCCGCCCCCAGCACGACGAATCCGCCTACCGCCTCGACGGGTTCATCGACGCCTACGTCTTCCCCGACGGCGAACTCGCCCCCCTCGGCACCACCGTCACCCAACTGGAGCGCGCCGGGTTCGAGGTGCGCGACGTCGAGTCGATCCGCGAGCACTACGCCCTCACCCTGCGCCGCTGGGTGGCGGGCCTGGAGGCCGACTGGGCGCACGCCATGAAGCTCGCGGGACCCGGGCGCGCCCGCGTCTGGCGCCTCTACATGGCCGCGTGCGCCCTAGCCTTCGAACGCAACCGCATCGGCGTCAACCAGGTCCTCGCCGTCCGTACGCCGGAGTCGGGCGCCTCCGGAATGCCGCTGCGGGCCCGCACCTGGAACTGACCGCCGCCTTTGCTGTGAACAGACAGAAGGGGCCCGCCACTTGAACGTGGCGGGCCCTGATCGTCGTACGCCTATTCCGACTTGATGGCCGTCAGCATGTTCAGCTTCGCCGCGCGCCGTGCCGGCCACAGGGCCGCGAGGACGCCGACCGCTGCCGCGCCGAGGAGGAAGAGGCCCATCCGGCCCCAGGGCAGGACGAGTTCGTACGTCGCCATGCGGGTGCCCAGCAGTTCGCCGGCGGCCCAGCCGAAGAAGACGCCGAGGCCGATGCCGAGGACGCCGCCGAACAGGGAGATCACCAGGGACTCCAGTCGGACCATGCGCTTGATGCCCTTGCGGTCGAGGCCGATCGCGCGGAGCATGCCGATCTCCTGGGAGCGCTCGAAGACCGACATGGCCAGGGTGTTGATGACACCGAGGACGGCGACGATGACCGCCATGGCGAGCAGCCCGTAGACCATGTTGAGGATCAGCGTGAACATCTGGGCGATGTCGTCGGAGAGGTCCTGCTTGCTCTGGACCTGGATGGCCGGGTTGGAGCCGAGGGCCTTCTCCAGCTTGTCCTTGGTCGCGCTCGACGCCCCGTCGGCCGTCTTCACCATGACCATCATGTCGGCGGTGTCCGTCAGATGGGGGGTGAGGGTGGCGTTGTCGAGGAGGATGCCGCTGAAGAACTCGTTGCCTTCGTAGATCCCGGCGACCGTCAACCGCTGCTTCTTGCCGTCCTCGTAGGCGACCGTGAAGCGCGAACCGGCCTTCCAGCCCTGCTCCTTGGCGCGGTCGGAGTCCACGACGACCTGCGTGCCGCCCACCTCGAACGTGCCGCTGTCGACCTTGAGGTCGGTCAGCTTGCCGAAGGAGGTTCCGTTGACGCCGGTGAGGTACTCCGTCGTGCCGTCGACGCGGGAGGGGGAGTTGCGCATCGGGCTGACGTCGGTGACGTCGTCGACCCGGGTCAACTCCTTTGCCACGTCCGGCGAGAGCTCGTTCCCGTTCGCCATCGACACCACGTAGTCGGCGCGGATCGACGAGGACGCCATCTTGTCGATCGACTTCTGGAGGCTGCCCGCCATCACCGTCATGCCGGTGATGAGGGTCAGGCCGATCATCAGCGCGGAGGCGGTCGCGGCCGTACGACGGGGATTGCGGACCGAGTTCTGACGGGCCAGCTTGCCCGCCGTACCGAAGATGCGCAGGACCGGCGCCGCGGCCGCGATCAGCGGGCGGGACAGCAGCGGGGTCAGGATGAACACGCCGATGATCAGCAGCACCGCGCCGATGCCCATCGGGGCCTGTCCGTCGGAGCCCTCCATCGAGGTGGCCGCGAGGACCACGGCGACACCCGCCCCGGCGAACAGCGCGCCCAGCGTGTTGCGCAGCACCAGCGACTTGGTCGTCGCCTGCGCGTGGACGCTGCTCATCGCGGCGACCGGCGGGATCTTCGCGGCCCGGCGGCCCGGCAGCCAGGCGGCCAGCATGGTGATGAGGATGCCGACCGCGAGGGCGGTGGCGACCGTGCCACCGGAGATGATCAGCGGCCCGTCCGGGACGGTCGCCCCCAGGACGCCCATCAGCGAGCGCAGCCCGGCACCGATGCCGATGCCCGCGACCAGACCGGCCACCCCGGCGACCGTACCGACCACGAACGCCTCGACCAGCACCGACCGCGTGACCTGCCGCCGCGAGGCGCCGACCGCCCGCAGCAGCGCGAGTTCCTTGGTGCGCTGGGCGACCAGCATCGTGAAGGTGTTGGCGATGATGAACGTACCGACGAAGAGCGCGATGCCCGCGAAGACCAGCAGCCCCTGCTTCAGCCCGGACATCGACGAGGCGATGACCTCGGCCTGATCGTCGGCGAGTCGCTGCCCCGTGGTCGTCTCGACGAGGTTCATCGGGAGGGCCTTGTCCAGGGCGGCCTTCAGCGCGGTCTGCGACGTACCGGCCGCGGCCTTCACATCGATCTCGTCGTACGTGCCCGGCTTGCCGAACAGCGTCTGCGCGGTGGCCGTGTCGAACAGCGCGAGGCTGCCGCCGGCCGCGACATTGCCGTCGTCGGTGGTGAAGACGCCGGTGACGGTGGGGGTGAGGACGGGCCCGTCGACGGAGATGCGGATGGTGTCGCCGACCTTGTACCCGGCGCGCTTCGCGGTCTCGGAGTCGATGGCGACCTGGTTCTCGCCGTGCGGCGCGACACCGTCCTCGATCGGGTACCGGGGGTCCTTGTCACCCCAGTAGTTCCCGCCCTGCGACTGGAAGCCGCCGCCGATGAGCTTGCCGTCCTTGTCGGCGAGGGCGGTGAAGCCGCCCACGACCCCGACGGCCGACGCGGCCCCGTCCACCTTCGCGCTCTGGTCGAGGAGCGCCTGGGTGAGTTCGGGGTTCTTGCCGACCTTGTCGCCCTTGCTCTCCTGGTAGTTGGGCCGCACGGCCACGTCAACCTGGTCGTAGCCCTTGGCGGTGCTGTTCTGGAGGGCGTTGGAGAGGGTGTTGGTGAAGACCAGCGTCCCCGACACGAAGGCCACGCCGAGCATCACGGCGAGCACGGTCATGAGGAGACGGGCCTTGTGCGCGAGGACGTTGCGCAGGGCGGTGCGGAACATCAGGAGGTACGGCCCTTCGCGTCGAACTGCTTCATGAAGTCCAGGACGGTTTCCGCAGTGGGCCGGTACATCTCGTCCACGACCCGCCCGTCCGCGAGGAAGACGACCCGGTCGGCGTAGGCGGCGGCCACGGGGTCATGGGTCACCATCACGACCGTCTGCCCCAACTCCCTTACGGAGTTGCGGAGAAAGCCCAGCACCTCGGCGCCGGAGCGGGAGTCGAGGTTTCCGGTGGGCTCGTCGCCGAAGATGATGTCGGGCTTGGAGGCTAGGGCCCGGGCGACGGCGACGCGCTGCTGCTGGCCGCCGGAGAGCTGCGAAGGCCGGTGCGAGAGACGGTCCTTGAGGCCGACCATCTGAATGACGGCGTCCAGCCACTGCTTGTCCGGCTTGCGGCCCGCGATGTCCATGGGCAGCGTGATGTTCTCGATCGCCGTCAGGGTCGGCAGCAGGTTGAAGGCCTGGAAGATGAAACCGATCTTGTCCCGGCGGAGCTTGGTGAGCTGCTTGTCCTTGAGGGCGCCCAGCTCGGTGTCCCCGATGCGCACGGACCCGGACGAGAACGTGTCCAGACCGGCCACACAGTGCATCAACGTGGACTTTCCGGAGCCGGACGGGCCCATGATCGCGGTGAACTCGGCCTGCCGGAAGTCGACGGAGACCCGGTCGAGGGCGACCACCTGGGTCTCGCCCTGTCCGTAGATCTTCGACAGATCCGTGGCACGAGCGGCCACGGCGGTGGTCCGGTCGGCGATGGGGGTGGTGGTCACGGGTGGGCGCTCCTGACGGTACGGCGACGGGACGACGATGGGCCCGCGGGAAGGTCTGCGGGATGGTTCGTGGGATGTGAATCCATCGTCCCGGCGGTCCGCCGCCGTGTAGTCAGCCGCTGTTCCGGTTCCGGGGGGCGACTCCGGTCTGACCGCGCCCGGTCGTGTCATACCTGGGGATGACGGCGGCCCCTGACTCGAAGCCGCGTCGAGAACAGGTGGAGCCCCCTCGTTCAAGCGGTGAAATTCCGTCATTCCGCATGCGCGGGCGGCTGTCGCGCGTAAGGCTATTGGCAAGTGCGGATGGCCCGTACCGCGGGCTGATGCACCCTCAGACGTCAATAAAATAAGACAACATCGGTCCGCCCGTCCGCTGTTCGGGGGATGCCTCCCGATAGGCTCGGAACCTCGACGCGGAGCCCATGGCCTGCCCGGATGGTGGAATGCAGACACGGCGAGCTTAAACCTCGCTGCCCCTCGCGGGCGTACCGGTTCAAGTCCGGTTCCGGGCACCTCCCGCCCCTGCGACGCAGGGCGCGGGCCACCGTCGGTATCTCTCGAAAGCGGCCCGCCGGATTTCCTTCACTTCGTGAAACTGCTGCGCAGCGTGTCCGTCGACGCCTTGAGCAGTTCGATCTTCTTCGCCAGGGTCGGGTCCAGCCACAGCAGCACGACGATCACCGGCCACCCTATGTACGCGGCGATCTGGAACCCGGTGGGGATGCCGGCGGGCAGAACACCGGTGTGCTCAAGGACGAGGACCAGCGTGGGCGGGATGAGCAGGACGAGGAGGTTGCGCACCGCACCGAGGATCCGCAGACGCAGCACCTGCCCCGCGGGGTCGGGGCGACGGTGCGGGAGCTGCTCCCAGCGGGCGTGCACGGTGTCCTGGAGCAACGCGGCCACCACGCCGCGCAGTTCGCGCCAGGTCTCGGGACCGGGGCTGAGCACCGAGCGCTTGAGGTCCCGGGTGGCCGCGGCGATCCCGGCGACGTGGTGCCGGAAGGCCCGCCCGGTGGACTCCTCGATGGTGGACCGGCGGCCCTGCGGGCCCAGCGGCTCGACGAGCACCCGCTCCTGACCGCGCGCGATCTGCTCCAGCAGGTCGAGGGCCTGACGCCGGACGGTCGCCTCGCGCAGGGAGGGCTCGTACTCCAGGAGCGCGAGCAGGTCGATCAGGTCGTGGACGAGGTAGGTGTGGCGGTCTCGGGAGCGGAGTCGGGATCTGGCGATGTTCGCGGGTATGTGAGTGAGGGTTTCGATCCCGACCATCAGGCAGAAGGCCACGGCCGTGGAACATACGGCCAGCGCCGGGATCAGTGCGGCGGCGGCAGGGTTTCCGTGTCCGTCCCACAGCACCGCGCCGAGACCACCTGCGCCGATCACGACCCAGAGCAGGACCAGCTGGGGCTCGACCCCTTTGTCTCTCACGACGAGCACCGCACCGCCGACGAGCACCACCCACTCGGCGACGACGAGCAGCAAGGACGTCAGCACGGTGGGCGGGCTGCCCAGGGGGCCGAGCAGCATCCACGACATGGCGAGGAGCAGAAAGAGCAGGGCGACACCCGACAACGCGATCGCGTCGCTGAACCGCCCTTCCCAGTTCGTGATGGCAGCTTGGCGGCGGCCCAGGGCGCGCAGCCGGGCCGCGAGGATCAACGGAGTGTCGGCGGGGAGGAGGTCGGCGATCAGCGCCGCCCGCTCGGCATGCCCCTCGGCGTCTTCCTGCTGTCCGGGGAGCGGGGGCCGCAGCCATCCGAAGCGTCGCTTGGCCAGGCGCTCCAGCTGCTTCTTGCGAGCGACGAACTCGGCGTTCTCCGGGGCGACCTCCAGCAGATCCCGGTAGCGCGAGAGTGCCTCTTCGAGGTGGCCCTGGTCGTAGGCGCACTCCGCGTACTCGGAGAGCAGATAGATGTTGCGCGGCTGGAGCCGAAGCCGGTCGCGCGCCAGTTCCTCGGCCGTGTCCGCGCACTCCAGCCGCCGCAGTGCCGTCGGCAGGCCGAACGTGTCGTAGGGACCGTCTTCGGCGTAGAGCTGGGCCGCCAGTTCGTAGTGGCCTTCGTCCATCTCGATTGCGGCGAGATGGAGCCGCAACCAGGGGTAGTTCGGATGTCGCGTGCGGCCTGCCGTGGCCACGCTGCGAGCCTCTCGCCGTCGCCCCAGCACCCGCAGACAGCCTGCCTCGTCGGCCAGGTACATCGGATGACCGGGGGCAAGGGAGAGCGCCGTGCGATAGTCGGCCAGCGCCTCCGCCGGCTCGCCACGATGAAGTCGCGTGTCGCCCCGTGAGTCCAGCACCCGCGGCGATGTGAGTGCGTCGTCCGGAAGCTCCGGATCCGGCAGACCGCCGTAGGCGGCGAGGCTGAGCAGCCCGTCGAGAGCCACCGGGAGACCGGGCAGTGCCTCCAGTGCCTGCTGGAAGCAGTTCCGGGCTGCTTCGAGAAGTTCCGGCACCGAGTGGTCGTCGGGGTCCGGTACCTGTTCGAGAGCCAGGACGCGCCACTCGTCGAACGCCAGCCAGCCCTTCTCGATCTCCAGTGCCGGACAGACCGCCCCCGCGTGCCGATCCAGGCTGTCGGTCAGTGCCCAGACCTCTGCCCGCCGGTCGGCCTGCCGCAGCAGATGCGCCTTGAGGACCATGGCCTCCAGGTCGTCGGGCCAGGCGCGCAGAGCGCTGTCCAGCACGTCCAGCGCGGTCGCCACATCCCAGTCGTCATAGGCCAGCAGGGCGCGCTCCACCAGCAGACCCGGGCTGGAGTCGTACAAAGACGAGCTGGACGAGCTGGACGAGCTGTCGGACACCGCGGTGTCCAGGACGGCCCGCGCCTCGGCCGGGCGGCCTGCCAACCGGTGGGCGGTGCACAGACCGCGCAGGGCCACCGGGTGGGCGGGATCGAGGTCGAGGGCCGCGGTGAAGGCGGCGGTCGCGGCGGCGTCCTGGAAGTCCTGCGTGCGGGAGTAGACACCGACGTAGACCGGGGTCTCCCAGCGGCCGAGCGCCAGTGTGCCCTCCGCGAGGAGGACCGGCAGCACGCGCGTGTGCGTCGCGATGGCGTCGGCGAGAGCGGCCCGGGCCTCCTCCGCACGCCGCAGTGCCCACAGCGCGCGGATCCGGCCGCCGTGGGCGGTGGGGTCGTCCGGGTCCTGGGCCACCAGCGCGTCGAACCGCTCCAGCGCGCCCGACGGGTCGTGGCAGCGCAGCAACTCCTCCGCTCGCTCCATGTGTTGATTGCAGCACGCGGTGTGCGCGCGGAGACAGAGTCGTGAGGGCCTTCGTCGCGCGACCGTTGACAGCGAGGGGGTGCGGTCGGAAACTCAGAGGGGGATTTTGGTGAAAGAAACTTCACTATACGAACAATGGCAACGAACAACGCCAACGAGCAACGGCAACGAACAACGGCAATGACGCCCACCCGAAGGGAACGACCGATGCGCACCACCGTCGGCATCATCGGAGCCGGCCCCGCCGGCCTCCTCCTCGCCCGGCTTCTCCACAACGCCGGCATCGACTCGGTCGTCCTCGAAAGCCGTGACCGGGCCTACGTCGAGCAGCGGCAGCGGGCCGGGATCCTGGAGCAGGGGACCGTGGACGTGCTGCGGGCGGCCGGGGCCGGGGAGCGGATGGACCGGGAGGGGCTGCCGCACGACGGGATCGAGCTGCGCTACGAGCGGCGGCGCCACCGCGTCGACTTCCCCGCCCTCACCGGCGGCCGGTCCGTGATGGTGTACGCGCAGACCGAGGTGTGCAAGGACCTCATCGCCCTCCAGCTCAAGGAGGGCGGGCCGCTGCTCTTCGAGGCGGAGGCACTGGCGGTCGAGGGCGCCGACAGCGACAGCCCGCGCGTCCGGTTCCGGCACGAGGGGCGTGAGGACGTCCTGGAGTGCGATTACGTCGTCGGGTGCGACGGGTTCTGGGGCGTCGCCCGCAAAGCCGTCCCCGCGGAACTCACCCGCGTCTTCGAGCGGACGTACCCCTTCGGCTGGCTCGGCATCCTCGCCGACGTACCGCCCTCCCACGACGAGCTCGTCTACGCCCGCCACGACCGCGGCTTCGCCCTGCTGTCCATGCGGTCGCCGTCCGTCTCCCGGCTCTATATCCAGGTGCCCGAGGGCACGGACGCCGGGAGCTGGGGCGACGAGGAGATCTGGGACGAGCTGGAGCGGCGCTTCGAGACCGACGACGACTGGCGGCTCGAAAGGGGCCCGATCACCCAGAAGTCCGTCACGCCCATGCGGTCGTACGTCCACGAGCCCATGCGGCACGGACGGCTCTTCCTCGCCGGTGACGCCGCCCACATCGTGCCGCCGACCGGCGCGAAGGGGCTGAACCTCGCCGTCGGGGACGTCGTGACCTTCGCGAGGGCGCTGACGCATCAGAAGGAGACGGGCTCCGCCGAGCTCCTCGACGCCTACTCCGAGACCTGTCTGCGCCGCGTCTGGCAGGCCGAGCGGTTCTCGTACGACATGACGACGCTGCTGCACCGGGCCCCCGATGCCACCCCCTTCGAGGACCGGCTCCAGGTGGCGCGACTGGAGCGGATCGCCTCCTCCGCGGCCGCCGAGACCGATCTTGCCGAGGGCTACACAGGCTTCGCGTTTTAGTGGTCTGGCACGGCCGATGTACCAGGTTGGTCATGATTCCCCGCCCTCCGTGGCCGGGGAATCGGCCGGCCGCGTAGCGTGTTGGCGAACATGACAAGGGAAAGATCCTCCCCAAGCACTAGGGTCAATCCTTTGCCTACCTATTACTCTTGAGCCAAGGCCCACACACAGTGGCCATGGAGGAGTGAAATGAGGAGCAGCAACCCGGTCTTCTCGCGACGGGGGTTCAGCCGCGACAACGGCTACGCGGGCTTCAACGCCCAGCCGCAGGCCGGGGGCGCAGCCGTGGGCACGCAGGGCAACCCGTATGCCCAGCCGCAGGGCGGCAACCCGTACGCGCAGAACCCGTACGCGCAGCAGGACCTTCAGCACGGCGCGCCGCCGCAGGCCCCGGTCACCACCGGCCGCATGACGATCGACGACGTCGTCCTGCGCACCGGCACGACCCTGGGCGTCCTGATCGTCACCGCGGCGGTCGCCTGGGCGGCCCTGCCGGTCGACGACGCCAACATCAACCGGTCCTACGGCATCGGGATCGGCGCCGCCCTGATCGGCATGGTCCTGGCGCTCGTCCAGTCCTTCAAGCGCAAGGCCTCGCCGGCGCTGATCGTGACGTACGCCGCGTTCGAGGGTGTCTTCCTCGGCGTCGTGTCCAACATCGTCGACAACCGCATCGCCAGCGGCGCGGCCATGCAGGCCGTGATCGGCACGCTCGCCGTGTTCGCCGCGGTGCTCGTGGCGTACAAGGCGGGCTGGATCCGCGTCAACCGCCGCTTCTACGGCTTCGTGATGGCGGCCGCGCTCGGCTTCGTCCTGCTGATGATGGTGAACATGCTGTTCGCCGTCTTCGGCGGCGGTGACGGCCTCGGCTTCCGCAGCGGCGGCCTCGGCATCGTGTTCGGCATCGTCGGCGTCCTGCTCGGCGCCTGCTTCCTGGCTCTCGACTTCAAGCAGGTCGAGGACGGCATCGCCTACGGCGCCCCGAAGGAAGAGGCCTGGCTGGCGGCGTTCGGTCTGACGCTGACGCTGGTCTGGATCTACATGGAGTTCCTGCGACTCATCTCGATCCTCAACAACGACTAGCGCGCCCAGCGTGCGTGAAAGGGCCCCGGGTTCCGACCCGGGGCCCTTCGTCGTCCTGTCGTCGTCTCGGGGTGCTTCCCTGTGCGCGCCTAGAGGAATTTGCGCGCGGCCCTCCTCAGGTCGTACTCGTGGATGAGAGCTTTCGCGTGGCCGTACGCGAGGTTGTGTTCGTGGCGGAGCCAGCTGACCTTTTCCTCGAAGCGGAAGAGGGCCGGGCCTTCTTCGACGGTGCGGAGCCAGTCGGACACTTCACGACCGGTGCAGTGGGGGATGCGGGCGAGCAGATTGCGGTGGGTCTCCTCGGAGAAGACTTGGGACATCGGCGCCTCCGGACGCATGGGATGTAAGCCGGTCCTTCAGGTCACCGTGCCTGACCGTTTGCGTGTTGGCAACAGTCCCGGTGGGGCGCGTACGGTTGCCGCGTGGCCGATACAGCGCGTTTGACCCAAGCCGTGGATCACTTTGCCGATCGTCTCCGTGCGGCGCCGCAGAGCCGCCTGCAACGGGGTGCCGCCACCGAGGCACTGGGCCTGGCCAGGGAGTTGGCCCGGCGGGCGCAGATTCTCGAAGATCCCTTGAGCGAGGCTCGGGAGATGCCGGACGCCGGGATGTTCGCCGCCGCCGACCAAATCACCGTGGCCGTGCACGACTTGGCCCTCGTACTCACGGACGAGGGCCAGGTGGACGAAGCTGTGCGGTTGGTCGAGGAGGCCCAGAAGAGGGCCGGCGTCTGACGTACGGGGACGCACGTCCGAACTACAGGCTCGCGCGTCTGGACTACAGGGACGCTATGACCCGGTCCGCCAGGATGTAGACGTTCTCCTCGCCGCACGCGAACGTCAGGGTGTACGCCCCCGACACTCCCGAACCGCCGAGCAGTATCGGCGTCTCGCCGGCCGTGAGGGCCGCCGCGAGGCGCTCCGCCGTCTCCTTGTGGCCCGGCGTCATGCACAGGGTGGTGCCGTCGGCGAAGACATAGACGTCGAGGGTGCCCAGCGGGCCCGGACGGACGTCGGACAGCTCCACGCGCTCCGCGGCCAGTTCCTCCAGCGTCGCCACCGTGCGCTCATGGTCGTTCACCACGGGCGACTGGACCGGCACGAAGTCCGGGTGGGAGGGGTGACGGCGGCGGGCGGCGGCCAGTTCGGGGGAGTCCCCGGCGAACTCGTCGGCGTCGACCGGCGGCTCGGTGACCGGCTCCAGCGGCTCCAGGCCCACGAAATCGGCCTGACGGGGCAGGAACAGCTCACTGTCGGGCAGGCCGAGCAGCGTCGGTACGTCGGAGGCGTCACGCGCCTCCTGGGCGGCCCAGAACGCGCGCGCCTCGGCGAGCTCCCGCTCCCGCTCCTCGGCCAGCGCCTCGGCGACGGCGGCGCGTATCTCAGCGGCGTCGGCGGAGTGGCGGGCGGCCGGCACGAGACCCCGCGCGGCGGCTGCCGCGGTGCTCTCGGCGAGCTGGGTGTGCAGGGCCGCCACCTGCCGGCGCAGCTTCAAAAGGGTGCGCAGGACGGCGACGCCCACGGCGCCCGTGGCGGCCGTGGTGACCAGCAAGGCGATCGGCATGGCGCTCACTGACGTACTCCCGGTTCAAAGTCGACCCCCGACTTCCTACATCAGCTTGAAGGGCGGACTATCCCGCTGTCAGTGCGTAACGTCACGAAACGGGCAGGACTTTGGGCCCGAGGTTTAGTGTGAGAACGGTGCTGACCTGCGTAAATCCCTTCGCGGAGGGAGATAGGTCACATCCTGGGGGAGATTGGATCACAAAACGGCCCAGAACCCTGGTGGTTCAAGGGTTCTGGGCCCGAGGCTCACGCGGGGTGCCCGTACCGCTACGGGCAGTTGGTCAGCTGAGGCGCTCGATGACCATCGCCATGCCCTGGCCGCCGCCGACGCACATCGTCTCCAGACCGAACTGCTTGTCGTGGAACTGGAGGGAGTTGATGAGCGTGCCGGTGATACGGGCGCCGGTCATGCCGAAGGGGTGGCCCACGGCGATGGCGCCGCCGTTGACGTTCAGCTTGTCGATGTCGATGCCCAGGTCGCGGTAGGAGGGGATCACCTGCGCGGCGAACGCCTCGTTGATCTCGACCAGGTCGATGTCGTCGATGGTCAGACCGGCGCGGCGCAGCGCCTGCTGCGAGGCCTCCACCGGGCCGAGGCCCATGATCTCGGGGGACAGGCCCGAGACGCCGGTCGACACGATGCGGGCGAGCGGGGTCAGGCCGAGCTCGCGGGCCTTGGTGTCGGACATGATCACGACCGCGGCGGCGCCGTCGTTGAGCGGGCAGCAGTTGCCGGCGGTGACGAGTCCGTCGGGGCGGAAGACCGGCTTCAGACCGCCGACGGCCTCCAGGGTGACGCCGGCGCGCGGGCCGTCGTCCTTGGAGACGACCGTTCCGTCCGGGAGGGTCACCGGGGTGATCTCGCGCTCCCAGAACCCGTTCTTGATGGCTTCCTCGGCGAGGTTCTGCGAGCGGACGCCGAACTCGTCCATGTCCTGGCGGGTGACGCCCTTGAGGCGGGCCAGGTTCTCCGCGGTCTGGCCCATCGCGATGTAGGCGTCCGGCACCAGGCCGTCCTCGCGCGGGTCGTGCCAGGTGGTGCCCTCCTGCGTGGCGACCTCGGCGGTACGGGCCTCGGCCTCCGCGAAGAGCGGGTTGTGCGTGTCCGGCAGGCTGTCGGAGTTGCCCTTGGTGAAGCGGGAGACCATCTCGACACCGGCCGAGATGAAGACGTCGCCCTCGCCGGCCTTGATGGCGTGCAGGGCCATGCGGGAGGTCTGGAGCGAGGAGGAACAGTAACGGGTGACGGTGCAGCCGGGGAGGTGGTCCATCCCCATCTGCACGGCGACGATCCGGCCCAGGTTGTTGCCCTGCTCGCCGCCGGGCAGACCGCAGCCGAGGTGCAGGTCCTCGATGTCCCGCGGGTCCAGCTCGGGGATCTTCGCCAGGGCCGCCTGGATGATCGTGGCGGTGAGGTCGTCCGGGCGCAGATCCTTGAGCGAGCCCTTGAAGGCGCGGCCGATGGGGGAGCGGGCGGTCGAGACGATCACTGCTTCGGGCATGACGGCTCCATTGGCGTACGGGGTGCTTACGGGGTCTTGCTGGGTTCTTCGAGGCAGGGCTGGTTGGGAAGTTACCCGTACGTATGGGCGAGGTCACGGGTATGGGGGTGTGACCCTGACCGCAATTGTCTAAGCGCTTGCTTTCCTTACCTCGGGTGGATCACGGCTGCACCGGGGCCCGCTCCGGTTCCGTCGCCGATACACGGCGGCGCTTCCGCCTCTTCAGGAGGGCCCACGGCCCCTTCGGACCGGTCGGCATCGCCGCCGTCACCTCCGTACCCGGCTCCGCCACCGCCTCCACGGCCGCGCGCGCCACCGGCAGGAAACCCTCGCGGCGGGAGACGTCCGGACGCTCCTCCTCCGCCGGCCACAGGCCCAGGGCCGCGCAGACCGTCGGCAGGACCGCCATCGCCGCGGTCGCGTACCCCTCCGCCGAGGGGTGGTAGTTGTCCGGCCCGAACAGCTCGCGCGGATTCGCCGCGAACTCCGGACCCAGCAGGTCCCCCAGCGACACCGTACGGCCGCCCTGCTCCACCGTGCCGATGGTCTGGGCGGCCGCCAGCTGCCGCGAGGCCCGCCGGGCCAGCCACCGCAACGGCTGCTGGACCTGCTCGACCGTCCCGAGGTCCGGACAGGTACCGACCACCACCTCCGCACCCGCCGTCCGCAGCCGCCGCACCGCCGCCGCGAGATGACGCACCGACCGGGTCGCCGGCATCCGATGGGTGACGTCGTTCGCGCCGATCATGATCACGCAGACGTCGGGCAGCCGTCCGGGGTCCGCCAGCACCAGCGCCACCTGACGGTCCAGATCGTCGGAGCACGCCCCCGGCTGCGCCACATTGCGCAGATCCACCGGGCGCTCCGCCACCGCCGCGAGCCCCGACGCCAGCAGCGCCCCCGGAGTCTGCGCCGAGCGGCGCACGCCCTGGCCCGCCGCCGTGGAATCACCCAGCATGGTCAACCGCAGCGGAGGCTCACCGGGAGTGGAGTAGGAGAGGCCGTACAGGCCCTGCGCGTTGGGCACACGCGGCGAATGACCGTTGCCGTTGCCCACCTGCCGCCTGGCCAGCCGCACCTCCGCCAGCAGCAGCCCGACGGCCGCCGCGCCGACCAGCCCGATCCCGCCGCCCCCGTACGCGGCACCGGCCGCGATCCGCCGGGCCACCCTCGCCCTCGACATGCTCGTCATACGCCGCCGCCACCTCCGTGCTAGCCGTACATCCACTCCTTGCCCCGTAGCGACCGTCGTCCAATCCCAACGGGGAGTGAACGGCCGTTCCGGGCTTTAGGCTGGCTGAACCACTACGACCACATCTTTTGCAGCATCCGGAGACAACGGTGCAATTCCACGACTCGATGATCAGTCTCGTCGGCAACACCCCGCTGGTGAGGCTCAACAACGTCACCAAGGGCATCCAGGCGACCGTCCTGGCCAAGGTGGAGTACTTCAACCCGGGCGGCTCCGTGAAGGACCGCATCGCCCTGCGCATGATCGAGGCGGCGGAGGAGAGCGGCGCGCTCAAGCCCGGGGGCACGATCGTCGAGCCGACCAGCGGCAACACGGGCGTCGGGCTGGCCATCGTTGCTCAGCAGAAGGGGTACAAGTGCATCTTCGTGTGCCCCGACAAGGTGAGCACGGACAAGATCAACGTCCTGCGGGCGTACGGCGCCGAGGTCGTCGTCTGCCCGACGGCCGTGGACCCGGAGCACCCGGACTCGTACTACAACGTCTCCGACCGCCTCGTCCGTGAGACGCCGGGCGCCTGGAAGCCCGACCAGTACTCCAACCCCAACAACCCCCTCTCCCACTACCACTCCACCGGCCCCGAGCTGTGGGAGCAGACCGAGGGGAAGATCACCCACTTCGTCGCGGGCGTCGGCACCGGCGGCACCATCTCCGGCACCGGCCGCTACCTCAAGGACGCCAGCGACGGCAAGGTCAAGGTCATCGGCGCCGACCCCGAGGGCTCCGTGTACTCCGGCGGCTCCGGCCGCCCCTACCTCGTCGAGGGCGTCGGCGAGGACTTCTGGCCCACCGCCTACGACCGCACCGTCGCCGACGAGATCGTCCCCGTCTCCGACAAGGACTCCTTCCAGATGACCCGCCGCCTGGCGAAGGAGGAGGGCCTCCTGGTGGGCGGCTCGTGCGGCATGGCCGTGGTGGCCGCGCTGCGGGTGGCGGAGCGGCTCGGCCCGGATGACGTGGTCGTCGTACTGCTTCCGGACAGCGGGCGCGGGTACCTTTCGAAGATCTTCAACGACGAGTGGCTGGCTTCCTACGGCTTCCTGGAGGAGTCGGAGCCGACCGCGAGCGTCGCGGACGTCCTGCGGTACAAGGCGGGCGCCATCCCCAGCCTGGTGCACATGCACCCGGAGGAGACGGTCGGCCAGGCCATCGAGGTGCTGCACGAGTACGGCGTCTCCCAGATGCCAGTGGTGAAGCCCGGCGCCGGGCACCCCGACGTCATGGCGGCGGAGGTGATCGGCTCCATTGTCGAACGGGATCTCCTGGACGCCCTGTTCACCCAGCGCGCCACCCTCGCCGACCCGCTGGAGAAGCACATGTCGTCGCCGCTGCCGCAGGTGGGTTCCGGTGAGCCGATCGAGGACCTCATGGCGGTCCTGGGCCGCGCGGACGCCGCGATCGTGCTGGTCGAGGGCAAGCCGACCGGAGTGGTGACGCGCCAGGACCTTCTGGCGTACATGGCGCGCGCGGCTCAGTGAGCCGGACAGGGGTGCCGTACGTGAGGACGGCACCCCTGTCGGTCCCGTGGTTCAGGTCAGGGGAGTGATCCGCAGGAGCGCGGGATCGAACGGCGCCCGGCGCGACCGGCCGGGCGGCAGCGGCAGGACGGTCACGGACCGCAGGACGGTGCTGATCGCCACGCGTCGCTGTTCCAGGCTCATCGTGGGCCAGTTCGACGGATCCCAGCGCGTCAGAGCCTCCTGTCGGCTGCGGTGGTGCTTCTCCCGGGCTGCTTCCAGTCCTGAGATGCGGGCCTCCAGGTGGGGCATCCGGTCCGGATCGAGAGAGTCACGCCTGCTGACCAGGGATCGCAGCAGTGGAGCGCCGGCCCATTCCGGCTGCTCCGAGCCCGTGGCGGCGCGGCGCTCTCCGAGCAGGGAGAGCACGACTTCCTGAAGGTGACGATCGACGTCACGGACACTGCGTGCCGTGCCCTCGCAGTCCAGGGCGGTGCACACATACACGGCGTTGTCCGGATGGCTCGCGGTCGGCCGGGCACAGCCGCCCATCCTGGAGCCGCACGGTGTGCCGTCCGGAGGCGGACTGCCGTTCGTCAGACGGGTGCCGCGCTTCGCACCGCGCTGCCGGGACAGTCGCACCAGCGCCTCCCACTCCTCGACGGTGGCGGGGGTGTCCCACCGGCCGACGACCGGGGCGCCGGTGGCGGGGTCCCGGACGAGTTGGCCGTGGATGGCCCGGTAACCGCACATCACAGGGTTGACCAGGGCTTGGCGTACCGTCGTTCCGCTCCACCGGTTTCCCGATGCGGTCGGGATGCCCCGGGTGTTGAGCTGCCGGGCGATGGCGTTCCAACTCGCGCCGCGCAGCGCGGAGTCGATCATCTCTCGGAGCACAGGCCATTCCTCGGGATCCCTGCGCATATTGATCCTCAGACCCGACCGGGGGTCGGGCGGCAGCCAGCCGAAGCGTCTGCGTCCCCCCGGCGTTCCGCCGTCGAGGGCCCGTCGCCGGACATGGCGCTCGATGCGCTCCTTCGTCCGCCACACTTCACCGTCGCTGGTGACGGCTGCCTCGGAGTGGTGCTTCGATCCGAGATCGAAAAAGGTCCTCCGCTCGATGAACCAGCCCTCGTCGGTGACGGTGACGGCCTGATGGACCCTGGTGAAGTCCGAGGCCAGCCGCCATACGCGTTCATGTTCCGTGGCGATGAGTGCCTGGACGGGAAACCCCTCGGGCGTCCTCCGGCAATGCAGCGCTTCGGTCATCTCCGTGAACGCCGGCCGTACGAGGCTCGGCCCCATGGCGGTCAGGCCGTTGTCCTCGTAGAACCTGACGATGGCCACGCCGAACGCGTCCGCCGTCTCGACGTTCTCCTCGTGCTGGTGGCGAACGCCTGTCCCGGCCTCGCGGCCCTTGGCCAGAACGGCGGACCGTGTGCTCTGGTCGGCACTGATCCGGGCGTAGTCGACTCCGGGTGTCCGCCCGCCGAGCCACTCCTCGAAGGTGCGCCCGGCTTCCAGCGCCAAGACGAGCGAGGGGTTGACGAAGCTCCTGGACCAGCCGGGCATGGATGCGCCTATTCGAGAGTGGATGACATGTTCGGTCATCTCGAAATATGCGGGCGGGCAACGGGCTTCGTGAGTGGATGTCCGACAGGTTCCCTGAATCGAGTGAAGGGAGAGGTGTCGGTTGACGTCCTGGCCCGCGGATCCGTCGGCCTTCCTCGCCAAGGGCGGGAAGTGACGGTGAACCTCCGGTGAATCCGGGGTGTGGCAGGCGGACTTGCGTTTGCCTACCGAAGTGGTGGACTTCGCGGAAGTGGTACGAGCGTGTCACGTCCACGCAGCACACGCTTAACACGGGTCCGGCACATTAGTGGGTGTCGGCAGGGCGGGAGCGGCTCCCCGCCCCAGCCGGCGCCGAACGTCCAAGGACCTCCGGAGCGGCTCCCGGACCTCCATGGACGCTGGACGTGAGACCCGGCCCTGACCCGGTCAACGTCCCTCGCGGGGACCGCCGTCGTCCCGCCCCCCGGCAACGGGGGTGCGGCGGTCCCCGCGCATATTCTTTTCAGGGCTGCTCAGCCCACGTGACTGGAAGCCCAGCTTCCCAGCAGCGCCAGCCTCTCCGCCGTCTCCGAGCCCGGTTCCGGGGTGTAGACGACGAGGGTCTGGTCCGGGGTCTCCGGGAGGGTCAGGGACTCGTACGGGAGGGTGAGCAGGCCCGCTACGGGGTGCCGGACGCGTTTCACGCCGTACATGCAGGCCCTGACCTGGTGGTCGGCCCACAGGCGGCGGAAGTCCTCGCTCTTGAGGGAGAGTTCGCCGACGAGGTCGCGCAGGACGGGGTCGTCGGGGCGGGCGCCGGCGCTGAGGCGGAGGTGGGCGACGGTCTGGGCGGCGACGGCGGCGAAGTCGGGGTAGAGGTCGCGGGCGCCGGGCTCCAGGAAGAGCTGGCGGACGATGTTGCGGCGGGCGGGAGGCAGCCGGGTGAAGCCGAGAAGGGCGTCGCCCAGGGCGTTCCAGGCCAGGACCTCCATGCCGGGGCCGAGGACGAAGGCCGGGGTGCGCTCCATGCTGTCGAGGAGGAGCTGGACGCCGGGGCGGACCCGGGGGGTCCTGCGGCGGGGCTCCTTGTGTTTGCGGGGTCTGGCCACCGTGCGGAGGTAGGCGTGTTCCGTCTCGTCCAGGCGCAGTACGCGGGCTATCGCGTCCAGGACCGCGTCCGACACGCTCGGGCCTCTGCCCTGTTCCAGGCGGATGTAGTAGTCGACGCTCACGCCCGCCAGCTGCGCCACCTCTTCCCGGCGCAGACCCGGTACGCGGCGCCGGCCGTGCGAGGCCAGTCCCACCTCGTCCGGCTGGATGCGGGCGCGGCGTGAGCGCAGAAAGTCTCCGAGATCCCCGTCCATGGGTTCGATCGTAGGGGAGGGCCGGTTTTCCAACCTGGTACTGGCAGACCCAGGAAAAGCGCATCCCTGGGTACGGGCGGAGCCGCGGCGCAGGGTTGTCGGTGTCGCCGGGCATCCCGTCCGGTGGACTTCCTACACCTGGGAGCACCGCAATGTCGTACGAGAATCTGGCCGGCCGTACCGCTGTCGTCACCGGTGCCGCCAGTGGGATCGGCGAGGCCGTCGCCGTACTGCTGGCCGCGCAGGGGGCGAAGGTGGCTCTGCTCGCCCGGCGCGGGGAGCGGCTGGAGGCGCTCGCCGGGAAGATCCGGGCGGACGGCGGGCAGGCGCTGGCCGTCGTCGCGGACATCACCGACGACGCGTCCGTGGACGCGGCCGTCGCGCGCGTTCATGACGTCTTCGGGGCGGTCGACCTGGTCGTCAACAACGCCGGTGTCATGCTGCCCAACCCCGTCGACGACGGCCGTATCGACGAGTGGCAGCGCATGATCGACACCAATCTCACCGGCGCGCTGCGGGTGATCCGCGCGTTCACCGGCGATCTGGTGGGGGCGGCTCGGGAGGGGCGTACCGCGGACCTGGTGAACATCTCGTCCGTCGGCGCGCACATCCCGTTCCCGACCTACGCCGTGTACGGGGCGACCAAGGCGGCGCTCACCTATCTCTCCCAGTCGCTGCGCACCGAGTTCGGGCCGCGGGACGTGCGGGTCACCAACATCGAGCCGGGGCTGACGGAGACCGAGCTGGCCGATCACATCGACAACGACGGTCTGCGGGACCAGGTCGGTGGGATGGTCGAGTCGCTGGGGTGGCTGGCCGCCGCGGAGCTCGCCGATGTCGTCGCCTACGTCACCAGCCGTCCCCGGCACGTCAACCTGCGGCAGATCGTGGTGCTGCCGACCCGGCAGGCGTGAGGTCCCGGCCGGTGTGAGGTCAGTCCTCCCAGCGGTCCTCGTCCTTGCCGTGCCGGTGGCGCCTGCCCCGGAACAGTTCCGGGTTGGTGCGCACCGCCTGGAAGGCGTTCACGCCCACGATCCCCGCCCAGGCGACCAGCAGGCCCGGGAGGTGGGCCACGCCGCCGCCGATCGCGGAGAGCGGGATCGCCAGGACCAGCGAGACGATGCCGAAGCCGAACCGCTCGCCCCAGGAGTCCGTGGGGCGCGGTGAGCGCGAGCCCCGGGCCACCACCATCTGCTGCTCGGCGAGCTGCCGGCGCACCCGGCGCTCCACCGCGCCGTCGATGCGCTGGTCGACCTTCTCCAGGAAGGAGTCGACCAGCGCGGACTCGTACTCCTCGCCCAGTTCCCTGCGGGCCTGCAGGGTGGCGTTGAGTTCCTTCTTGAGGTCGGCGTCCCGCGCTTCCATTCCGGTCATGTACTCCAAGTTAGGGAGCGGCGGCGCCCGCCGCACTGGGGATAGCCCCCGTGTTCGAGGTCGGGATCTCCGGGAGCACCCCTAGGGATTCCAGGACCCTGCGATGGTCGTGCCCCACGCCGGTGACGCGGACCTCGATGCCGCGTCGCCGCAGGTCGCCGATGGCGTCCTTGAGGGCGAGCGCGCCGGTCGCGTCGACCGCCGTCAGGCCCGAGAGGCGCAGGTCGACCGCGCCCGCGCCCTGGACGTCGGCGAGGGTGCGGCGGAAGCGGTGGGCGGCGGCGAAGAGGAGGGGGCCGTCGAAGCGGTAGGTCACCGTGCCGGCGGCGCCGGGGAGTTCGTCGGCCGCGGCGGGGGTGAGGCGGGTGCCGCGCACCGCGGAGCGGAGGGCGAGCAGGACCGAGACGGCGAGGCCGATCAGGACCGCCCGGACCAGGTCGAGGGCGAGGGTGGCGGCCGCGGTGAGGGCCAGGACCAGGGCGTCCCCGCGGGTCGCCCGGGCCATGGCCCGTACCGCGTCCGTCTCCACCATCCGCACGGCCGTCGCGAGCAGGACGCCGGCCAGGGCCGCCAGCGGGACACGGCCCACCAGCGGGGCCGCGACCGCGACGATCCCGGCGAGGATCACCGCGTGCGCGAGGGCGGCGAGGCGGGAGGCGGCGCCGGTGCGGACGTTGACGGCGGTGCGGGCGATCGCGCCGGTCGCGGGTACGCCGCCGAAGAGCGGGGCCGCGAGGTTGGCGATGCCCTGGCCGAACAGTTCCTTGCCGGGGTCGTGGCGCTCACCGGGGCGCATGCCGTCGGCGACGGAGGCGGAGAGGAGGGACTCCAGGGCGGCCAGCGCGGCGACCGCGGCGGCCGGGGCGAGGAGGGCCGGGACGCGGCCGATGTCCAGGAAGCCGAGGGAGGGGGCCGGGAGGGCGGCCGGGAGGGCGCCGATACGGGTCACCTGGAGGTGCAGCGCCTCGGCGGCCGCCGTCGTCACCGCGACCGCGGCCAGCGAGAAGGGCACGGCCGGCTTCCAGCGGGCGCCCGCGAGGACGAGCGCGGCGGAGGCGAGGGCGAGGAGCAGGGCGGGCCAGTGCGGGGTCCGCTCGAACTCCTCCGCCGCCCGCGCCGCCACGACCGCCACCTGCTCGCCGTGCGGCAAGGGGACGCCGAGGGCGTTCGGCACCTGCTGGAGGGCGATCACACAGGCGATGCCGATGGTGAAACCGGCGATCACGGGCGCGGGGACGTACGCCATCGCCGCCCCGGCGCGGGCGAGGGCGAGGCCGATGAGCATCAGCCCGGCGAGCAGGCCGACGGTGAGGACGCCGTCGGTGCCGTAGCGGTGGACGATCGGCACGAGGACGACCGTCATGGCGCCGGTGGGGCCGCTGACCTGGCGGGCGCTGCCGCCGAACAGCGCGGCGAGCGCCCCGGCGACCACCGCGGTGGCCAGACCCGCGGCGGCGCCGAGTCCGGACGTCACCCCGAAACCGAGGGCGAGGGGGAGGGCGACGACGGCGACGGTCAGGCCGCACAGGAGGTCGCGGCGCGGGGCGCGGGTCATGGAACGGAGGTCGGTGAGGGAAGGGAGAACAGAGGGGACGGAGCGGTTCATGGCTCTCTTCGTGAGCTCGGTGGGGGGCTTGGAGAGGGTCTCCGGGCAGGCGGGAGCGGCTCGTGGCTCTCTTGCGGGCCTCGGTGAAGGGCTTGCGGCAGGGCGGGGCTCAGGGCAGGAGGGAGACGAGCCCCGTGTCGAGGTCGAAGCGGGCGGCCGCCACATGGGCCTTGCGGAACGCCGGGTCCGAGCGGATCGCGTTGCGTACCCAGGTCGTGTGGGCGGTCATCGTGTGCTCGGCCCAGTCGCCGGGCAGGGCGCGGGTGCGGCGGGCGGACGGCGTGATCTCGTCGACCAGCAGGCTCAGATGGCCGGGGACGGGCGCGCCGGTGCGCAGATGCTCCAGGGTCGCCGCGACGGCTCCGCAGCGCTCGTGGCCGAGCACCAGCACCAGCGGGATGTGCAGTTCCTCGACGCCGTACTGGACGGACGCGAGCACCGCCTCGTCCAGGACCTGGCCCGCCGTCCTTATGCAGAGCAGGTCCCCGAGCCCCTGGTCGAAGACCAGCTCGGGCGGGACCCGGGAGTCGATGCAGCCGACGATCACCGCGAAGGGGTGCTGTGCGGCCGCCAGGAGGTGGCGGCGGCGCACGGTGTCGTGGGGGTGGCGGGGGCGGCCGGTGGCGTACCGCCGGTTTCCGGCGAGGAGTTCGGCGAGCGCCGTGCGGGGGCCGTGCGGGTGGTCGGTCGTGGCGGGGGCCGCCGCTGCGGGGGCGGCGGCCAGTGCGCCGACGGCGGTGACCGTCAGAAAGGCCCGGCGGTTGGAGGCCATGACGTGTCCTCAGAGTCGTACGGGTAGCGCTCGATCACCGTACGCATGCACATGGTCACCGTATGTACCCGTTTAACGACTCTTGGCTGATTCATCGTCAGATCATCGACGGCTCACTTCGTCAGCCCGTGCTGCTTCGCATACGCGTTCGCCACGTCCTCCGGGTCCTTCTTGTCCTTGTCGACCTGGCGGTTGAGCTCGGTGAGCTGCTCGGTGGTCAGGACGTTGCCGAGGCGGGCGAGGGCCTTGCGGACCTTGTCGTCGGCCTTGCGGTCCGCGATGAGGGGGACGATGTGCTGGCTGGGGATCAGGTTCTTCGGGTCGCTCAGGACGACCCAGTCGTTGGCCTCGATGTCGGTGTCGGTGGTGAAGAGGTTCGCCACGTCCACGTCGCCCTTCTTCAGGGCGCCCTTGACCAGGGGGCCGTCGGAGTCGAGCGACTTGAACTCCTTGAACTCGACGCCGTACACCTCCTTCAGGCCGACCGCGCCGACCTTGCGCTTCTTGACCTCGGGCGCGGCGCCGATGACCAGCTTGCCGTTCTGCTTGGCGAGGTCGGCGAGGGTGGTGAGGCCGTACTTCTCGGCGGTCTCGCGGGTGACGGCGAAGCAGTCGGAGTCGGCGGCCTGGCCGTACGGCAGCACCTGGAGGCCGCTGGGCATGGCCAGGGTGAGGGCGTTCTGCATGGTGCCGGGCTCGGCGGAGGCGTCCTTGGGGGCCAGGTAGTTGAGGAGGGCGCCCTGGTACTCGGGCAGGAGGTCGATGTCGCCCGCCTTGAGCGCGGGGATGACGATCTCGCGGGTGCCGAGGTTGGGGCGGACCTTCACCTTCACGCCGGCCTGCTCCAGGACGGCCGCGTACAGGTACCCGAGCACCTGGTTCTCGGTGAAGTTGGCGGTGCCGATGGTGACTCCGCCCTTGCTGGAGCCGCCACCGCCGCTGGTCGTGCCCTCGTTGTCGAGGGAGGTGATGCCGCTCGCGCAGGCGGAGAGGGCGGGGACGGAGGCCGCTGCGAAGAGGCCGCCGAGGAGAGTGCGTCGGTTCATCGAAAGGGTCCCTAGCAGGTGTCGGTGGCTCAGGCGGTGCGGTGGCGGAAGAGGAAGCGCTGGAGGCCGGACAGCAGGAGATCGAGGGCTACGGCGATCACGGCGACCAGCACCGCGCCGCCGAGCACCTGGACGAGGTCGCGCTGGGCCAGACCGTCGAAGACGTAGCGGCCGAGGCCGCCGAAGGAGACGTACGCGGCGATGGTCGCGGTGGCGACGACCTGGATGAGCGCGAGCCGCAGGCCGGTCATGATCAGGGGGAGTGCGAGGGGCAACTCGACCTGGAACAGGACCTGGTGGCCGCGCATGCCCTGGCCGCGGGCGGCGTCCTTCACATCGGGGTCGACCGCCGTCATGCCGGCGTACGTGTTGGTGACGATCGCCGGGACCGCGAGGGCGACCAGGGCGACGTACACCGGCAGCATCGACAGTCCGCCGGCCAGGAAGACGAGGACGACCAGGCCGACGGTCGGCAGCGCGCGCCCGAAGGACGCGAGGTTGATCGCGACGAACGCGCCCTTGCCGGTGTGGCCGATGAGCAGGCCGAGCGGGAGGCCGATCGCGGCCGCGATGAGGGTCGCGAGGAGCGAGTACTGGAGGTGCTCGGCGAGGCGGTGGGCGATGCCGTCGGAGCCGGACCAACTGGAGCCGCTGGTCAGCCAGGTGCCGAGGTTCTTGATGAGCTCGTACATGTCTAGGCCCGCCTCCTCTTCCACGGGGTGAGGACGTACTGGAGGGCGACCAGGGCCGCGTCCGCGACCACCGCGAGGAGGATCGTGAGGACCACGCCCGCGATCACCGGGGTCGGGAAGTTGCGCTGGAAGCCGTCGGTGAAGAGCTGGCCGAGGCCGCCGTCGCCGATGTAAGTGGCCACCGAGACGAGGGAGATGGACATGACCGTCGCGATCCGGACGCCCGCCATGATCACGGGGAGCGCGAGCGGGAACTCGACGGTGAGGAGCGTGCGCAGCGGGCGCGTGCCCATCGCCTTCGCCGCCTCCTTCGTCTTCGCGGGGACCGAGTCGAGGCCCTCGACGGTGTTCCGCAGCAGCACGACCAGCGTGTAGACGGTCAGGCCGATCACGGTCGTGGTGCGGGTCAGACCGCTGACCGGCAGCAGGAGCACGAAGATCGCGATCGACGGGATCGTGAACAGGACGTTCGAGACGCCGAGGAGGAAGCCGCGCAGGGGGCGGATCCGGTGCGCGATCACCGCGAGCGGCAGCGAGATCAGTACGCCGAAGAAGACGGCGGAGAGGGCCGCTTGGAGGTGGGAGACGGTGAGCGTGGTGAGCTCGTCGGTGTGGTCGCCGATCCACGACCAGTCGATGGTCATGCGGCCACCCCGGACTCCGTCTGCGTGCGGGCCTCGCTGTGCGCCTGGCCCGCGTGCGCGTGGATCTCGTCGCGGGAGGTGACGCCGGTGAGTACGCCGTCGGCGTCGACGCGGGCTGTCAGACCGGTCGGGGAGGCGACGGACTCGTTGAGCGCCGACAGCAGGGAATCGTTGTCGGTCAGCGGCCGTACGGGGATCTCGGCGCCCTCCGAGGCCCAGTGCAGGGGCTTGCGCGCGGCGTCGAGGACGAGGGTCCAGGTGCCGCCCTCGGGTGCCGGGCCCTGCGGGACCCCGGCCAGGGTCTTCAGCGAGAGCAGCTTCAGACCGCGCTCGGCGCCGAGGAAGTCGGCCACGAAGTCGTCGGCGGGGCGGGCGAGGAGCTCGGCGGGGCCGGCGCACTGGACGAGGTGGCCGCCGGTGCGGAAGACGGCGATGCGGTCGCCGAGGCGGACGGCTTCGTCGATGTCGTGGGTGACGAAGACGATCGTCTTGCCCAACTCCTTCTGGAGGCGCAGGAGTTCGTCCTGGAGCTGGGTGCGCACGACCGGGTCGACCGCGCCGAAGGGCTCGTCCATGAGGAGCACCGGCGGGTCGGCGGCGAGCGCGCGGGCGACCCCGACGCGCTGCTGCTGGCCGCCGGAGAGCTGGTGGGGGTAGCGCTTGCCGGCGTCCGGGGCGAGACCCACGGTCTCCAGGAGCTCGGCGGCGCGGGCGCGGGCCTTCTTGCGGCCGTGGCCCAGGAGCAGCGGCACGGTGGCTATGTTGTCGAGCACCGTGCGGTGCGGGAACAGGCCGGCCTGCTGGATGACGTACCCGATGGAGCGGCGCAGTTCGGCCGCGTCCTGCCGGGTGATGTCCTTGCCGCCGACCTTGATGGTGCCGGAGGTCGGGTCGACCATCCGGTTGATCATCCTGAGGGTGGTCGTCTTGCCGCAACCGGAGGATCCGACGAGGACGGTCACGCCGCCTTCCGGCATGTCGAGGGTGAGGTCGTGGACTGCTGTCGTGCCGTTGGGGAAGCGCTTGTGCACCGCGTCGAACTGGATCATGAGTTGTCCCTTGCCCGGCTGTATAACGTCATGCAGAGTTCTCTGTAGCTGAATAACTTGTCAACGGGTTGGTGTAAATCCGAAGTAACGGATGACCGTCAGACAAGATCGAGTGTCCGGATTGAGGGGAGTTTGCACTTTATGTCGTCTCGGATCGTGGACACGTCGAGTTCTGTGCCTTCCGGGTTCGCCGGTCTGGTCGTCCTCGACGGGATCGGTCTCGGCGTCGCGGACGTCGTCCGGCTCGCCGACGGGACCGCCCGGCCGGTGCCCGGGACCGACGCGATGAAGCGGGTGACCGAGTCCTGGGACGCCGCCCGGCAGATCGCCGCGACCGGGCGCGTCTACGGCCGCTCGACCGGCGTCGGCGCGAACCGGAACGAGCCCGTACCGACCGAGGCGGCCGCCGAGCATGGGCTGCGGCTGCTGCGCAGCCACGCGGGGGCGATCGGCGCGGAGCTCCCCGCCCGCCAGGTCCGCGCGATGCTCGCCGTACGGGCCAACCAGTTGCTGGCGGGCGGCGCGGGACTCCGGCCGACCGTCGTCACCGCGCTGTGCGAGGCGCTGGAGAGCGGGGCGTATCCGGTCGTCAACGAGTTCGGCTCGGTGGGGACGGGGGACATCGCGGCGCTGGCGCAGGCGGGGCTGGCGCTGGCGGGGGAGCACGCCTGGAAGGGATCCCCTCCCGAGCCCCAGCCGCTCGACAACAACGACGCCCTCGCCTTCATCAGCAGCAACGCCCTCACCCTCGGCCAGTCCGCCCTCGCCCTCCACGAGCTGCGCGGGCTGCTGGAGGCCACCCAGGTCGTCGGGGCGCTGTCGCTCCTCGCCGTGGACGGGTCGCACGAGGCGTACGCCGCTCCCGTGCACGCCGCCCGGCCGCACCGGGGTTCGGCCGAAGTCGCCCGGCGGATGCGGGAGTTGATCGGTGCCGAGGAGCGGCCCACGCCACCGCTCGGGCGGATCCAGGACCCGTACGGCTTCCGTTGCCTGCCCCAGATCCATGGCCCGGCCCATGACGCGGCCGACGCCCTGGAGGAGGTCATCGCGATCGAGATCAACGCGGCCGCCGAGAACCCCCTCATCACCCCCGAGGACATGGCCGCCTACCACCACGGCGGCTTCTACCAGGCCCAACTCGCCCTGGCCCTCGACCACTTCAGGCTGGCCCTCACCCAGGTCGCCCGGCTCTCGACCTCCCGGCTCTCCACCCTCAACGAGCCCGCCTACACCCGCCTGCGCCCCTTCCTCGCCGACCACGAACCGGCCTCCTCCGGCGTGATGATCCTGGAGTACGCCGCCGGCGCCGCCCTCGGTGATCTGCGCGCCTTCTCGGCGCCCGCGTCGCTCGGGCACGCTGTACTCTCCCGAGGCGTCGAGGAACAGGCCAGCTTCGCCTCCCTCGCCGCACGTCAGACGCTGCGCGCGTGCGGTGCGTACCGTCTGGTGGTGGGCTGCGAACTCGTCGCCGCCGTACGGGCACTGCGCCAGCGCGACCACGCCCCCGACCCGGACCTCCCGGTGGGCCGCGCGCTGGAGCTCGCCATGGCGGTGCTCGACGAGGACCAGGCCGACCGCCCGCTCACGGACGACGTGACGGCGGCGGTCGCACTGCTCGATCGGTTCACGGACATCTGGAGGGGGAGCGAGTGATGAGCGCGGAGGGGACGGAAGAGACGGTGGACACGGTGGAGACGGGGGAGCAGGGCGCGGCCGCGGCCGCGGGCTCGGCCGCGGCCTCGGCCGACAGTCCGGCCGCCCGGCTTCAGGCGCTCTTCGAGGGGCACCGGCTCACGCCCACTCAGCGGCGCATCGCGCACAGCATGGTGCGGCGCGCCGCCGACGTGCCGTTCCTGTCCAGCGTCGAGCTGGCCGAGCTCGCCGGCGTCAGCCAGCCCTCCGTGACCCGGTTCGCGGTCGCCCTCGGCTTCGACGGCTACCCCGCCCTGCGCAGGCACCTGCGCGAGGTCGCGCCCGCCGAGCAGACGGCGGCCTCGGCGTCGTACAACGAGTACCAGCAGGCCGTGGAGGCCGAGATCGAGAATCTCAGGCACCTGGCCGAGCTGCTCGCCGACCCCCGGCCCGTGCAGAAGGCCGGGCGGCTGCTCGCGGCCTCGCGTCCGCTGCCGGTGCTGGGGCTGCGGGCGGCGGCCTCCCAGGCGTACGGCTTCGCGTACTTCGCCGCCAAGGTCCATCCGGACGTACGGCTGCTCAACGAGGGCGGCACGATGATCCACGACCGGATCGACGCCGCCGTACGGGCCGGCGCCTCGACGCTGCTGGCCTTCGCGCTGCCCCGGCATCCCCGCGAGGTCGTCGACACCCTCGGGTACGCCAAGGAGGCCGGGCTGACCGTCGTCACCGTCGCCGACTCCGCGTTCGCGCCGGTCGCCAAGGTGTCCGACCTGCTGCTGCCGGCCGCCGTCGGCACCGGGCTCGCCTTCGACACGGCGTGCGCGCCGATGCTGCTCGGACGGGTGCTCCTGGAGGCCATGTGCGACGACCTGCCGGACGCGCAGGTGCGCCTTGAGGAGTTCGACACGCGGGCGGCGGCGCGGGGTCTTTTCGTCGAGTAGGGCGGTTTCTCAGCCTCGTCTCACGTTCGCTCGTTAACCTGCCCGGCCAACAGGACTGTGCCGGGACGACGAGGAGGCGGACGTGGCACGCGGAGGGCAGGGACTGGCTCGGGTTGCCGTGGTCGTACGCGCGGGAGCCGCACCCTTGTGGTGGGCCGGGGTGTTCGCGGCCGGTGTCGGGCTGCTGATCCCGGGGCTGACCGGGCGCCGGATCGGGGTGATGGCGGGAGCGGCGCTGTTCATCGTCGCCGCCGCGGTGGTGTCGTACCGCCGCCGCAGGCGCTACACCGCCCTCTCGCGCGGTGCCGCCCGGGCCGGCAAGCACGATGTGCTCCAGGACCGCGCGGTGACCGTACGGCACTGGCGGCGCGGACATCGCTGGTGGCTGCTGCTCGCCTGGCTGGTGGCGCTCGGCGCCAACTTCGCCGTGCCCGTGGCGGGCGGTCTGCTGCTCGCCGGGACCGGGGTCGGACTGCGGCTGAAGGCGGCGTGGCTGGGGCGGCGCGAGCGCGCGGAGGACGCGTTGCTGTGGGTGCGGGTCGACTGGCTCGACGCGCGCGGCGGACGCCCGGCCGGCAAGGCGGTCAAGGCGTACCGCGGCACGGGTGTCGCGGCGGGCGACGCGGCCCCGGGCGGGGCGCGCCGCCGCACCGCGGCGCTGGTCTGAGCGTCGGACGTCGTCGCGCGTCAGACTTCGCTGAGCGTCAGACCTCCAGGTCCTCCTCGATCTTCTTCAGCTGATGGCGGGCCATCGCCAGGTTGGACCGCTTGGCGTCGAGGACCAGGTAGAGGAAGAGTCCGTTGCCGCCGCGACCGCTGATCAGCCGGATCAGGTGGTACTGGTCGGACAGCGAGATCAGGATGTCCTCGATCTGGCCCTTGAGCCCCAGGTGCTCCATGGTGCGCATCTTGGCGCGCACGACGTCGGTGTTCCCGGCGGCCGCGACGTTCAGGTCGAAGCCCTTGCTGCCGCCCATCGTGCCGAGCGCCATACCGCTGGTGTAGTCGACGAGGGCGACTCCGGTCGCGCCCTCGATGGAGGCGAGTGCTTCCTTCAGGCAGGTATCCGTGTTGGCCATGAGGTGATGCCCCTTTTCTCGGTTCAACTTTCCGTGGTGGTGCGCGCGTTGGTCGTGCGTGGGGTGCGCGCCGTTCTGGTCCGTGCCGTGGGGGTTCTCGCGGGCTTCGCGGGGGTCTCGGCGGGCGGCCGGGAGTCGACGACCTCCCCGATCCGGGCGCCGGAGCGCCGCCCCTCCAGGTGCAGGCGTCCGACGCTCACCCCGTCCTGGGCGAGCAGGGTGAGGACGGCGGTACGGCCCGCCGCGTACGTCGACACATAGCCGTACGCCCCGCGCACCAGCAGTTCGCGGAACTCGCCCTGGCCGGTGGCGTCCGCCAGCCGTACGGCGACGCCGAGCGCGGCCGCGGTCAGCGCGGCCATGCCCTCGGGCTCGACGCCGGGGGTGTCCTGGGCGATGACGAGTCCGTCCACGCTCGCCGCCAGGGCGCCGGTGAGGTGCGGTACCCGGCTCCGCAACCGGCGCAGTTCGTCCAGGATTTCGGGTTCGGCCGCCATCTGGTCTCTCCTCTCGGCGCGTGCCCGCTGCCGCTCAAAGGGACTCCAGCGCATCTCTGAGCCTCTTCAACAACGTGATGTCGGGATCGGCGACCTCGGGCAGGGCCGCTGTGGGGGGTACATGGGGTGCGTGGGGTGTGTGGGGTGCGTGGGATATGGGGGGCCCGGGGGCGCGGGTGGCGCCCTCGGCCGGTGGCCGGGCCGCCGGTGCGCCGCGCAGCAGCACTCCGGCCGCCGCCAGCCGCCGTACGTCCACCAGCGTGTGGAAGGCCGGGCGGCCCAGCTCATGGGCGATGTCCGCGGCCGCGCGCACGCCGTCCACCAGGTGCAGGACCGCGCGCTGGCGGGCGGTGAGGCCGGGGGAGGCGACGGTGTCGGCGCGCAGCAGCCGGGCCTCGTCGGTCGCCGGGTCGGGCCAGATGCGGTGCAGCAGGTCGCGGCGGCGCAGTGTCTCGTGCTCCAGGGCGGCCACCGTGACCGGCCGCACGGCGCCGAGCCGGCCGGGGGCGGCGTACCGGAAGCGGCCCGGGCTGCTGCTGGGTGCCAGCGCGAAGTAGGCGGCGTCGTACAGCGCTTCGAGGTGCGCGAGTTCCAGCGCGCCCCGGGTGAGGCGGCCGCGGCCTGCCAGCAGGAGGGCGGCGCCGGGGGCGCCCTCGGTCTGGTCGGCCGCCTCCCGCCAGGCGTCCGGCTCCAGCGTGCCGTGGGCCGTGAGGAGCACGCCGAGGCCCGGCGCCAGGGGGCTCTCGGCGTGCACCACGCGGCCCTCGGCGAGGTGCAGGGAGCCGCGCTCGCGGACGAGGACGCCGGTGGCGCGCTCGGCGGCGAGCCGGGTCAGCATCGGGGAGACACCGCCCCAGGCCCGCGCGCGGGCCTCCGCCTTGTCGCGGGTCGGCAGCCGGGGCGGCGGTGGGGTCCTGACCGCGGTCATCCCAGTACCAGCCGTCCGGTCATCTCGCCGAGCCGGATCCGCGCGAGTGCGAGGTTCCCCTCCACGCGGGTCAGCCACAGATGCAGGAACACGCTGCTGTCGAAGGAGGTCCGTACGAAGCACAGGACGTGGTAGCTGTCCCGGTTGCTGATGATCACGTCCTCGACGGGCGGGTCGGCGGCGCTGTCCTCCGGGTCGTCCGGTGCGAACGCCCGGTGTTCGGCGGCCAGCCGGGCCAGTTCGGCCGCCTCCGCCGCGGCCGTCTCATGGTCGCCGCCCGGCGACTCGCCCGCGGTGCCCAGGGCCAGTCCGCTCGTCCAGTCGACGAGCGCGGCGCCCCGGGCACCGGGCAGTTGCATGGCTTCGAGCAGACACTCGTCGATTCCGGGCACCGCGGTTCCCCTCCCGCCTGGGATTCGGCTGAGTGACGCCGAAACTACGCACGGTGTGCGTGAGGGGTGAGGGTTATGGCATTTTCCGGTGGAACATGCGGCGGATGACTAAGGTGGGTCAACTGAGCTCGTTTTCCGAACAGTTGACCCACATGTCCACCGGCGTGCGTCAACGGCGCGCCGTTGCTCAGAGGGTGGTGAGCGCCGAGGCGTGCGCCCCTCCGGACTCGGCCACGATCTCGTCCAGCGTCTGCGGGGTGCGGACGGTGGCGAACACGACACCGCCGCCGCCGTCGGTGCCCTCACCCGGCGCGAAGCCGTAGATGCCGGGCCGGGCGAGGGAGTTGTACGCGTAGTGGTGCGCGAAGTAGTACGCCCCCGTGTCCAGCGCCGCCGCGTAGTCCCCCTGCTCCAGCAGCGGCAGCGCCCGCCCCTCGGCGAGCAGGTCCCCCGAGAAGCAGGCCGGCCCTGCGATGTCCTGCACCACCTCGGGCCCCTCCTTGACCCGCCCCTTCGCGTCGTACGCGGCGATCCGCAGCGGCCACGACCCCGGCACGTACACCGTCCGCGTCGCCACCTGCACGCCCGCGTGCGTCACCGCCACCGCCCGCCCGCCCGCGCTCTTCGCGTACTCCACCCGCGCCACGACCGTCCCGTGCTTGGCCAGCAGCGACCGCCCGAACTCGGTCACCAGCCCGTACCGCCCGTCGAACAGCCCCGGCACCGCCTCGCTCAGCAGCCGCGCGTACTGCGCGTACGTCGGCGTCGTCGCGTCCGAGCCGAAGTTCACCGGCAGCCCGCCGCCGAGGTCGAGCGTGTCGATCTGCTGCCGCCCGATGCTCCGGTTGATCTCCTCGGCGAGCGCGTACGCCTCGGCGACGCCCTGTGCCATCAGCGACAGCGGCACGCCCTGGGAGCCGGTGTGGGTGTGCAGCCGGGTGAGCCAGGGGCGGTCGGCGTAGGCGCGCACGATCCACTCCCGGGCGCCGGGATCCCGCAGCGCCACCCCGAACTTCGAGGTCTCCGTGGCCGTGGAGGTCGCCCCGATGGAACCGCCGCCGACCTGCGGATTGACCCGGATCCCGAGCGGGGAACGGCTCGTGGCGGACCGCATGAGCTGGTCGATCCGCGCCAGCTCCTGCGGGTTGTCGGCGTTGACGGCGATCCCCAGCGCCAGCGCCTCCCGCAGCTCGGCGGGCGTCTTCGCGGGCGAGTCCAGCACGGTCCGCTCCGGACCGAGCCCCGCCGCCCGCGCCAGCGCCAGCTCGCCGGGGCTCGCCACCTCCGCGCCGATCCCGGCCTCCCGCAGCAGCCGCAGCACCGGCACCAGAGGGGTCGCCTTCACCGCGAAGGCGTGCAGCACCGGGGTGCCGGGCGCCGTGACCGCGTCGAACGCCGCCCGCAGTTCGGCGGCCGACTCCCGGATGCCCGTCACGTCCAGAAGGCCGACGATGGGGGAGTCCGGCCCCAGCAGCCCCTGCTCCACCGCGGCCCGCACGGCCTCGTCCCGCCGCACCGCGCGCGCCGTGTGCTCCTCGGTGATCTCGTTGCCGTTGTCCACGCCGTCCCCCGTGAGGTCGTTGTCCGCGGATCGTTGTCCGCGCCATACATCCAGCCAAACACCGGTTCCTGTCCCATGCTGCGGGACGGCCCTATTGACTAGGTCTATTCAGGCGGTCAGGATGTGAATAACAGCAGCAACATTCCGCTAGGAGGCAGACCATGTCAGGACCCCGCCCCGTCCGAGCAGCGCGCGGTACGGAACTGAGCGCCCTGGGATGGCAGCAGGAAGCCGCCCTGCGGATGCTGCAGAACAACCTCGACCCCGAGGTCGCCGAGCACCCCGACAAGCTCGTCGTCTACGGCGGCACCGGCAAGGCCGCCCGCGACTGGCGCTCCTTCGACGCGATGGTCCGCACCCTGCGCACCCTGAAGCAGGACGAGACCATGCTGGTCCAGTCCGGCCGCCCCGTCGGCGTCATGCAGACCCACGAGTGGGCCCCGCGCGTCCTCATCGCCAACTCCAACCTCGTCGGCGACTGGGCGAACTGGGAGGAGTTCCGCCGCCTGGAGGCCCTCGGCCTCACCATGTACGGCCAGATGACCGCCGGCTCCTGGATCTACATCGGCACCCAGGGCATCCTCCAGGGCACCTACGAGACGTTCTCCGCGGTCGCCGCGAAGAAGTTCAACGGCACCCTCGCTGGGACCATCACCCTCACCGCAGGACTCGGCGGCATGGGCGGCGCCCAGCCCCTCGCCGTCACCATGAACGACGGTGTCGCGATCTGTATCGACGTCGACCCGCGCGCCATCGAGCGCCGCATCGAGCAC
Source organism: Streptomyces sp. NPDC046909 (assembly GCF_040644695.1). Taxonomy (NCBI): domain Bacteria; kingdom Bacillati; phylum Actinomycetota; class Actinomycetes; order Kitasatosporales; family Streptomycetaceae; genus Streptomyces; species Streptomyces sp. NPDC046909. Next base: position 79,108 of record NZ_JBEYXC010000004.1, on the reverse strand, counting down.
CGGTACCTCGACGTGAAGGCCGACAGCCTGGAGCACGCCCTCCAGCTCGCCGTCGAGGCCCGTGACGCCCGCCGCCCGCTCTCCATCGGCCTGCTGGGCAACGCGGCCGAGCTGCTGCCCCGCATGCTCGCCGAGGGCGCCCCCATCGACATCGTCACCGACCAGACCTCGGCGCACGACCCGCTGGCGTACCTCCCCGTGGGCGTCGACTTCGACGACATGGCGGACGCGGCGGCCAAGGACCCGGCGGGCTTCACGACCCGGGCCCGCGAGTCCATGGCGAAGCACGTCGAGGCCATGGTCGGCTTCATGGACGCCGGCGCCGAGGTCTTCGACTACGGCAACTCGATCCGCGGCGAGGCCCAGCTCGCCGGCTACGACCGCGCCTTCGCCTTCCCCGGCTTCGTCCCCGCCTACATCCGCCCCCTGTTCTGCGAGGGCAAGGGCCCCTTCCGCTGGGCGGCCCTCTCGGGCGAGGCCTCCGACATCGCCAAGACCGACAAGGCGATCCTGGAGCTCTTCCCCGAGAACGAGTCCCTCGCCCGCTGGATCAAGATGGCCGGTGAGCGCGTCCACTTCCAGGGCCTCCCCGCCCGCATCTGCTGGCTCGGCTACGGCGAGCGCGACAAGGCCGGCGAGCGGTTCAACGACATGGTGGCCAGCGGCGAGCTGGCGGCGCCGCTGGCGATCGGCCGCGACCACCTGGACGCCGGATCGGTGGCCTCGCCGTACCGCGAGACCGAGGCCATGCTCGACGGCTCCGACGCGATCGCCGACTGGCCGCTGCTCAACGCCATGGTGAACGTGGCGTCCGGGGCGTCCTGGGTCTCCATCCACCACGGCGGCGGCGTCGGCATGGGCCGCTCCCTCCACGCGGGCCAGGTCACGGTCGCCGACGGCACCAAGCTCGGCGGCGAGAAGGTCCGCCGCGTCCTCACCAACGACCCCGGCATGGGCGTCATCCGGCACGTGGACGCCGGGTACGACATCGCGGAGTCGGTGGCGGACGAGCGGGGCGTGCGGATTCCTATGCGCGAAGGTGAGTCGGCGTGACGGACGGCGGCAACTCTCCGGTGGGGGCGGAGGCCTCGTCGCCGGGCGCGGCTCCGGCTGTGCCCACCCGTTCCGCCCTGCGGAACGACTGCCCACAGCCTGTACCGACTGACGGCGGCGGCCAGCCTGCGTTGACTGGTCCCGGCCGGCAGCCTGGAGCCGGCCGGGAAGGCGGAGCCTCCTTCCACACCATGTGGGCCGACCTCCGCCCCATCGGCCGCCACTCCGACTCCCACGGCTACCGTCGCTACGCCTGGACCGGTGCCGATGCCGAGTGCCGGGCCTGGTTCAAGGAGCAGGCCGAGGCTCGGGGGCTGGTCTACGAGGTGGACCGGAACGGGAACCAGTGGGCCTGGCTCGGGGACCCCTCCGCCGGGGACGCCGTCGTCACCGGGTCGCATCTCGACTCCGTGCCGGACGGCGGCGCCTTCGACGGGCCCCTCGGGGTCGTGTCCTCCTTCGCCGCGCTCGATGAACTGCGCGCCCGCGAGGCCGTGTTCAGCAAGCCCCTCGCCATCGTCAACTTCGGCGACGAGGAGGGCGCCCGCTTCGGGCTCGCCTGCGTCGGCTCCCGGCTCACCTCGGGGCAGCTCACCGTCGAGCAGGCGCACCGGCTGACCGACGGCGACGGGGTCACCCTCCCGCGGGCCATGGAGGCCGCCGGATACGACCCCGACGCCATCGGCGCCGACCCCGAACGGCTGGCCCGCATCGGCGCCTTCGTCGAACTGCACGTCGAGCAGGGACGGGCACTGGACCTGTCCGGCGACCGGGTCGGGCTCGCCAGCGCCATCTGGCCGCACGGACGGTGGCGGTTCGACTTCCGCGGCGAGGCCAACCACGCCGGCACCACCCGGCTCGTCGACCGCCGCGACCCGATGCTGTCGTACGCCGAAACAGTGCTCGCCGCCCGCCGCGAGGCCGAACTCGCCGGCGCCGTCGCCACGTTCGGCAAGATCTCCGTCGAGCCGAACGGCGTCAACGCCATCCCGTCCCTCGTCCGCGGCTGGCTCGACTCCCGCGCCGAGGACCAGGCCACCCTCGACACCGTCGTCGGCGGCATCGAGAAGGCCGCCCGCGCGTACGCCGACGCCCACGGCATCGACCTCGACGTCGTCCGGGAGTCCTTCACCCCCGTCGTCGAGTTCGACCACGCCCTGCGCGACGAACTGGGCCGGATCCTCGGCAAGGACACCGACATCACCGTCCCCGTCCTGGGAACGGGCGCCGGACACGACGCCGGGATCCTCTCCGGGCACATCCCGACCGCCATGCTGTTCGTACGCAACCCCACGGGTGTCTCGCACTCCCCGGCCGAGTTCGCCGCCGAGGACGACTGCGTGGCCGGGGTGCTCGCCCTCGCCGACGTACTGGAAGGACTGGCCTGCAGGTGACTGCCAAGACCTACTGGCTGGAGCACGCCTGGCTCGACACCCACGTCGAGCCGGGCGTCGCCGTAGAGGTCGCGGACGGCCGCATCACCGCCGTCCGCCTGGACGTGGAGACCCCGCCCTCCGGCGCCGAGCCCCTCCGCGGTCTCACCCTCCCCGGCCTCGCCAACGCCCACTCGCACGCCTTCCACCGCGCCCTGCGCGGCACCGTCCAGGTCGGCTCCGGCACCTTCTGGACCTGGCGCGAGGTCATGTACTCCTTCGCCGACCGGCTGACCCCGGAGACGTACCACGCCCTCGCGCGGGCCGTGTACGCCGAGATGGCGCTGGCCGGCATCACCGCCGTGGGCGAGTTCCACTACCTCCACCACGCCCCCGGCGGCACCCCCTACGCCGACCCCAACGCCATGGGCGAGGCCCTCATCGCGGCCGCCGCCGACGCCGGGATCCGCATCACCCTCCTCGACACCGCCTATCTCTCCTCCGGCTTCGGACAGGCCCCCAACACCCACCAGCTCCGCTTCTCCGACGGCAGCGCGGACGCCTGGGCGGAACGCTGTTCAGTTCTCAAGGAACGGGATCACGCGCGGATCGGGGCGGCCATCCACTCCGTACGGGCCGTGCCCGCCGCCCAGTTGGCGACCGTGGCGCGATGGGCCGAGGAACGCCGCGCCCCCCTCCACGTCCACCTGTCCGAGCAGACGGCGGAGAACGACGCCTGCCAGGAGGCCCACGGCTGCACCCCGACCCAGCTCCTCGCCCTGCACGGGGTGCTCGGGCCGCGCACCACCGGCGTCCACAACACCCACCTCACCGCCGAGGACATCTCCCTCCTCGGCGGCAGCGGCACCGGCACCTGCATGTGCCCCACGACCGAACGGGACCTCGCGGACGGCATCGGACCCGCCGTGGCCCTGCAGAACGAGGGCTCCCCGCTCTCCCTCGGCTCCGACAGCCACGCCGTCATCGACCTGCTCGAAGAGGCACGGGCGATGGAGCTCAACGAGCGCCTGCGCACCCGCACCCGGGGTCACTGGACAGCGGCGGCCCTCCTGCGCGCCGCCTCCGCCGACGGCCACGCGGCCCTCGGCTGGGACGAGGCGGGCACCATCGAGCCCGGCGCGCTCGCCGACCTCACGACGGTCGCCCTCGACTCGGTCAGGACAGCGGGCCCGCTGCCCAGGCTGGGCGCCGAGACGGCCGTATTCGCGGCGACGGCAGCGGACGTACGGCACACGATCGTGGGCGGACGGCACGTCGTACGCGACGGCGCCCACACCCTCGTACCCGATGTGCCCGGGGCCCTCGCGCGGGCCGTCGAAGCCCTTCGCGCCTGACGACCACACCCGCACCGGCCACCCACGCCACCCACGAGGACGCCATGAGCAGCACCACCGTCATCACCAACATCGCCACGCTGGTCACCAACGACCCCTCCCTAGGTGACGGCTCCCCCCTCGGCCTGATCCAGGACGCGGCGCTCGTCATCGACGGCGACCGGGTCGTGTGGACCGGTGAATCAAGCAAAGCACCCGCCACTGACAACCGGGTCGACGCCGCCGGCCGGGCGGTCCTGCCGGGCTTCGTGGACTCCCACTCCCACCTCGTCTTCGCGGGCGACCGGACGCAGGAGTTCAACGCCCGGATGTCGGGGCGGGCGTACAGCGCGGGCGGCATCCGTACGACGGTCGCGGCGACGCGGGCCGCGACGGATGCCGAGCTGGAGGCGAACCTCACCCGCTACCTCGCCGAGGCCCTCCGCCAGGGCACGACCACGTTCGAGACGAAGTCCGGCTACGGCCTGACGGTCGAGGACGAGTCCCGGGCCCTGCGCATCGCCGCCGCCCACACCGACGAGGTCACCTACCTCGGCGCCCACATCGTCTCGCCCGACTACGCCGAGGACCCGGCCGCCTACGTCGACCTCGTCACCGGCGAGATGCTCGACGCCTGCGCCCCGTACGCCCGTTGGATCGACGTCTTCTGCGAGAAGGGCGCCTTCGACGGCGACCAGGCCCGCGCGATCCTCACGGCGGGCAAGGCCAGGGGCCTGCACCCCCGTATCCACGCCAACCAGCTCTCCTACGGCCCCGGCGTCCAGCTGGCCGTCGAACTCGACGCCGCCAGCGCCGACCACTGCACCCACCTCACGGACGCCGACGTGGACGCCCTGGCGAACGGCGACACCGTCGCCACCCTCCTCCCGGGCGCCGAGTTCTCCACGCGCGCGGAGTGGCCGAACGCCCGCCGCCTCCTGGACGCAGGGGTCACGGTCGCCCTCTCCACCGACTGCAACCCGGGCTCGTCCTTCACGTCCTCGGTGCCGTTCTGCATCGCCCTGGCCGTACGGGACATGGGCATGACCCCGGACGAGGCGGTCTGGTCCGCCACGGCGGGCGGCGCGGCGGCCCTGCGCCGAGACGACATCGGCCGCCTCGCACCGGGCGCCCGCGCGGACCTCACCCTCCTCGACGCCCCGAGCCATGTGCACCTGGCCTACCGGCCGGGCGTGCCCCTGGTCGCCGGGGTATGGCGACGGGGCGTGCGCGAAGTCTGATCGCACGCCCCGCGCCCAGAAGAACGAAGAGCTCAGAAGAGCTCAGAAGAACAGGGTCACTCCTCGACGGTCAGCCCTTTTCGCAGCCGCACCAGCGTCCGTGACAGCAGCCGGGACACATGCATCTGCGAGATCCCGAGCTCGTCCCCGATCTCCGACTGGGTCAGCCCCGCCACGAAGCGCAGGGAGAGGATCTTGCGGTCGCGGGAGGGGAGTTCGGCGATGAGGGGCTTCAGGGACTCGACGTACTCGATGCCCTCGATGCCGTGGTCCTCGTAGCCGATGCGGTCGGCGAGGGCGCCCTCGGCGTCGTCCTCCTCGGGCTGGGCGTCCAGGGAGGAGGCGGTGTAGGCGTTCGACGCCGCCATGCCCTCGACGACCTCGTCCTTGGTCAGGCCCAGGCGCTCGGCGAGTTCGCCGACCGTCGGGGCGCGGTCCAGCTGCTGGGCGAGTTCGTCGCCCGCCTTGGCGAGGTCGAGGCGGAGTTCCTGGAGGCGCCGGGGTACCCGTACCGACCACGACGTGTCGCGGAAGAAGCGCTTGATCTCGCCGACGATGGTCGGCATCGCGAAGGTGGGGAACTCGACGCCGCGACTCAGCTCGAAGCGGTCGATCGCCTTGATCAGGCCGATCGTGCCGACCTGGATGATGTCCTCCATCGGCTCGCTGCGGGAGCGGAAGCGGGAGGCGGCGAACTTGACCAGGGCGAGGTTGAGCTCGACGAGCGTGTTGCGGACGTACGAGTATTCGTGGGTGCCCTCCTCCAGCGACTCCAGCCGCGCGAAGAGGGTCTTGGACAGGGCCCGCGCGTCCACCGGCCCCACCTCGTCGTACGGGGGGATCTCCGGAAGCCCGGCAAGTAGGTCGTCCTGATCGGTCTGGTCGATCTGCTCGATGGGATCCAGATGTTCCGGGGGGGATGTCGACGTCGCTTCTTGGGTATGCGATGCGTCGAGCCGGGGTGACATGATGTCCTCCATCGTTCTCGGCATTGGGCTGCCGAAGCCGTTTGCGTGCACTGCGGTGTGCGGCGCCTCCAAAGCCGGCCGTGTCGAGTACGTGTCCCTACTAGCCCTACCCGCTTTCCTCACCCGGCCGCAAGTGCGTTCTATGCGTAAATGTCCGTTTGTGTGCAGATGTTCGGGTGCCGGAGGGTGAAGGGAAGGCGTAGTGTTCGAGGACGTCAGCAGCAGTCACGACGTCGGGAGAGAGAGACGGCATGGACCGCGGGACGGTCGGCAGCGCACAGTCTGGCCGGCTTCTGGTCGAGGTGCGGAAAGAGGGCGCCAGCGCCGTCGTGACTCCGGCGGGTGAGTTGGATCACCACACCGCCGATCTGTTGCGCGAGCCACTGGAAGCCTGCCTCACCGACGGCTTCAGCAGGCTGGTGGTGGACTGTTCGCGGCTCGAGTTCTGCGACTCCACCGGGTTGAACGTACTGCTCGGCGCACGCCTGAAGGCCGAGGCCGCCGGGGGCGGGGTCCATCTCGCGGCGATGCTGCCCGTTGTGGCGCGCGTCTTCGAGATCACCGGTGCCGACGCGGTCTTCACCGTCCATGACACCCTCGAAGCGGCCCTGGCCGACGAGACCGGCTGAGCCGGTCCGCCGGGCCGCGACGCCCCGGACGCCCCAGTGCGACCGGGACGCGCCACCCGTCTCGCCCCTGTGTCGGAAGACACGTGCCGAAACAGGGGGTGTTCTGCCGGTTCGGTCGGGCAGGAGACATCCTGAAACAGGCGGCGGAGAAACAGGCGGCAGACAGACAGGCGGCGGACGCGGCGACGGATCCACCGTCGAGCCACGTACGGAACCCTGACTACTGAATCCTGGCTACTGAAGCCTGACTATTGAATCGTGAACTGGTGAATCGGTGAGGTGAAGCGCTGATGAGCAGCACCCGGCCTTTCTCGCCGGGCGACCGCGGCCCGGAGGCCGACGGCGCTTCCGGGGCGTCCGAAGGGGGTGCGGCCGTGCCGCCCGAGTCCTCCGCGGGCCGGCAGGCCCGCAGACTGAGCTTCGACGGCGAGAGCGGCGTCGTACCCCTGGCCCGGGACTTCGCCCGCCAGGCGCTGTACGCCTGGGGCTGGCTGCCCGCCGCCACCGCCGACCAGCGGGCCGCCGCCGAGGACGTCCTGCTCGTGGTCTCCGAGCTGGTCACCAACGCCTGTCTGCACGCCGAGGGCCCGGACGAGCTGTGGATCGCCTGCGACAAGAAGGTGATCCGCATCGAGGTCTCCGACAAGGGCACCGGCCAGCCGGCCCCCCGCACCCCGCACCGCGCGGGCCGCCCCGGCGGCCACGGCATGTTCATCGTGCAGCGCCTCTGCCTGGACTGGGGGGTCCTGCGCAACCCCGGCGTCTCCGGCAAGACGGTGTGGGCGGAGCTGGGCGCACCGGCCTAATCCGTTTGCCCGGCCGCCCGTCGCTCCCTACCCTCGACCGCAACGCGCTGACGGAGACAAGTAGCCCGGGCCCGCCAGGCCCGGTGCGAATCCACTCCCGAGTGCGGGGAGGAAATGCCCCGCCGGCCGGCCCCCGTCATCGGGCCACGACGAGACCGTCGTACCCGCCGGAAAAGACCACGGCCGTACGGCGGTGAAGGCGTGGTGGCACCGCGAGCACCCTCTCGCCCACGCCCCGAGGGACCCAACCCCGGGGCGGCCCCTGCCGTTCCGGCAGAACCGGACGGAGCGCGCACCATGCTCGACGTCACCCTCATCCGACAGCACCCCGACCGCGTCCGCGCCGCCCTGCGCAAACGCGCCGTCGACGCCGACCTCCCCGCCTTCCTCGCCCTGGACACCGCGTTCCGCGAGGCCCGTACCGCCGTGGAGCGGCTGCGCGGCGAGCGGCGCCGCATCTCGGCCGACATCGCCGTACGCCGCCGGGCGGGCGAACCGGCCGAGGAACTCCAGGCCCGGGCCAAGGAGTTGACCGACCGGCTCACGGACACCGAGACCGAACTGACCCGACTCGCCCGGGAACACCAGGACTTCCTCGACGCCCTTCCCAACCTCCCGGACGACGACGTGGTCGCGGGTGGCAAGGAGAACAACGAGGTCGTACGGGTCACGGGCACCCCGCCGGTCTTCGACGTGACCGCGAAGGACCACGTCCAACTCGCCGAGAACCTGGGCCTCGTCGACTACCGGCGCGGCACCCGCCTCGCCGGCAGCGGCCACTGGATCTACCGCGGCGACGGCGCCGCCCTGGAATGGGCGCTGCTCAACCACTTCCTCGACACCCACCGCCGCGCGGGCTACGAATTCGTCCTGCCGCCGCACCTGCTCACACACGAAGCCGGCTATACGGCGGGACAGTTCCCGAAGTTCGCCGACGAGGTCTACCGCACGGACGACGACCACTTCCTGCTGCCCACCGCCGAGACGGCCCTGGTGAACCTGCACCGCGGCGAGACCCTCGACGAGGCGGAGCTGCCGCTCAAGTACGTGTCGTACACGCCCTGTTACCGCAAGGAGGCGGGCGGCTACCGGGCGGCGGAGCGCGGGACGCTGCGCGGGCACCAGTTCAACAAGGTCGAGCTGTTCCAGTTCGCGCGCCCCGAGGACTCGGACGCGGCCCAGCTCGAACTCCTCGCCGCCGCCGAGGAGTTGGTGACCGGGCTCGGCCTGCACCACCGGGTCACCAAGCTCGCCGCCGAGGACACCAGCCCCGCCCAGGCCAAGACCTACGATGTCGAGGTCTGGCTGCCCAGCCTCGGCGCCTACGCCGAGGTCAGCTCGGTGTCGAACGCCCGTGAGTACCAGGCCCGGCGCGGCGGCATCCGGTACCGCCCGGCGGGTGGCGGCAGGCCGGCGTACGTCCACACCCTCAACGCCTCGGGCCTCGCCACCAGCCGGCTGCTCCCCGCGATCCTGGAGCAGCACCAGCGGGCCGACGGGACGGTGGAGGTGCCGGAGGCGCTGTGGCGCTGGGGAGCCCCGGAAGTACTCCGTCCTCGGGTTACCCGGGGTTAGGCCGCCCTCCCCGCCTTATCCCCCGCCTCCACTCGAACCCCCTTTCGTGCGCGCCGGATCGTCACAACTCCGGCGCGCACCTTGTCTTCCCTCCTCGCGACCCCGGGCGTACCTTGACGGCCGATCTGATGTGCCGTCAGGAACCAGTCACGGCAACCGAGTCACGAGCAAGAGACCGAGTAACGAGTAAGAGGGAGCGGAACCGTGTCGTACCCGAAACGAACCGCCGCGCTCGCGTCCGCCGCGGCCCTGGCCGGCTCGGTGGTGCTGATGGCCGCCCCCGGAGCCCATGCCGAGGTCGTGGACGTCAAGTACCAGTGCAAGACGCCGATCGGTGACAAGAGCGCCGTCTCGCCCATCGACATCAAGGGCGTCAAGAGCGGCAGCGGCTACAAGATCACCATGTCCTGGCAGAAGGGGGTCTCCTCCAGCCCGGTCGATCTCGGCAAGGGGTCGATGAAGCCGAGCGCGGTCATCCAGCTGGGCGGCGCGGACAAGGGGACGCTGAAGGTCACGGGGTCGGCGAACCAGGCCGTGGTCCCCGCCAACACCCCCATCAAGATCAATGACTTGAGCGGTACGTACACCCCGTCGAAGTCCGGCAAGGTCACGTTCACCGCGGGTGTGCTCACCATCCTCGCGCTCGGTACGACGACGACGTGCACGCCGACGAACAGTCCTGGGCCGTCGCTCAGCCTTGATGTGACGGCTTCCGGGGGGACGGGGAGCGGTACGCAGAGCGGGTCGGACGACGGGGCGTCGTTGCCGCAGACCGGGCCTGAGGATTCGGCGATCGCGCTCGGGACGCTCGGGGGGACGGTGCTGCTGGCGGGGGCGGCGGGGTCGTTGTGGCTGACGCGTCGGCGACGGCGTTCTGCTGGGTGAGGTGCGCCAACGGAGCTGCCGCGTCAGGTCTGTTGGCGGGTGCGGGCTCGTCGTGGCTTGTCGCGCAGTTCCCCGCGCCCCTGGAGGGGCGCGGGTACTCGGTCCGATTTTCTGGAGCCGCCGATGTCGTTCGCCCTCCGTGTGCTGGGGCTGGGTCTTCTCGCTCTGCTCGCGGCCGTTCCGGTGGCAACCGCTGCCGACGGGTGGTCTGTTGTGCCGTCGGGGGGCGGGCGGCCTGCTTTCTATGCCGAGGGGGAGCCGGGGGCGGTTCTGGAGGACACGGTGGCGCTGCTGAACCCGGGTGAGCGCTCGGTCGACGTCTCACTCCGGGCCGATGGTGGGCGCATCACCTTCGCCGATACGCGACTCGCGCTGCCCCCGCGCACCCGTACCGAGGTGCCGTTCACGGTGACCGTGCCGGAAGCGGACGGTACGGCCGAGATCGTGGCCCGGGACTCCGACGGACGGACCCGGCGGGTGGCTCTGCATCTGCGGGCCACGGTCCCCACCGTGTCCGCGCTGACCGTCGAGCACGTGGCCGTGTCCGGCGACCGGATCACGTACGAGCTGGTCAACCGGGGTACGACCCCCCTCGCACCCCGGCTCGCCGTCCGCGCCGACGGTCTCTTCGGGCGGGTCCTCGACCGGCCCGCGCGCACTCTGCCGACGGAACTGGCGCCCGGGCAGCGGCTGAAGCTCGGTGAGCCGTGGAGCGGGCCCGCGCTGGACTCGGTCGAGGTGCGGCTGACGGTGACGGCGGCGGGTGGGGTGCGGGACACGGCGAGCGCGTCGAGGACGACGTGGGGCGGGCCGTGGGGTGTGGGGGTTGCCGGGGCGGTGGGGGTGGCGGCGGCGGGCGGTGCGCTGTTGGTCGTACGACGTCGGAGGCGCCGTAGGACGGAAGCCGCACCCGAATCCACCTGCCCGGAGGTCGAGTTGACGGGAGCGGTGTCGTGAAGGTGCGGATTCTTGTGGCGACGGTGCTCCTGGCGCTGGTGTCGGTAGTGGCGTCGGCAGCGGTGTTGCCCGGAGCCGCGCAGGCCGCCGAGCAGCCGACCGTGAAGCTCTCCAAATCGCAGGCGGGGACGGGCGGTTCGATCACCGTCAGTGGCGATGGCTGGCGGTCGAAGGCGCTGCTGATGATTCTGATCTGCGGGCAGGCGGTGCCGTCGCGAGGAGTGCCGGGCGGGACCAACTCCTGTGCGAACGCGGACGGTCGGGCCGTCACGACCGACACCAAGGGACGGTTCAGCAAGAAGCTGCCGGTCGCCGAGCCGCCCGTGCCGTGCCCGTGCGTGGTGCATGTGGCGACGGTGACCGGGGCGAAGGCCGAGGCGGACGCGATCTTCCAGGTCGCCGGGCATGCCGTGGAGCCGCTACCGGCGGAGGAGTCCGGCGGACGCCTGTCCGTCCTCACCGACACCCGGCTGGAGGGCTCCAGCGGGCTGCTGACCTGGTTCGGGGCACCGCCCGCCCGCACCCTTGTCTTCACCGTCGGCAACGTCGGCACCTCCGACATCAAGAACCCGGTCTTCCAAGTCGGCACCTCCCACGGGGTGTTCGCCCCGCAGTGGGAGGAGCAGCAGTGGCGCGGCACGATCGCGCCCGGCAAGAAGGCGCGCATCGAACTGCCCGTCGAGCTGACAGGCGGCGCGCACGGCGACTACTCGGTGTCCCTCAAGTACGGCGGCAAGGTCCTCGCCGAACAGCCCTGGGGCGTGGGCCGCCCGTGGGGCGTGACGCTGTTCTGGATCCTGGTCTGCCTGGTAGTGCCCGCGGCAGTGTTCCGTATCGGAATGGCGCTGATCGACCGGGTACGCCCGCACCGCGCCGCAGGCCGCAGCGTACGGGCGGCCTCGTCCCGCCTCCGCCTCCGATTGCCTGAAGTCACCCTGCGGCTACCGGGGTTGCGCACCGCGCCCCCCGAGCCGCCCGCATCCTCGACCCTGCCGTGGTTCACCCCGGACTCCGATCCGGGCGCGGCCGGTCGGCTCTCCGCACCGCACGACGACAACTCGACGACCCCCACCAGAAAGGGAACGACGTGAGACAGCGAAGGAGAGTCCTGCCGGGCGGTGTGAGAGTGGCGTTCGCACTCGGCTGCGCGGGCGCGATGATCGGCGTGGCCGTGGCGCCCGCACAGGCGGCGGAGGTGGCGTTCGCGACGCACTGCATACCGCCCGTGGGCGACCCCGTGGACGGCACCACCAAGGTCGAGATCACCGCCCCCGAGACCGCGAAGGTCGGCGACGAGGTCCAGGTGGTGTGGAAGTTCGTCCAGGCCGCCTCCAAGAACCCCGGCCCCATCGTCATCGAGAAGGACAAGGTCAAGCCGACCGGCACCCTCAAGGCGGCCGGCGCGCAGACCGCCGACATCGCGATGGAGGGCCCGCAGGAGAACCCGGAGATCCCCATCGGCAGTGACATGGTCCTCTCCGACATGAAGGGCACGCTGAAGCTGACGACGGCCGGCGACGTGACACTGACGCCGGACGCGTTCACGGTCAACGCCTACGGCACGAAGACGGAGTGCGCCCCGTCGGAGTCGGTACCGACGGCCGCGACCATCAAGGTCGAGGAGGGGGACGGGAGTTCGACACCGGACCCGAGCGCGAGCCCGACGGTGACGGCGACGGACAGCACGTCCCCGTCACCGACCGACAGCGCCACGGAGAGCCCCAGCGGCAGCCCCTCCGCGAGCGCGTCCGAGACCGACGGCGGCCAGACCGACTTCACCGGCAAGGTCGTCGACATCCCCTACACCTGCCAGTCGCCCCTCGGCGAACAGAAGGCGACCTCCACCATCCAGATCAACGCCAAGAAGGACGGCGGCAACTTCGACCTCACCGTCCAGTTCAAGAAGTCCCCGATGAACAGCCCGGCCAACATCCCCAAGGACTCCATCAAGCCCTCGATGGACGTCGTCCTGGGCGGCGACGACAAGGGCTCCGTACACGTCGAGGGCCCGACCAACGCCGAGGACATCAAATCGGGCGACCCGATCGAGATCCCGGACATGACGGGCACGTACAAGCCGGGCGCGACAGGCGAGTCCACCCTCTCGCCGGGCGTCCTGACCATCGACGCCCTGGGAACCACCACGACCTGCAAGCCGGACAAGACGGCGGTGTCGCTGACTCTGGACACGACGGAGCAGGAAGGCGGGGCATCGGGCGGAACGTCCGGCACCTCCGGCAGCGACTCCACCTCCGGCGGCCTCGCGGCAACGGGCGCCGAGGACGACGGCGCGCTGAAGGCGCTGGGGCTTGTCGCCGGTACGGCTGTGCTGCTGGGCGCGGCGGTGTTCACGTTCATGCCGGGAAGGCGGACGAGGTAGGGGCGGCGAGAGGTTGGGGTGGGCGGGGCGCACCGGGCGCGTGTCGGATGCGTTGCCGCGGGGCCGCCCGCTTCTCGTCCAGCACGCCCGCCCCGCTTCCCCGCCACCCTTCACCGGTGCTCCCGCAACCACCCCACCACAGCCCCCTTCACCTCGGCCTCCCCCACAAGGCCACCCCCGTGCCCCGCCCCCGCCACCACCCGCACCGTCACATCCCGCTGCCCCAAACCCCGCTCCGCGTCCGCCAGTTCCGTCGAGTGCGCCACAGGTACGAAGTCCCGCTGGGAGTGGATGAGGAGCATCGGGGCGTCATCCGTGCCCGAGGCGTGGGTGCGTGCGGTGAGGTCGGTCCAGCGGGCCCAGCAGCGGGGGCCGGTGTGGTCGGGGGCGCAGCCGACCAGGCGTTGCGCCTCGCGGCGTAGGCGGCGCTGTTGGGGTGCGGCACCGGGGCGCCCGCCGTCCACCCACGCCCGGTACGGCGAGGCGACCGGCGACAGGGCCACCACACCCCGAACCAGATCACGCCCCGCACCGTACGTCCCCGCGTCCAACGCCAGCTGACCGCCCGCCGAAGAGCCCAGCACCAGCGGCCGCCGACCCGGGGAGTCGGTGGCGACCCACCTCAACGCCGCCCGCACATCGTCGCGTTGGGCCGGCCAGTGGGCGTCGGTGTTGAGGCGGTAGTCGGTCTCGTAGACGCGGAATCCCTCGCGCGCGAGCCACCGTGCGGTACGGCTCCAGTCGGCGTCCTGCGCCCAGTAGCCGCCGTGCAGGATCAGCAGCGGCGGGGCGCCCGGGTCGCCGTACACGGTGATGGTCTGCCGCTCGTGGTCGCCGTACCGGAACGTCCCGGGTGCCGCCTCCACGACGGTGCCGGACGAGGTCAGCAGGAAGCCGAGGGCGGCGGCCAGCGAGAGGAAGGTGCGGCGCATAGTCCTGATGGTGCGGCGAGGCGCTGGAGTGCGGCCGGAAAACCCCGCAGGGCCACCGCACCGGGTGGTACGACGGCCCTCCGTTCGAAGAAACGACCCGGCGGCTAGGGCTTGCCGATGTCGACGGCCCAGACGCCGCTCCTGTCCCATGCCTCCGGTGCAGCGGTCAGGATCTGCGGCCGGCCCCGACAGCAGCCGATGCCCACGGCACGGGGCGAGTACCGCCGTACGGTCCAGGACCTTGGAGCTTGGACCTTCACCGGTGTTCCCCCACTCGCCGAGCGGCGATCGCGGCGCGCCACTCCTGTGCGGCGCGTACGTCGTCCTCGGTGAGGTCCGGACACAGGTCGGCCCGGACGTACGCGACCGCCCGCTCAGTACGCTCCGCGCGCTCGGCCTCCGTAGGCGTCGTGGCGATCACGCGCCCGAAGAGGCACCCCCACGTCACCACACCCACCAGAACACCACGACCACCAGCCCCGCGACACTGCACACCGTCAGGACCCCGCTCCAGAACGCGTCGTCGAGCGGGGTCCGGCGGGTCACGTGCGGTGCTCCTGGCGCAGGTGGAGGCGGAGCAGGACGTTCGCGTCGGTGCGGGCGCTGTGGTCCAGGGCGGTTCGCGCGGCCTCTCTCCGTGCGGCGAGGCTCTCGCAGGACACGCAGCCGGCGACGGGGACCGGCGGGTGCACCGGGAAGAGCGGGTCCGTCATGGCGTACGGCGTGCCGGGCTTCGGGTCGGGGGTCATGGGGTGCCGTCCAGCAGCTTCACGAGCGCCGCCTCGATCGCGCGCAGCGTGGTGGGTGTCGGCGCGGCTGCCCAGGTCCGGGGAGTACGGCGGCGGGTGCGGCGGGGGAGGGGTGCGGTGCGTGTGCGGGGCATGGGTCACTCCTTGTGAGGGCAGTGTCGAGGGAACGCCCGTACCGCACGCGTTCGTTGGATTACGTTGCGTGGTCGGGCAGTACGAGCATGCCGTGCCCGGAGTCCGAAAACGCCGCTGACGTGCGCAAATTCCACACGCGGCACTCCAAATTCCACAAATTCCACAAGCCGCCGGAAGCAGGGGGAGCGCGAGATGCCGCAAAGGCGGACGGTCACCAGCCGCAGCCAGGAGCCACGCCAACGGTTCGCGGAGGAGCTGAAGGCACTGCGGGAGGGGAGCGGACTGACGTTGCGTGAGCTGGGGGAACGGCTGGGCTGGGACCACTCACTGCTGGGGAAGATGGAGAACGGGCAGACGTTGGGTGGGCCCGAGGTGGTCGGTGCGCTGGACCAGCATTACGGGACGCCGGGGTTCTTGGTGACGTTGTGGGAGCTGGCGTTGGCCGACCCGGCTCAGTTCAAGGAGCAGTACCGCAGATACATGGCGTTGGAGGCGGAGGCGATGAGCCTGTGGCACTTCGCCGTGAGCGTCCTGCCGGGCATGCTTCAGACCGATGCATACGCGCGGGAAGTGCTCGCGGCGGGAGGCATCGGTGGTCAGGAGCTGGATCGGCAGGTGGAGGCCCGCGTCGGCCGCCGTGCCTGGCTCGTGGGCAAGGAGGCCCCCGCCTTCCGCTGCATCCTCTCCGAGGCCGTCCTACGGACCCCTCTGCGGAATGCCGGGGCCTGGCGGGAGCAGGTCGCCCATCTGGTGGCGATGGCGGAGCGCCCGAACATCACGCTCCAGGTACTGCCGCTGGAAGCCGGGCTGCATGCCCTGGTGAGCACCGACGTGATGTTCCTCAAGGAGTTCAGCGGGCGCACGACGGCCTACACGGAGACGGCGTACCACGGTGAACTCGTCCAGGAATACGGGGAGGTTGAGCGCCTCCAACGTGCGTACGATTCGATGCGCGACCTGGCCCTGTCACCGGCCGAGTCGCTGAAGTTCATCGGGCGAATGCTGGAGGAAGCACCGTGCGACCCATCGACCTGACCGGCGTCACGTGGCGCAAGAGCAGCTACAGCAATCCGGACGGTGGCCAGTGCGTCGAGGTCTCTGACGACCTCTTGGCCGGGGCCTCGTGGCGCAAGAGCAGCTACAGCAACCCCGACGGCGGCGAGTGTCTCGAAGTCGCCGACCATCTACCCGCCCTCATCCCCGTCCGAGACTCCAAGAACCCCCACGGCCCCGCCCTCCTCTTCCCCCCCTCCGCCTGGGCCGCCTTCATCGCCTCCCTGTAGCGCGATAACGCGAAACGGCCCCCGCACACCACAGTGCACGGGGGCCGCCTCAAGCAAAGCGAGTCAAGCAGGGCGTCGTCAGTGGACGCTGCCCATGAGCTCCTTGACCCGGTTCCGGTACATCCACACGGCGACACCGGCGATCACGGCGAGCGTGGCCTCCAGGGCGACGATCCCCGTCTTGTTGAGGTCGACCCCGGCGATGGACAGAAGCCCCGTCGTCGCGTCGCCCGCCGTCACGGCCAGGAACCACACGCCCATCATCTGCGAGGCGTACTTCGCGGGAGCCATCTTCGTCGTCACGGAAAGACCCACCGGGGACAGCAGCAGCTCGCCCACGGTCTGGACGAAGTAGATCGCCACCAGCCACATCGCCGCGGCCTTGTGACCGCCCTCGGCGATCGAGAGCGGGGCGAGGAAGAGGAAGAAGGACGCGCCCACGAGGACCAGGCCGGACGCGAACTTCACGATCGTGCTGGGCTCCTTGCCGCGGCGGTTCAGGGCGAGCCAGAACCAGGCGAAGACCGGGGCCAGGGCCATGATGAGGACCGGGTTGACCGACTGGTACCAGGAGACCGGGAACTCCCAGCCGAAGATGGTGTTGTCGGCGGAGGAGTCCGCGAAGATCGACAGGGTCGAGCCGCCCTGGTCGTAGATCATCCAGAAGACGGCCGCGGCGACGAAGAACCAGATGTACGCCGACATCGACTTCTGCTCGGTGCGGTCGAGGTCCTTGTCACGCTTGATGCGGGCCAGCACCATCACCGGGATGATCAGGCCGAGCAGGGTCAGCGGGACCAGGATCCAGTTCAGGGTGTAGTGGCCGGAGAAGCCGACGATCGCGTAGAAGACGACGGCGATGCCCGCCCAGATCGCCGCCTTGCGGAGCGTGGACGCCTTCTCCGTCTCCGACAGCGGGGTCGGGACGACGCTGGAGCGGTCCGCGAGGTGGCGGGAGCCGATCAGGAACTGGGCGAGGCCCAGGGCCATGCCGAGCGCGGCGAGGGCGAAGCCCAGGTGCCAGTTGACGTTCTCACCGATGGTGCCGATGACCAGCGGCGCGGCGAACGCGCCGAGGTTGATGCCCATGTAGAAGACGGTGAAGCCGCCGTCGCGGCGCGGGTCGTCCGGGCCGTCGTAGAGGTGGCCGACCATCGTGGAGATGTTGGCCTTCAGGAGGCCGGAGCCGATCGCCACCAGGCCTAGGCCCGCGTAGAACGTGCCGGAGGACGGCAGGGCCAGCGTCAGGTGGCCGAGCATGATCACGCCACCGGCGACGGCGACGGTCTTGCGGGGGCCCCAGACGCGGTCGCCGAACCAGCCGCCCGGGAGGGCGAGCAGGTACACGAGCGACACGTACACGGAGTAGATCGCGGTCGCGGTCGCGGCGCTCAGGTGGAGGCCGCCCGGGGCGACGAGGTACAGCGGGAGGAGAGCCCTCATGCCGTAGTAGGAGAAACGCTCCCACATCTCGGTCATGAAGAGAGTGGCCAGTCCGCGGGGGTGGCCGAAGAAGGTCTGCTCGGTGCCGGGGGTGCCCGGGCGGGCCGAGTCCTTCGTCAGGCTGGACGCCATTGGTCGTTCCTTGCTGGTGGGGACGCGCAACGTGTTCAAGGCTGGCGGTGGCCGGCCCGCACACAAAAGAGACCTTCAGCGTGAACTGCTTTGCCAAAGGTCCCCGTGCTGCAAAAGGCGTCTTTCACCATACGGCAGGACAGTGCCGGAAATGGAAGGACTTGAGACATGGATCACAGGCTCCCGTGGAACCGTACACACTTTTCTAAGGTTCTTACGGCCCTCTCACCATCGAGACATAGGTTCGCACCAAATCGCCCCAAGGTAAGAATCACGGGCTTGCGATCACACCCCAGCTTCTGGCAGGCGCGGTCTACCATCAGCTCATGACCCGTGTACTGCTCGCCGAGGACGACGCGTCCATCTCGGAGCCGCTGGCCCGCGCACTGCGCCGGGAAGGGTACGAGGTCGAGGTGCGCGAGGACGGCCCCACCGCGCTCGACGCCGGCATCCAGGGCGGCATCGATCTGGTCGTGCTGGACCTCGGACTCCCCGGTATGGACGGCCTCGAAGTGGCCCGCCGACTGCGCGCCGAAGGCCTCACCGTCCCGATCCTCATCCTGACCGCGCGCGCGGACGAGGTGGACACCGTCGTGGGCCTCGACGCCGGCGCCGACGACTACGTCACCAAGCCGTTCCGCCTCGCCGAACTGCTCGCCCGCGTCCGGGCCCTGCTGCGGCGCGGCGCCGCCGAGCCGGCCCAGCCGCCCGCCACGCACGGCGTGCGCATCGACGTCGAGTCGCACCGCGCCTGGATGGGCGACGAGGAACTCCAGCTCACCGCCAAGGAGTTCGACCTGCTGCGGGTGCTCGTGCGCGACGCCGGGCGGGTCGTCACCCGGGACCAGCTGATGCGGGAGGTCTGGGACACCACCTGGTGGTCGTCGACCAAGACCCTCGACATGCACATCTCCTGGCTGCGCAAGAAGCTCGGTGACGACGCCGCGAACCCGCGGTACATCGCCACCGTGCGAGGCGTCGGCTTCCGGTTCGAGAAGAGTTAGTCGGCCTCCGTGCGTCGTCGTCTCATCCAGTCCACGCTCGCCGTGGTCCTGGTCGTCATCGCCGTCTTCGGTGTCTCGCTCGTCATCGTCGAGACGCGCACCATCAGCAACAGCGCGCAGGAACGGGTCGACTCCGAGGCCGTACGGCTGGCCAGCATCGTGGACAGCCGGCTGCTCGGCGCGCAGACCGTCGACGCGGAGGTGCTGAAGGAACAGGTCGCCGGGGAGCGGTACGCCGTCATCCGCATCCCCGGCGAACCCGTCATCGAGGTCGGCGCCAAACCGGCCGGCGACGTCATCAGCGCCACCGAGAAGGGCGAGGAGGGCGAGACGGTCACCGTCCAGGAGCCCCGCTCGTCCGTCACCCGGGAAGTCGGCCGGACCCTCCTGATCATCGGCGCCGTCGCGCTCCTCGCCGTCATCGCCGCCGTCCTGCTCGCCGTACGCCAGGCCAACAAACTGGCCTCGCCCCTCACCGACCTCGCCGAGACCGCCGAACGCCTCGGCTCCGGCGACCCGCGGCCCCGGCACAAGCGGTACGGCGTCCACGAGCTCGACCGGGTCGCCGACGTCCTCGACTCCTCCGCCGAACGCATCGCCCGCATGCTCACCGCGGAACGCCGCCTCGCCGCGGACGCCTCCCACCAGCTGCGTACGCCCCTGACGGCCCTCTCCATGCGGCTTGAGGAGATCACCCTCACCGACGACCCGGACACGGTGAAGGAAGAGGCGACGATCGCCCTGACACAGGTGGAACGCCTGACGGACGTCGTCGAGCGGCTGCTGACGAACGCCCGCGACCCGCGCACCGGCTCCGCCGTCTCCTTCGACCTCGACGAGGTCATCCAGCAGCAGCTCGCCGAGTGGCGGCCCGCGTACCGCAGCGCCGGGCGGGCCATCGTCAGCTCCGGCAAGCGGCATCTGCGGGCGGTCGGTACGCCGGGGGCGGTAGCCCAGGTGCTGGCGGCGCTGATCGAGAACTCGCTCATGCACGGCGGGGGCACGGTCGCGCTGCGCACCCGCGTGACCGGGAACCAGGCCGTCATCGAGGTCACCGACGAAGGGCCCGGGGTGCCCGCGGACCTCGGTGCGCGGATCTTCGAGCGGGCGATCAGCGGGCGGAACTCGACCGGCATCGGGCTGGCCGTGGCCCGGGATCTGGCCGAGGCGGACGGGGGGCGGCTGGAGATGCTTCAGGCTCAGCCGGCCGTGTTCGGCCTGTTCCTGTCGCGGACGCCTCTGAAGAAGCCGACGGTGGAGGAGCCGGAGCCCACGGTCCGCTGAGGCTTCGGGGCGCCTAAGGGACCCTCTGACCGGACCGCGGCCTCGCCACCCGCTTCCGGTCCGCCTCCTCCAGCAGCGACTCCGCGCTCGCCACCAGCTCCGGTGCCGGCAGGGCCTTGAAGACCCAGCTGCGGTAGGACCAGAAGCGGAACGCCGTCGCGATGCCGATGCCGAGGAACTTGAAGACATTGCTCTGGAGCGGGCTGTCCCAGCCGAATCCGTACGTCGCCGCGTAGAGCACGCCGTTCTCGATGACCAGGCCGACCGCGCTGAACAGCAGGAACAGGGTCAGTTCCTTGGTACGGCCGCTCTTGTCGCGGTCCCGGTACGTGAAGTAGCGGAAGCCGATGTAGTTGAAGACGATCGCGACGACCGTGGCGATCACGCTGGCGCGGACCACCGGAAGCTCGGTGAGATGCCGTACGAGGTTGAAGACGGCGAGATTGACAAGGAGCCCCGCGCCACCCACGGCGCCGAACTTGGCGACTTCGCGGAAGAGCCTGCGCAGCCCTGAGGAACCACGTCCCATGGTCGTACAGGCCCCCAGTCGGTCGGCAGTCAGACGGTACGAGTCGTCTTCGTCAACCCAGCCATGCTAACCATCCCCCTTGTCGGTTGCCTGTGGACGACTTCACATAGCTGTAAAGCAGCTGGTAAGAGAAGTGCGAAGGGGAGCGGAAATCAGCCGCCGTGGCGCGGCGGATACCCTGGGGGCGTGACGTTCCCGGTAGTCGGCATGGTCGGCGGGGGCCAGCTCGCTCGTATGACACACGAGGCGGGCATCCCGCTCGGCATCAAATTCAAGCTCCTCAGTGACACCCCTCAGGATTCCGCGGCGCAGGTCGTAGGCGAAGTCGTCATCGGCGACTATCGCGATCTCGACACGCTGCGTGACTTCGCGAGGGGCTGCGATGTGATCACTTTCGATCACGAACACGTACCCACCGAGCATCTGCGTGCCCTGGAGGCCGACGGCATCCCCGTCCGCCCCGGGCCCGACGCGCTCGTGCACGCCCAGGACAAGGGCGTGATGCGGGCCAAGCTCGACGCGATCGGGGTGCCGTGCCCACGGCACCGGATCGTGAGCGACCCGGCGGATGTCGCCGCCTTCGCCGCGGAGGGGGACGGCTTCCCGGTCGTCCTGAAGACCGTCCGCGGTGGCTACGACGGCAAGGGCGTGTGGGTCGTGGACTCGGTGGAGGAGGCCGCCGACCCCTTCCGGGCCGGTGTCCCCGTCCTCGCCGAGGAGAAGGTCGACTTCCTCCGCGAGCTCGCCGCCAACGTCGTACGGTCGCCGCACGGCCAGGCCGTCGCCTACCCGGTCGTCGAGTCGCAGCAGGTCAACGGCGTGTGCGACACGGTCATCGCGCCCGCGCCCGACCTCGACGAGACCCTCGCCCTGCGGGCCGAGGAGATGGCCCTGCGCATCGCCAAGGAACTGGACGTCGTCGGCCACCTCGCCGTCGAGCTGTTCCAGACCCGCGACGGGCGCATCCTCGTCAACGAGCTCGCGATGCGCCCGCACAACAGCGGCCACTGGACGCAGGACGGCGCGATCACCAGCCAGTTCGCCAACCACGTCCGGGCCGTCCTGGACCTGCCCCTCGGCGACCCGCGGCCCCGTGCCAAGTGGACCGTCATGGCGAACGTCCTCGGCGGCGACTACCCGGACATGTACTCCGCGTATCTGCACTGCATGGCCCGCGACCCCCAGCTGAAGATCCACATGTACGGCAAGGACGTGAAGCCGGGCCGTAAGGTCGGCCACGTCAACACCTACGGCGACGACCTGGACGACGTCCTGGAGCGCGCACGTCACGCAGCCGGATACCTGAGAGGCACGATCACAGAATGAGCCCAGTCGTAGGCATCGTCATGGGGTCGGACTCCGACTGGCCCGTCATGGAGGCCGCCGCCCAGGCCCTCGACGAGTTCGAGATCGCGTACGAGGTCGACGTCGTCTCCGCGCACCGCATGCCGCGCGAGATGATCGCGTACGGCGAGGAGGCGGCCGGACGCGGCATCAAGGTGATCATCGCCGGTGCCGGTGGCGCCGCCCACCTTCCCGGCATGCTCGCCTCCGTGACCCCGCTGCCGGTCATCGGCGTCCCGGTGCCGCTGAAGTACCTCGACGGCATGGACTCGCTGCTGTCGATCGTGCAGATGCCGGCGGGTGTCCCGGTGGCCACCGTCTCGGTCGCCGGTGCCCGTAACGCGGGCCTCCTCGCGGCCCGGATCCTCGCCGCCCACGACGAGGAACTCCTCGGCCGGATGCGGGAGTTCCAGCAGGAACTCAACGACCAGGCCACCGAGAAGGGCAAGCGGCTGCGCGCCAAGGTCGAGGGGCCGGGCAACGGCTTCGGTTTCGGGAAGTGACGGCCGTGAGCGCACTGGAGACCGCCCGGGAACTCCTCGCCGAGTTCCCGGTCGTCGACGGCCACAACGACCTGCCCTGGGCGCTGCGCGAGCAGGTCCGCTACGACCTCGACGCCCGGGACATCGCCACCGACCAGAGCGCCCACCTCCACACCGACCTCGCCCGCCTGCGGGCCGGTGGCGTGGGCGCGCAGTACTGGTCGGTGTACGTCCGCTCGGACCTGCCCGACGCGGTGCCCTCGACGCTCGAACAGATCGACTGCGTACGGCAGTTGATCGACCGTCACCCGGCCGACCTGCGGGCCGCGCTGACGGCGGCGGACATGGAGGCGGCGCGCGCGGAGGGCCGTATCGCCTCCCTCATGGGGGCCGAGGGCGGTCACTCCATCGCCAACTCCCTCGCCACGCTCCGCGCGTTGTACGCGCTCGGCGTCCGCTACATGACCCTCACCCACAACGACAACAACGACTGGGCGGACTCGGCGACGGACGCGCCGAACGTCGGCGGTCTGTCGGCCTTCGGCCGTGAGGTCGTGCGGGAGATGAACCGCGAGGGCATGCTCGTCGACCTGTCGCACGTGGCGGCCACGACGATGCGGGCCGCGCTGGACACGTCCGTGGCGCCGGTGATCTTCTCCCACTCCTCGTCCCGGGCGGTCTGCGACCATCCGCGCAACATCCCGGACGACGTCCTGGAGCGCCTGCCGGTCAACGGCGGCATGGCGATGGTGACGTTCGTGCCGAAGTTCGTGCTCCAGGCGGCGGTCGACTGGACGGCCGCGGCGGACGAGAACATGCGCGCCCACGGCTTCCACCACCTCGCCACGACCCCCGACGCGATGAAGGTCCACCGCGCCTTCGAGGAGCGCACCCCGCGCCCCATCGCCACGGCCGCCACCGTCGCCGACCACCTCGACCACATGCGCGAGGTCGCGGGCATCGACCACCTCGGCATCGGCGGCGACTACGACGGCACCGCCTTCACCCCGGACGGCCTGGACGACGTATCCGGCTACCCCAACCTGATCGCCGAACTCCTCGACCGCGGCTGGTCCAAGTCCGACCTGGCCAAGCTCACTTGGCGGAACGCGGTACGGGTCCTGGGCGCCGCGGAGGACGTGGCCCGGGAGCTCCGGGCGACACGCTCGCCGTCCAACGCGACGATCGAGTCGCTCGACGGCTGAGCCCTCCCGGGGGTACGGGAGGACCCCGGGGGTACGGGCGGCCCGGCCCCCGTACCCCCGAACGCCCCACCCACCAGGAAGCCCTCCGCGCTCCGTGCGACGGTGACCGTACTGCTGATCATGTCGCCGATCACGACGTACGGAGCCCGCCATGGCAGACCTCCAGGACGAACTGCACACCACCACCGAGGTCGGCGAGCTCGACGACCTGCCCGACCCCTTCGCGGCCCCGGAGCCCTACACGCCGGTCTCCGACCCGGATACCGAGCCCCTGGAGCGGGCGCACGCGATCCTCGCCGCGCATCCCGTCGCCGACGGGTACAGCGGCCTGCCGTGGGCCCTGCGGCACCTGCCGTGGTTCGACCTGGAACTCGGCGAGAGCTCCGTGGACACCGATGTGCCGCGGCTGCGCGAAGGGCACGTCGGCGCGCTGTTCTGGTCGCTGCACCTGCCCGAGAGCATCGGCGGCGACCGGGCCGTCGGCGCCACGCTGGAGCAGCTGGACCTCGTGAAGACCGTCGTCGGGGCGCATCCGGAGGGGCTGCGGCTCGCCCGGACCTCCGGGGAGACCGCCGACGTACGGCACTGCGGCCGGATCGCCGTCCTGCTCGGGCCCGCCGGAGCCGCCGCCCTCGGCGACTCGCTCGGCATCCTGCGCTCACTGCACGCCCTCGGGCTGCGCGTCCTCACCCTCACCGGGGTGAGCTGGGCGAGCGAGGCGGGGCTGACCCGGTTCGGCGAGGAGGTGCTGCGCGAGATGAACCGGCTCGGCGTCCTCGCCGACCTCTCCGGCGCCTCCGCCGACACCGTCCGCCGCGCGATCGCCGTCTCCAAGGCGCCCGTCGTGTGCACCCGCTCCGCCGCCCGCGCCCTGCGCCCCCACCCCGCCAACCTCCCCGACGAACTGCTCGTCGAGCTGGGCGCCGCCAAGGGCCTGTGCATGGTGCCGCTCACCGCCGAGCAGACCGGCCCGTCCGTCCGCGACGTCGCCGACCACCTCGACCACGTCCGCACCCTCGCGGGCGCCGAGTGCGTAGGCCTCTCCGGCACCTACGACGCCGGCACCGCCCACCCCCAGGACCTCGCCGACGCCTCCTGCTACCCGCACCTCATCGCCGAGCTGCTGCGACGCGGCTGGTCGGAGGCCGACATCGCCCTGCTGACCTGGGGCAACGTCCAGCGAGTGCTACGGGGCTCCGACTTCACGGCACGCGCGGCGCGGGAGCGGCGGGAGCCGTCGACGGCGAAGATCTCGGACCTGGACGGGTAGGTCCGAGGACGGGTGGACCCGCCCGCTACGGGTGCTCGATCCGGCAGAGGCAGAACGGATGCCCCGCCGGATCGGCGTACACCCGGAAGTCCTCCACGTCCGCCACGAGCAGCGGCCGCGCCCCGAGCCCCAGCACCGTCTTCTCCGCCGCGTCCACCTCCTCCCAGGTGGACCCGGCGTCGAGGTCGAGGTGGAACTGCTGGGCGTTGCCGCCCTCGCGCGGCCAGGACGGGGGCTGGAACCCCGGTTCGAGATTGAAGGCGAGCCGCGGCACGCCGGGTGCCTCCAGGACCACCCAGTCGGCATCCTCGACGCGGGGCGTGCCGCCGACGATCGCCGCGTAGAACTGGGCGAGCGCGAGCGGGTCGGGGCAGTCGATCACGACGGAGCGGAAACGTGCCACAGTCACGGCGGACCCTCCTGATTCAGCAGGCGCAGAGACAGAACGGGTGCCCCGCCGGGTCCGCGTACACACGCCAGGTGCGGGCGCGGTCGTCGGCGTCCAGGGTCTTCGCGCCGAGCGCCAGCACCTCCTTCTCGGCCGCGTCCATGTCCTCGACCGTCAGGTCCAGGTGGAACTGCTGCGAGTGCTCCGGCGACGGCCACCGCGGCGCCACGAACCCGGATGCCGCCTGGAAGGCCAGCGCCTGTCCGCCGGGCACCTTCAGATCCACCCAGTCTCCGTCACCCTCCACGGTGCCTCCCAGGACCCCGGCGTAGAACTCGGCCAGTGCACGGGGGTCAGGACAGTCCAGGACGACGACGCCCAGCTTGGCGAGAGCCATGACTTCCTCCAGTGTTACCTCTAGAAGCGGTCAAGCAGTAACTGTTACTGCATGCTGCCGTAGAAGCGGTAACGTCGCAAGCATGAGTGAGAGATCGGCCGCACCGGGAGGCCTGGCTCTGGTCGAGGCCCTGGTGAACACGCTGGACATCGAGTCGGGCGCGGACGCCCTCGACACGGCGGACGGCCGCGCGCGGTTCGGTCTGGCGGACGGCGCCGACGACGTCGTACGAGCTCGTGAACTGCGCGAATCGCTGCGTGCGGCCCTGCTCGCGCATGCCGGGCACCCGCCGCACCGCGAGGTGACCCCGCTGGGCGAGCTGCTGGCGGCGGCGCCGCTGGTCCTGAAAGTCGACGAGGAGGACGGGTCCGCCGCGCTCACCGCGGCCGACGGGCGCCCCCTGCTCTCTCGCGTCGCCGCGGCCGTCGCGGAAGCCCTGGTCGAGGGGACCTGGCAGCGGCTGAAGGCCTGCGAGGCCGCCACCTGCCACTGGGCGTACTACGACCGCAGCCCCGCCGGACGCGGCCGCTGGTGCTCGATGCAGGTCTGCGGAGCCCGCGCGAAGATGCGCCGCTACCGGGCCAAGTAGGCCTGCTGGAGCGGACGTTGCCGGGTCCCCGCTCCCCGTGTGGGGAAGTGGTGCAGAATGCGGGAAGGCGCCGGTTCGGCCGACTGAGCCTCGGCCGAACCGGCGCCGCCTGTACGACCGGGGACTGAAACAACCAGGGACTAGGCCGTCGGGCGGCCCATCGCCCGGAACTGCCACCCCGCCTTGCGCCACACCTCCGGGTCCAGCGCGTTGCGTCCGTCGAGGATCAGCCGCGTCGCCGCCACCTCGCCCAGGGCCGCCGGGTCCAGCTCGCGGAACTCCCGCCACTCCGTGAGATGCAGTACGACGTCGGCGCCCCGGACCGCCGCCACGGCGGAGTCGGCGTAGCCGAGGGTCGGGAAGACCTGGCGGGCGTTGGCCATGCCCTTGGGGTCGTACACCGTCACCTGGCCGCCCTGGAGGTGGATCTGCCCGGCGACGTTCAGCGCGGGGGAGTCCCGTACGTCGTCCGAGTCGGGCTTGAAGGTGGCGCCGAGCACCGCGACCCGCTTGCCGAGGAATGAACCGCCGCCCAGCGCCTGCCGCGCCAGCTCCACCATCTGCCCGCGCTGGCGCATGTTGATCGAGTCGATCTCGCGGAGGAAGGACAGCGCCTGGTCGGCGCCCAGCTCACCGGCGCGCGCCAGGAACGCCCGGATGTCCTTGGGCAGACAGCCGCCGCCGAAGCCGATACCGGCCCGCAGGAACTTCTTCCCGATCCGGTCGTCGTACCCGATCGCCTCGGCCAGCTTGGCGACATCGCCGCCCGCGGCCTCGCACACCTCCGCCATCGCGTTGATGAAGGAGATCTTGGTGGCGAGGAAGGAGTTCGCGGAGGTCTTCACCAGCTCGGCGGTCGGGAAGTCCGTGACCACGAACGGCGTCCCCTCGCCGACCGGCGTCGCGTACACCTCGCGCAGCAGTTTCTCCGCCCGCTCGCTGCGCACCCCGACCACGATCCGGTCGGGGTGCAGCGTGTCGTCCACGGCGAAGCCCTCCCGCAGGAACTCCGGGTTCCAGGCCAGCTCGGCGTCCGCGCCGGCGGGCGCGTGCTCGGCGAGGTAGGTCGCGAGACGGTCGGCGGAACCGACCGGGACGGTGGACTTGCCGACGACGAGGGCGGGGCCGGTGAGGTGCGGGGCGAGGGAGGCGATCGCGGAGTCGACGTAGGACATGTCGGCGGCGAACTCGCCGTGCCGCTGCGGAGTGTTCACACAGACGAAGTGGACGTCACCGAACGCACCGACCTCGGCGAAGTCCATGGTGAAGCGCAGCCGCCCGGTGGAGCCCTCGATCCCGGCGACATGCTTGCGCAGCAGGTCCTCCAGGCCGGGCTCGTACATGGGGACCTCGCCGCGCTGGAGCATGGCGATCTTCTCGGGTACGACGTCAAGACCGAGCACCTCGAAACCGAGTTCGGCCATGGCCGCGGCGTGGGTGGCGCCGAGGTAGCCGGTGCCGACCACGGTGATCTTGAGGCTCATGGGTGCTCCAGAGAGGGACGTCGTTCGGTGCGCTGACCGATCCTAGTCGGGGCGTGGCGGAGCCCTTCCGCGGGCACTTTTCCCTCTGTCGCCAAGCTCACGTATCACTCCCGTGGGCGGGCCCCTAAAATTTGAGTTACTTAACGGTAATTAGCGTCGGCAACGCAGCGCATTTGGAGCGTGAGACACCTTGGCCGGATCGGCTGACTTCGACCTGTACCGCCCGTCCGAGGAGCACGACATGCTCCGAGACGCCATCCGCTCGCTGGCCGAGGCGAAGATCGCGCCGTACGCCGCCGCGGTGGACGAGGAGGCGCGCTTCCCGCGCGAGGCCCTCGACGCTCTGGTCGCGAACGACCTGCACGCCGTGCACGTACCCGAGGAGTACGGCGGCGCGGGCGCGGACGCGCTGGCCACGGTGATCGTGATCGAGGAGGTCGCGCGCGTCTGCGTGAGCTCCTCCCTCATCCCCGCGGTGAACAAGCTGGGCTCGCTCCCGGTGATCCTCTCCGGCTCCGAGGAGCTGAAGAAGAAGTACATGACCCCGCTCGCCAAGGGCGACGGCATGTTCTCCTACTGCCTCTCCGAGCCCGACGCGGGCTCCGACGCGGCCGGCATGAAGACCAAGGCGGTCCGCGACGGCGACCACTGGATCCTCAACGGCGTGAAGCGCTGGATCACCAACGCGGGCGAGTCCGAGTACTACACGGTGATGGCCGTGACGGACCCGACGAAGCGCTCGAAGGGCATCTCGGCGTTCGTGGTGGAGAAGTCCGACGAGGGCGTCTCCTTCGGCGCCCCCGAGAAGAAGCTCGGCATCAAGGGCTCCCCGACCCGCGAGGTCTACCTCGACAACGTCCGCATCCCCGCCGACCGCATGATCGGCGAGGAGGGCACGGGCTTCGCCACGGCGATGAAGACGCTGGACCACACGCGGATCACGATCGCGGCGCAGGCCCTCGGTGTCGCCCAGGGCGCCCTCGACTACGCCAAGGGCTACGTCCAGGAGCGCAAGCAGTTCGGCAAGGCCATCGCCGACTTCCAGGGCATCCAGTTCATGCTCGCCGACATGGCCATGAAGATCGCCGCCGCCCGCGCCCTGACCTACCAGGCCGCGGCCGCCTCCGAGCGCGGCGACAAGGACCTCACCTTCCAGGGCGCGGCGGCCAAGTGCTTCGCCTCGGACGTGGCGATGGAGGTCACCACGGACGCGGTCCAGCTGCTGGGCGGGTACGGGTACACCCGTGACTACCCGGTCGAGCGCATGATGCGCGATGCGAAAATCACACAAATTTACGAGGGTACGAACCAGGTCCAGCGGATCGTGATGGCCCGCAACCTGCCGTAACGGCCGAACGGTGAGGGGCGCCCGGATATATGTCCGGGCGCCCCTCACCGTTTCGAGAGCGGTTCAGTCCTTCGTCATCCACACCCAGTCGAACCCGAACCCGTACGCCCGGTCCATCCGCTCCTGGACGGACTGCCGCCGGGTCCCGGTGAACCAGCGGACCTCCCGGCGCACCGCCAGCCCGTCCGGTTCCGGCGTGGCCAGCGCGATGGCGCAGCCCGTGGCGCCGTCGGGGGAGTCGTCGAGGGCGATGCGGAAGCCGCCGGAGGGCGCGGTGACGGTGGCGACGGCGCCCAGGCGCCGGAAGTCCACCGCGCCCTCGTACACGTAGACGTAGAACAGCAGTTGCCGGAAGTGCTCGCGCCGTGCGAGGTCGACCCGGACCGTCTCCCCGTCGGCGGAGGCGCCGGTGCGGTCGTCCTGGTCGAGTGCCACGTACGGCCACTGCGTGAGCGAGCCGAACGCGTTGCCGAGCGGCTGCACCGCGAGGCCGGAGCCGTCGGCGCAGGCGACCAGGCAGCCGAGGTCGAGGTCCGCCTCCGTCGCCGCCGACCAGTTGAGGTTCACCTGGAGTACGCCGCGCCCGGCGACCCGGGCCCGTGGCGCCGCCTTCGTCAGCACCAGGTCGGTGCGCGCGGCGGGCCTCAGGCGGATGGTGCCGCGCGGGCGGCCGTCGTCGCTCAACTTCGCCCCCTTGTCACGCCGCTCGGTAGTCGGGCGTGTGCCGGGAGTTTATGCGGGGCGCGTGCGTCGGGTAGTACTCTCTGATCCTTCGGTCGCACGTCGGGTGCGTGTGAACCGGCGGGGGCACGGGGGCACTTGGTACGGGTGGGGATCCACCGGTGTCGTCAACTCGCCCTCTCGTCCGTCGTGTTGTGGGGGTGGGCATGCCGGCAGGCAGCCTGATGGACCGTCATGTGGTCGCGCAGAGCATCAAGGATCTGGCCGAACGGCCCGCGCTGGAGACCCGGAGACAAGAACTGACCGCGCTCGCGGACGCGTTGGGCTCCCAGGACACCGGCGCGCTCGAACCGTGGACCGAACTCGACCTGCTCGCCGCCTACGCCCGGCCGGAGAGCGTCCACGCGGCCACCGGCCGGCCGGCGGAACCCAGGGTCTGGTCCTACGCCGAGGCGGTGCTGGGCGCGCTGGTCTTCGTGCCGCTGACCATCACCTGGTACGGGCTGACCCGGGCGTCCAGCGCGTACGGCGCCCTGACCGGGGCGGACCCGAAGGCCGCCTCCCGGCCGTTCCTCCAGCTGTGGCAGTCCGGCTTCGAGGGGCATCTCACCGGTCTGTTCACCTTCGGCCATGTGGCGATGAGCGCCACGGTCGCCATCCTCGTCCTGCTGACGCTGGTCCTCGTGCACGGTCTGCGCCGGTCCGCCGTGGCCCGCCGGGAGGAGGCCGCCGAGCAGGGCGCCCAGGAGCTGATGGCGCTCCTCGTCCCGGCGCTCACCCGCGCCCAGCTGCTGCTGCACCAGCAACGGCTCGCCTCTCCGCAGCGCTTCGCCGCCGAGCTGACCGCGGCCGCCACGACCCTCAACAAGCTGGGCAACAAGGCCCTGCGCGTCCAGAAGGACCTGTCCACGGCGGCCACGGTCGTGGGCGACGCGGTGGAGTCCGCCGAGCGCCGGCTGGCCGGTGTGGACGCCTCCGTCCGTCCCCTGGAGACCGCGGCGGGCCGGATCGAGGCCGCCGTCGGCGACGGCGCGGTGCAGGTCCGCAAGGCGCTCGACGACGTCCGCGACGCCAGCGGGGAGGTGCGCGCGGCCGTGGCGGACGCCGGGGAGCGGGTCGAGGAGTCGGTCACCGTGCTCGCGGCGTCCCAGCGCGCCTACACCACCGGTATCGAGGTCACCTCGGACGTGTCCGGGCAACTGCTCGACCGGCTCGGCGACATCGCCGAGGGCACGGCCCACGCGGTCGAGGAGTCCCGGCGCACGGTGGACGAACTGGGCTCCCAGACAGCCGCGTTGCGCACGGCGGCCGAGAGGTTCGCCGAGCTGGCCAACGAGTTGCGGGCGGACCGGGCGGACCGGGCGGACTGGTCGAACCGGTCGGACCACGCGGACCGGTCGGCGCGTACAGCCAACGGCGGCGACCCCGAGAACCCTCATGACGGCGATACCCCGGTCCCGGCCGTCGCCGTGGAGTCCGCCGGTCACGCCGTCGAGGTCCGGCCGCGGTGAAGGGCCGCAGGTTCCAGCCGCTGCACCTGGCCGGATGGCTGTTCGCGGACATGCTGCTCGTCCTCGCGCTGGTGGCGATGGGCGACCAGGGCGACCCGCTCGCGGCAGAGGCCGCCAGGCCCTCGTCGTCCGCGTCCGCCTCGGCCTCCGCGCAGCCCAAGAAGCCGGAGAACAAGGGGCCGCGGGCCGTCGTCCGCAAGCCGGTCAAGGTGGCGCTCGACGCCCGGAGCGGCGACAAGGACGCCATCGTGAGCGGGCTGCGCGAGGCGACGGCGCGCTACAAGGGCCGGCAGGCCGCCTTCGTACTGACCTTCGGCCGGCACAGCGACCCGGGGGCCGGCGGCGCCTACGCGCACGAGGTCAACTCGCTGCTGGCGAAGGCCCGTCCGGACATGTTCCGGGGAGCCACCACCCGCGACTTCTGGAAGGGCGGG
Organism: Streptomyces sp. NPDC046909; assembly: GCF_040644695.1. Lineage (NCBI taxonomy): Bacteria > Bacillati > Actinomycetota > Actinomycetes > Kitasatosporales > Streptomycetaceae > Streptomyces > Streptomyces sp. NPDC046909. The sequence goes on along the minus strand of NZ_JBEYXC010000004.1, from coordinate 47,283 downwards.
GCCTCCTCGGGCCACGCCGACATCGAGATCTACTTCTACACCTACTGAGCCGCACCCACTGCGCCTCGTCCGCTTCGCACGGAGGTACGAAACCTTGCAGATTCTGCCCTTCTACCTGCTCTGTGACGAGTCGGGGTCGATGATCGGTGAGTCGGTCGACTCCATCAACCGCGCGCTCCCGGAGCTGCACCACGAGATCAGCACCAACCCGACCGTCGCCGACAAGACGCGCTTCAGCCTCATCGGCTTCTCCGACAGCGCCACCGTGCTGCAACCGCTGGTCGACCTCAGCGACATCGACGACGTACCCGCGCTGAGCGCCGGCGGGCTCACCTCGTACGGGGAGGCGTTCCGTACGCTGCTGCGCTGCATCGAGGCCGATGTGGCCGCGCTCAAGGCCGAGGGTCACGAGGTGTACCGCCCGGTGACCTTCTTCATGTCCGACGGGATCCCCACCGACCCGGGCGAGTGGGAGCAGGCGTACAAGGAGCTCACCCAGTCCCGGTTCTGCCCGAAGATCATCGCGTTCGGCATCGGGGACGCGGAGGAGGCCACGATCGCGCAGGTCGCGAACTTCCGGGCGTTCATCCAGAAGGACACCACCGTGTCGGCGGCCCAGGCCCTGCGCGAGTTCGCCTCCAGCCTGACCCGCTCGATCGTCCGCTCCGCCGGGAGCATCGCGGCGGACGGCGGCGACGGCTTCACCCTGGCCGTGGACGACACGGTGCCCGGCTTCTCCACCGTCTCCCTCGACAAGCTGTGAGGCGGCACTGATGGGCCAGGACACGAACGCGCTCTACGACAACGCCGAGCCGTCGTACGCCGACCAGGCACCGGCGACAGAGTCCGCGGACTCTGCGGACTCCCTGGACGAAACCTGGCGCACGGTCGACCAGGTCTTCGCTCCCCAGGCCGAACCGGACACTCCGGCGAGTACGGACGCCCCGGTTCCGGACCCGGCACCCCAAGAACCCCCCACCCCCACCCCCGTCCCCACGCCCGTCCCCACCCTGGGAATCCCACCCCACTCCGGCCGCAAGCCGCCCCTCTACCCGGCCGTGCCCGGCGGCGTGCCGGCCGTCCGGCAGGACCCCACGGCGGCACTGATCCCGGACATGGTGGTGGACGGCGCCGCCTACGGCGCGCTGACCGTGCGGGCGGCCTCCGTACGCGGCGACTCGCACCGCTACCAGAACGAGCCCCGCCAGGACTCCCTGGCCGTGACCCGCATCGGTGAGCCCGGCGCCGACGAGCTGCTGCTGCTCGTCGTGGCGGACGGCGTCGGGTCGGCCGCGCGTTCGCACGTCGGCTCGCAGGAGGCCTGCCGGCTCATCGCGATCCATCTCGACGCCGCCGCCACGGAACTCGCCACGGCGTTGCGCACGGGCGACCAGGAGGCGTTCGGCGCCGTGGTGAACGAGGCGGTGCGGCGCGTCGGCACCCTCCTGGCCCACCACGCGCACGAGCGGGGCGACGACCCCGCCGCGTACGCCACCACCCTGCGGGCCCTGCTCGCCCCGCTGGACGGCACGGTCCGCACCCGCGGCTTCCTGGCCATCGGCGACGGCGGCACCGCCCTGCTGCGCGCCGACGAGTGGCATCTCTCCCTCACGGACGCCGACCAGAGCGGCGACGGCATGATCGACACCCGCACCGCGGCCCTCCCGCACAGCCAGACCGCCCACGCCCGGCTCCTGGCCCCGGTGCTCCCCGGGGACGTACTGGTCCTGTGCACGGACGGCCTGTCCACCCCGCTCACCGGCGACGCCGGGATGCGGGACTTCCTGCGCACCGCGTGGGGCACCGGAAGCGTCCCCGGCCCGGCCGACTTCCTGTGGCAGCTCCAGTACCGGGTCAAGTCGTACGACGACGACCGCACCGCCGTCGTCCTGTGGGAGGGCACCCCGTGAGCGCCGACGACGGAGCCGATGTGCCGCTCGGCGGACTCACGCTGGGCGAGCGCGTCGGCGACGGCGGCCAGGGCGAGGTGTACGACGTCGGCGGTCCGGGCCGGCTGCTGTACAAGAGCTACCGCGAGCCGCACAAGGCCGACGGCAACGAGCTGGCGGCCCTCGTGGCCCTGCGCCAGGGGCTGGCCGCGTCCGACCGGGCCCGCCTCGACCGGGAGACGGCCTGGCCGCTGTGCCGGGTCGTGGACGCCGGCCGGGTGACCGGCTTCCTCATGCACCGCGCCCCCGACGCCATGACCTGGCGGACCTCGCGCGGCGACACCCGGCTGACCGAGCTGTCGTATCTCCTGCGGGCCCCGAAGGCGGCCTGGCAGGAGGTGGCGCAGCCGTCCCCGGCCGAGCGCTACGCCCTCGTCGTGGCGGTCGTCGAGCTCTTCCGGTGGCTGCACGAGCTGGGCCTGGTCGTCGGGGACGTCTCGCAGGCGAACGTGCTGTGGACCGTACGGCCCGGGCCGGCCCCGTATCTCCTGGACTGCGACGGCGTACGTCTGGTGGGGCGGCCGCCGGTCCTCCAGCAGGCGGACACCCCGGACTGGCACGATCCGCTGGCCCCGCCCGGGACGGTCACCGTGGACAGCGACCGCTACAAGGTGGCCCTGGTGGTGGGGCGGGTGCTGAGCCAGGACGCCTACACGGCCCCCGGCAAGCCGCTGACCCTGCTGCCCGGGGTCCTGGACGACCGGCGCGAGAACGCGGTCAGGGCCCTGTGGGGACAGGCGGCCGGGCCGACGGGCAGCAGACCGCACCTCGCCCAGTGGCGCACCGCGCTGGCCGGCCGGGAGACGATCAAACTCATCGCCGCCGCCCCGGCCCCGAGACCCGCGGTGGACCGGTCGAAGTTCGACGGCCCGCGCCAGCGGGGCCGGATCAGCCTGCGCGACTGACCCGTACCGTCACCCGTACGGTCCTACAGTCTTCGGCTCCGGAGCGGATTGTCCGCGTCCGCCCGATGGCGCCCCGCGCCCGGCGGGCGTAGGACGGAAGGCGACGGGGCCCGCCCCGGGCTCCCGCACCCCCCTCAGGAGGAGCCATGACCCAGCCCGGAATGACCGCGATGAGCAAGGCGATGCAGGACTGCGTCGAGGCGTGCATGTCGTGCCACAGCATGTGCGAGGAGACCATGAGCTCCTGCATGCAGATGGGCGGCCAGGCGCAGATGCAGATCATGCGCGCGCTCATGGACTGCTCCGAGATGACCCGCATGTGCGCGGACATGATGATGCGCCGCTCGCCCATGTCGGCCGAGATGTGCGCGATGTGCGCCAAGGCGTGCGAGATGTGCGCCGAGGCGTGTATGGCCATGCCGGACGACGAACAGATGATGCGCTGCGCGGAGGCGTGTCGCCGCTGCGCGGACATGTGCCGCTCGATGGCGGGCGCCACGATGTGACACCGGCTTGAAGCCGTTCGAGGGGCGCCCCGAGGGACGCCCCTCGACCGCGCTGCGGCCACCCCGCGAGGTGAGCCTCGACCGGGGTACGGCAGGCTTCCGCCATGCCCCCTTCGATTTCCTCACCGTTACCGGCCTTCCGCCACCACCCCGAACGGCACCTGGCCTACGGGGACTTCGCGTGACCGGGGGCGCGGCGAACGGCGAGACCGAGGCCTTCGACGCCGCCGAGCGGGCCATGTGGGCGGGGCGCGCGGAGGCGTACGCGGGGAGTTTCGCCCGGCTGTGCGCGGGGCCGGTGGAGGCGCTGCTGGACGCGGCCGGGGTGGCGGAGGGCGCGTATGTCCTCGACGTCGGCACCGGGACCGGTACGGCGGCCGTGGCGGCGCTGGGGCGTGGGGCCCGGGTGCGTGCGGTGGACGCGGATGCCGGGATGGTCGCGGCGGCGCGTGCGAAGGGCGTCGCGGCGGAGGTCGCCGTACTGCCTGAACTGCCTTTCCCTGACGGCGAGTTCGACGTGGCCGTCGGCAACTTCTCCCTCAACCACATGGGCCGTCCCCGCGCCGTCCTCGCGGAACTCCGGCGCGTCCTGCGCCCCGGCGGCCGGGTCGCCCTGACCTTCTGGGGCACCCGGCGCGGCACCGGACAGGGCCTGCTCGGCCGGGCCTGCGGCGCGGGTGGCGCGGTACGCCCGCCCTACCTCCCCCACCTGGCCCCCGCCGAGGACTTCGCCCGCACCCCGGAGGGCGCCACGAGCCTCCTCCACGAGACCGGCTTCACCGCCGCGCACTGCACCGAACTCGCCTGGGAGCACCGGACCACGGTCGAGGAATGGTGGGGCGGCGTGGCGGCGGGCCTGACGACGGTGGGGCTGATGCTGGCCGCGCAGGACGCGGGGACGGTCGTACGGATCCGGCGGGAGTACGAGCGGCTGAGCGCCCGATTCGACGTGGGAGGCGGGGAGTTGGCCCTGCCGCACTTCGCGCTGCTCGCGCACGGGACGGTCTAGGCCGACCGGAACAGCGGCTCCAACGCCCGCTCCAGATCGGCCGCTTCACGGAAGTGGAGGGCGCGCATGCCCAGCGCGGCGGCGGCCGTCACGTTCTCCTCGCTGTCGTCGACGAAGAGGCACCGCTCGGGGCGGACGCCCACCAGGGAGGCCGCCAGCCGGTAGATGCGGGGGTCCGGCTTGGCGAGGCCGACCCGGGCGCTGTTGACGACGTGGTCCGCGAGGTCGGACAGGCCCATGACGTCGAGGTCGTCCTCCAGGCGCAGGTTCGCGTTGCTCACGAGGGCCAGTGGCACCCGCGTCCGGGCCCGCCGCAGCAGCGACACCACCGTCCGGTCGGCGGCGAACGGCGACTCCAGCAGGGCCGTGCCCAGCTCCCAAGCGGTCGCCTCGGGCACCGGCCCGGTCAGTCCCTCCGCGATCGCGCGCACCCACTCCTGCTGGTCGACGCGGCCCAGCAGCACCGGCTCGATGACGTCCGGCGCGAAGGCGACCTTCATGGTGGTGCCCTCGGTGAGGCCCGCGGCGCGCTCCAGGGCGTGCAGCCCGGAGGGATCGTAGGACCGCAGAACGTTGTCGACGTCGCAGAGCACCGCGTCGAAGGGGGCCCCGCCCGCTCTGTCAGCCACCCGAGACGGTCACCTTCTCGTCGTTCTTCAGCTCCTCCACCAGCGTCTTCACCTTCGCCTTGTCCCAGACGAGGTTGCCGCCCGTGGAGCCGGAGATCGGCATGTTCATGGACTTGCCGTCGCCGCTGTTGACGCTCTTCATGGCCCAGAACATGTCGGCGAGGTCGAACAGCCCCATGTCCTTGTCGACGATGAGGGAGTCGAGGCCGGCGCCCATGGTCGGGTAGAGCTTGAAGGGGTTGAGGACCGTGCTCGGGGTGGCCACCTGGTTGGCGAGGGCGGCCAGGAACTTCTGCTGGTTCTTCGTGCGGTCCAGGTCGGAGCCCGCGAGGGCGTACCGGGTGCGGACGAAGGCGAGGGCCTGCTCGCCGTTCAGGGTCTGCTTGCCCGCCTCGAAGTCGGCGCCGGACTTGGTGTCCTTCATGCCGCCCTTGGGGATGGTGATCTCGACGCCGCCGACCGCGTCCACGATGTTCGCGAAGCCCGCGAAGCCGATCTCGACGTAGTGGTCGATGTGCAGCCCGGTGTTGTACTCGACCGTCCGGACCAGCAGCTCGGGCCCGTCCTCGGCGTACGCGGCGTTGAGCTTCGTGTGCCGGCCGGTGCCCTTGTACGTCTTGCCGGACTCGGAGCCGACGAACGTCGGGATCTCCACGTCCGAGTCACGCGGCAGGGAGACCAGCGTGTCGCCGTTGGAGCCGGTGTGCAGGATCATCATCGAGTCCGTGCGCTTGCCCTCGGCGGAGCCGGTGTGGAGCTTCTTCTTCTCCTCGGCGGACATCCCGGCCCGGCTGTCGGAACCGACGATCAGGTAGTTCGTGCCCTCGCCCGCGTCCGGCCGGTCGATGACCTTGGAGAGGTCGACCTCGCGGTTGAGCTTGGAGTCGGCCCAGAAGTACGTGCCGATCGTCGTCACGACCAGGACGGTCACGACGGTGATCGCCGTCCACTTGATCCGGCGGCGCCAGTTCGGCGCGGGCCGCGGTTCGCGCGTACGGCCGGGACCGCCCGGTCCGCCGCCGGGGCCACCGCCGCCGGGGGTGCCGTACACCTGGCCGGTGTTGTAGCCGCTGTCGTAACCGTCGACGGAGGTGTCGTCGCCGTAGCCCCCGCCGTTGCCGTACGCGGGCTGCTGCGGGACTCCGCCGCCGTAGGGCGGCGCGGACTGGCCGGGGCCGCCCCCGTACGCGCCCGAGGCGGGCCGGCGGACCTGCCGCATGGAGCGCGCGCCCTCGGGCTGTGCGCTCGCGCTGCCGCGTCCGTAGCGGTTGCCGCGGTTCTCGTCGGACCAAGCGTCGGGCCAATCGTTCATGGGCCCAAGTGTGCAGGGATCGACTGTGTCCTTTACAAGGGTCGTAGGAAAATCAGGGCACTGCTGTTGCGAACCCAACACAAAGTCCGCAGACGAGGCGTCGGCATAAGGTGGAGGCCATGACAGAGCAGGCCCCTCCAGCGGAGTCCGACATTCCGGGCAAGCCCACCTCGGCGTCCCGTACCACCCTCAGCCACATCATGACCCACAACGACACCAACCTTCTGGGGACGGTGCACGGCGGCGTCATCATGAAGCTGGTCGACGACGCGGCGGGCGCGGTGGCCGGACGGCACTCCGGCGGGCCCGCCGTCACCGCCTCCATGGACGAGATGGCCTTCCTCGAGCCGGTCCGCGTCGGCGACCTCGTCCATGTGAAGGCCCAGGTCAACTGGACCGGCCGGACCTCGATGGAGGTCGGCGTACGGGTCCTCGCCGAGCGCTGGAACGAGTCCGACCCCGCCACCCAGGTCGGCTCCGCCTACCTCGTCTTCGCCGCGGTCGACGCCGACGGCAAGCCCCGCCGGGTCCCGCCCGTCCTCCCGGAGACCGAGCGCGACGAGCGCCGCTACCAGGAGGCCCAGATCCGCCGCACCCACCGGCTGGCCCGGCGCCGCGCGATCATGGAGCTGCGGGAGAAGCGGGCGGCGGAGGGGTTCGAGGACTGAGCCCTGTCACGAGGCGCGGGTCACGTGCACCCCACCTCGTCCCCCGTCACCACCCCGAACTCCCCCTGATACGGATCCTCCGCCCGCACCTCCCGCACCCGCCGGAAGTCCGCCCCGGCGATCACCTTCAGCACCGCCCCCTGCCCCTTCACGGCCCGCAGCTCGCTGCCGGGCAGAGCGGCGGCGAGGGACTTCGCGGAGCGGTCCCAGCGGGGGTCGTAGGCGACGATCGTGCGCTTCACGGTGCGGTTCGCGGAGGTCACCGGCTGGTGGGTGGTGCGGAAGCCGGTCGCGGCCAACCCCGCGTCCACACGCTTGCCGAGGCCGGAGACGGCGGTGCCGTTCTCGACCTGGACGCGGATCTGCTGCGGGGCGACGGCGACGCGTACGGCCCTGCTCCTCGGCTTGTGCGCGGCGAGCGGCTTGTCGTCGCGGAGAGCCTGGAAGAGGCGGCCGGCCTTCTTCGGGTCCCATTTCAGGGTGGAGCCGACGCCCTTCACGGCGAATCCCATCTGCCCGATCGGGACCGTCGTGAACTCCGACGACGAGGGCGAGAAGTTGCGCATCGCCCGTCCCAGGTCCAGCAGCTCGTCCGTGCCGAAGCCCTTGTCGGCGCGGACCGAGCCGAGCACGGCCCTCGTGATGTCCCGGAACTTCATCGGGTTGAGCAGGATCCCGGAGGACGTGGCCCGGTCGATGAGCGCCGCCATGAACCGCTGCTGGCGCTTCATCCGGCCGAGGTCGGCGGCGCCGTCGATGTGCCGGGAGCGGACGTACTGGAGGGCCTCGCCGCCCATGAGGGTGTGGGTGCCGGGGGAGAGGTCCAGGCCCGTGTAGGAGTCCTTGAGGGGGTCCGCGGTGCAGATCTTCACGCCGCCGAGCACGTCGACCGTCTTCATGAAGCTGGTGAAGTCGACTTCGAGGTAGTGGTCGATCTTGACGTGGGTCATGTTCTCGACCGTGCGGACCGTGAGGTTCGGGCCGCCCTCCGCGTACGCCGCGTTGATCTTGATGGGGTGGCCGTGGTGCTTCTCGCCGGTGGTCTGGTCGGTGTGCGGGGGCGTCATGGCGTACGAGTCGCGCGGCAGGCTGACGACGCTGGCGCGCTCCCGGTCCTCCGAGATGTGCACGATCATGATCGTGTCGGTGCAGTGGCAGGGGGCGCCGCCCAGCCGGTACTTCTGCCGCTCGGCCTCGGTGATCTTGTCCCGGCCGTCGGTGCCGACGAGCAGGACGTTCATGCCGTGACCGGCTCTCGGGCGGTTCTTCATGTCCTTGAAGGGGTCCACGCGCGCGATGTCCGCGTCGAGGCTGCTGATCACCCCGTGCCCGATCCCGGCCGAGGCGAGGACCATCACCGAGAGCGTCGTCACCGCCCGTGCGGCCCAACGCGGTTTCCTCCGCCGTACGGGCGGCCGCTGTCGGGGCCGGGCGGCGGGGGAGCGGCGGGGCGGCGTGGGCATGGGGGACACCTCCGCGAGGGCCGTACATGGGATCATCAGCACCGTAGGCCGATACGATCTGCGGCCGTCGCCGCCGCCCCGGGCGGGCGCACCGGTGTCCCCCGTTCGCGGTAACGTGAGCCCCCTATGAACGCCAAGCCCGACGTGCAGCTCCCCGCCGTGTCTGTGATCATGCCCGTCCTCAACGAGGAACGGCATCTGCGCGGAGCCGTCCAAGCGATCCTCGCGCAGGAGTACGCCGGCGAGATGGAGGTCGTGATCGCCATCGGTCCGTCCACGGACCGTACGGACGAGATCGCCGCCGAGCTCGTACGCGAAGACCCCCGCGTCCACACCGTCCCGAACCCCACCGGCCGCACGCCCGCCGCGCTGAACGCCGCGATCAAGGCCTCCCGCCACCCGATCGTGGTCCGCGTCGACGGCCACGGCATGCTCTCGCCCAACTACATCGCGACCGCCGTACGGCTCCTGGAGGAGACCGGCGCGCAGAACGTCGGCGGCATCATGCACGCCGAGGGCGAGAACGACTGGGAGCACGCGGTGGCCGCCGCGATGACCTCGAAGATCGGGGTCGGCAACGCCGCCTTCCACACCGGCGGCGAGGCCCAGGCCGCCGAGACCGTCTACCTCGGGGTGTTCCGGCGCGAGGCGCTGGAGCGGCAGGGCGGCTACAACGAGGAGTTCATCCGCGCCCAGGACTGGGAGCTGAACTTCCGGATCAGGGAGGCCGGCGGGCTGATCTGGTTCTCGCCCGAGCTGAAGGTGTCGTACCGTCCGCGGCCGAGCGTGAAGGCGCTGGCCAAGCAGTACAAGGACTACGGCCGCTGGCGCCATGTCGTGGCCCGCTACCACTCCGGCTCCATCAACCTGCGCTACCTCGCCCCGCCGACGGCGGTCGTCGCGATCGCGGCGGGCCTGGTGGTGGGCGCGGCGGTGACCCCGCTCGGGTTCGTGATCCCGGGCGGCTATCTCGCGGCGATCCTTCTCGGCTCGTTCCCGGCGGGCAAGGGGCTGCCGCTGAAGGCGCGGCTCCAGATCCCCGTCGCGCTGGCCACCATGCACATGTCGTGGGGCTTCGGCTTTCTGACCAGCCCGAAGTCACTGGCGAGGAAGGTCATCGCGTCCCGCCGCCCGGCGGTGCTGACGGAGGCGTAGGCCCTCGTCATGCCCGCCGGGCCACCGGCTACCAGGTGTAGTCGGAGTTCACGTGCATGCACTTGCTGGTGTCGGCGCCGTTGATCGCGTCCGCCGTGTCCGGCGTGGTGTCCGACTCCTCCGGGGCCTCGTACGTCGTCCCGGACCGCCAGTCCGCGCCGACGACCAGGGTGACGCCGGAGACGTCCGTGGACTTCTTCACGGAGCTGGTCGGGATGCCGAGGACCTTGGCCACCCGCAGGGCGTCGCCCTTGAGGTCGACGCTCGGATAGCGCACCAGCGTCTTCTCCGCGGCGGTCGCCGTCGAGGTGTCCGCCGCGGACTGCGTGAAGCCCTTGGAGACCAGCAGCTCGGTCACCGCGGTCGCACGGCCGCTGACCGGCGCGAGGGTGTCGGTGCGGGTGCCGTTCTGCACCTGGATACCGATCTTGTCGTCCGCCGCGGCCTTGTCGGAGGTCGTGGTCTCCGTCGTGGTCTTCTTCTTGTCCTTGCCGTCGAGCGCGATGTCCTCGCGGACCAGCCGGAACAGCGTGTCGGCGTCCTCGGTGGGCTCGACGCGCGCGCCGACGTACCGGTTCGGCATCGTCGTCATGGTGATCCGCTTGGTGGGCACCTGGCGCAGCTGGTCGGCGAGGTCGTACAGCTTCTTCACGGTGTCCAGGCCGTCGTCCACGGTCAGCGCCTTCGTGGCGGCCTCGGCGAGGTTCTGGAGCTTGCCCGGGTTGGTCAGCGTGGCGTTCTCGCGCAGCTGGCGGACCATCGAGTTCATGTACATGTGCTGGGCGCGGGCGCGGGCGAGGTCGCTGCCGTCCTCGAAGCCGTAGCGCGTGCGCAGCCACTGAAGGGCCTGCTTGCCCTTGATCGACGTGGTGCCCTTCTCCAGCTTCAGGCCGGAGCCGCTGCCGGTGGAGGTGTGGGAGTAGATGTTGGCGTCCACACAGACCGGGACACCGCCGACCGCGTCCGCCATCGAGACCACACCCGAGAAGTCGATCATCATGAAGTGGTCGATGTGGATGTCGGTGAGCTTCTCCCAGGTCGCCACCGTGCAGCCGGGGCCGCCGCGGCCGAGCGACTGGTTGGTCATGGTGCGGGTGGTGGTCGCCGCGTACACCTCGCCGGTGTCGGGGTCGGTGCACTTCGGTATCTGGAGCAGTGTGTCGCGCGGCATGCTCACCACCGACATGTTGGAGCGGTCCGCCGAGACGTGCACCAGCATCTGGACATCCGCCAGCGGGGCGCTGCCGAAGGTGGACTTGGCGCCGCCGAGCTTCTGGTTCTCCGCGGTGTCCCGCGCGTCCGACCCGATGAGCAGGATGTTCAGGGGCTTCTGGCCGGCCGCGTTCGCCTTGGACTCGGCGGCGCGGTCCTTCTCGTCGCCGATGTTCAGGGCGTCGTTCTTGATGTTGCTGTTGAGGTGCCGGTAGTAGAGGTAACCGGCGCCGGAGGCACCGAGGATCACCACGGCCACGGTGATCGCGGTCCAGCGCAGCACACGCCGCGTACGCTTCCGGCCGTCCTTTCTGCGCCGCCCCCTGCCGTGCTCGGCCGGCGGAGCCGGGGCCTGCGGTGTGAGGGACATCGTGTCCTCGACCGCGGGCACCTCTCCATGCACGCTCTGCGCCAACTCCCTGCCCTCCCCACCCTGCGCCACCTGACGGACCACCGAGCCTCCCCAAGCCCGGCGGTCGGCTGTGTGCCTGGTCCGCCTGGTCGGAAGCGTACGCGAGAACCCTTGTCGAACGGGGTGTCGAAGCACATCCGTGGCCCGGGGGACGTGAGCACGGCTCATCATCAGGCAGGTGTTTAGGAGTTTGCTGTGGGGGCCTGTGAACCCCCACAGACCCCCCTCGGTTCGCTACGGCAACCGTCCCTCTACCACTGGTACGGCCCGTACACGTCCATGCATGGGCTGCTGTCCGCCCCGTTGATCTCGTCGGAGTTCGACGGCAGGTCCCCGGCCTTCGGATCGGACTGCTTCGGGTACGTCGTCCCCTCCCGCCAGTCGGCTCCCACGACGAGCGTGACCCCCGAGACCTCGCTCGACTTCTTCACCGAACTCAGCGGGATCCCCAGCGACTTGGCGATCCGCTGGGCGTCACCCTCCAGGTCCGCGCTCGGATAGCGCACCACGGTCTTCTCCTCGGCGAACGACCCCGAGGTGTCCGCCGCCGCCCGGGCGAAGCCCTTCTGCACGAGCAGGTCGCTGACGGCCCGCGCCCGGCCGCCGACCGGGCCGAGGCTGCTGGAGCGCGTGGCGTTCTGCACCAGGACACCGATCTGGCCGTCGGCGGCCGCCGGGTCCTTGGAGACCTTCTCGGTCGAGGTCTTCTTCTTCGCGTCCGTGCCCTTGTCGTCGAAGGGCACGTCGTCGCGGAGCATCTGCCACATCTTCGCGGCGCCCGCGGGCTCCGGGAGCAGGTGCTCCTTGTTCTCCGTGTCCTGGATGTTCGGCATCGTCGCCATGGTGATCCGGTCCGTCGGCACCGACTTGAGCTGCTTGCTCAGGCCGTACAGCTTCTTCACGGAGCCGATCTCCTCGGAGACCGTCAGGGAGTTCGTGGCCGCCTCGGCCAGGTCCATCAGGCGCCCGCCGTCGGTGAAGACGTTCTGGCTCTTCAGTGTGCGGATCATCGAGTTCAGATACATGTGCTGGGCGCGCGCCCGCAGCGGGTCACTGCCCCACGCGTGCCGGGTGCGCAGCCACTGGAGGGCCTCCTTGCCCTTGACGTCGTGGCGGCCGGCTCTCATCTTCAGCCCGGAGCCGCCGGGCACCTTGGCCGTCGGGTGGTCCCACACGTTCTGGTTCACACAGACCTCGACCCCGCCGACCGCGTCCGCCATCCGCACCACGCCCGCGAAGTCGATCGTCATCCAGTGGTCGATGTAGACCCCGGTGAGGTTCTCCCAGGTGGCCAGCGTGCAGCCGGCCCCGCCACGGCCCAGCGTCGTGTTGATGAGGTCGTTGGTCGCCGGGAAGACCTTCTCCGTCTTCGGGTCGGTGCACTCGGGGATGTCGACCCGGGTGTCGCGCGGGATGCTCACCATGGCGGCGCTCTTGCGGTCCGCGGACAGGTGGATCAGCATCTGCACATCGCCCAGCGGCGGATTGCCCCGGTTGTCCTTGCTGCCGCCCAGCTTCACGTTCTCGTCGGAGTCGCGGCTGTCGGAGCCGATCAGCAGGATGTTCAGCGGGGTCTGCCCGGCCGCGTTCGGCGCGGCCTTCTTCGCCTTGGAGTCACCGCTGCTGCGCTCGCCCTTGCCGATGTTGCCGTTGAGGTGCTCGTAGTACAGATACCCGGCGCCGGCCGTGCCGAGTATCAGCACCGACAGCGTGGTCGCGGACCATCGCAGCACCCGGCGCCCCCGCCGCGGCGCCGCCGCCCGGCGTCTGCCGTGTCTGCCCCCGCTCCCCTCCGAGAGGCCTTGCACCGTCCCTTCCGAGAGTCCTTCCGCGGCCCCCTCCCGCCCCCGCTGGACGCCCCCTCGCGTCCCTTCCCCCTGCACACTGTTCTGGGTCATCTCCCCGTCCCCTCCCCACCCTTGCAGCACTGAACAGGCCTGCCGTCACGTCCTGTTAGACGTACGACAGGCCTGTCAGGTCACACTTCACATGCTCAACTGGCGCACTTGACCTCGTTCGCCGTGGTCTTGTCGACGTTCGCGACGGTCGCCGAGGTGGAGTTCATCTTCACTCCGGCCCCCTTGAAGTCCTCTCCCAGAGTGAGCGTCATGGTCGGCAGACCCTGGGAGTTGGTGACGCTCTCGCCCGGCTTCATCATCGATCCCGACAGCCCCAGGATCGAGGCCAGCCGACGCGCCTGGTCCGCCTGGTCGGGGTCGTACTCGAGCGTCGTCGTCTTCTGCGTCTTCTCGGCGTTCCCCGCGTTCTCGGACTTGGTGACGCCCGCCTCGGTCTGGAGGTAGGTGAGCTCCTCCTGCGCGCTGCCGCCCGGGGCACCGCCGTTGAGGATCTGCACCCGCACCTCGGAGGCCGCGGACTTGGTGCCCTTCAGCCGGGCGGCGACGGCCGCCTTCTCCTTCTTCTCCTTGGCCTTGACCTCGGTGAAGGAGACATCGTTCTTGATCATGTTGAAGACCTGCGGGGCCCTCGACTCATCGGGCACGACGGTCGCCTTGACCACCTCGGCGGGGTTGTCCGTGACCGGGACCGTGGTGAAGGTGATGTTCTTCATCGGCACCTTCTTCAGCTCCAGGGCCACGTCCTTGAGCGTGCTGGCCTTGCCGATGCCGGTGTCCACGGTGAGCGCCTTGGTGGCGGCGTTCGCCAGCTTGATCAGCTTCGTCGGGCTGGTGAGGGTGTCGCCGGAGGTCATCTTGCGCATCAGCGAACTCATGAACTGCTGCTGCACCTTGATCCGGTCCAGGTCGCCCTGGTTGCCGAAGCTGTGCCGGGTACGGACGAAGGCGAGGGCCGTCTCGCCCTCGATGGTGTGCTTGCCGGCCGACAGCTTCAGATGCGAGTCGGGGTCGTCGACGTCCTTGGCGAGACAGACCTCGACGCCGCCCACGGCGGTCGTCAGCGTCTTCACGGCGTTGAAGTCGGCCATCGCGAAGTGGTTCACGTCGATGCCCGTGAGCTCCTCGACGGTCTTCATGGTGCAGCCGGGGTTGCGGCCGCTCTGCCCGAGGCTGGTGTTGAAGCGGACGTTCTGAGTCCCGGCGATGACTTCCTTGGTGCCGTTCTCCCCCTCGACCTCGCAGTCGGGGACGTCGACGATCAGGTCGCGCGGAATGCTCATCGCGGTCGCGTTCGTACGGTCCTTGGAGACGTGCAGCAGGATGTTGGTGTCGGCGTGACCGACGCTGCCCTTGTCGCCGTAGCCCTCGTTGCCCGACCCGGTCCGCTTGTCGGTGCCGATGATCAGGATGTTGAAGGCCTCGTCCTTGCTGAACCCGTCGTCGGCCACCGAGCCGACGTCCTCGGTCGTGACGTTGCCCTCAAGGTGCTTGAGGTACAGATAGGCGGACCCGGCCGTGCCGACGAGGACGAACGCCATGACGCCGCCGGTCCACAGCAGTATTTTCTTGCCCCTGGCCTTCTTCTTGACCGGCCGCCGGTTGCGCCGCCCCGGCAGCGGCTCCTCGGGCGCGCCCCGCCGTCTGCGCGGCGGCGGCACATCACGGCCGGGCGCCTCGGCGGGCGCCGTACGGCCGCGTCCGGGGGCCGCCGTACGGCTGCGCCCCGCCCCTCCCAGGTCGCTGGGACGGGGGGTGGATCTGCGGGGTCCCGGCACCGCTGATTGCGGTGCGGAAGGAGTCAGTCGCAGTTCGTATTCGCCAGTGCTCGGATTGAGTACCCACTGGTCTGCGGGGTCGATGTCGTCCGCCCGCCCACGGCCTTGCGCGTCCACGGTTGTCTGAATCCTCCGTCGGGGCCACGCGGCGCCTTCCCCCTCAAAGGCGCTCGGGTCTCGGTCACAGTGCCCGACCCGAGGAAGAACTCGCGGGCCGGATGCACAGGAGCGCTCACACTATCCGCCCAGTTCATTGCCAGGCGACGACGGTGACAAATTCCACGTCCCTACAACCGGTCAATCCGCCCTATTTCCCAGGACAACTGTGCGCGCCCTTGGCAATCGCTTTACTTACAGGTGTCCTCGGCGGCGGTGTTCCCGCGGAACGTCGGCGCGGGCGAAACGGCGGCGGCGGGCTCATCGGGCCGCTTGGCACCGGACTTCCCGTCGTAGTAGTCCCCGTAGTCCTCGTAGTCCCCGTACTCGTCGTAGTCGTACGACTCCTCGTAGACATCCGCTTCTTCTTGCGAACCGTCGCTCGAATTGGGGCTTTTTGTAGCGGAATCCTCGGGAACTTCCTCGGCGACCGCCACTGGCGCATCCGTACGCAGCCGTTCGAACAACTTCTCGGCCTCGGCCTGTACGAGCTGGTCGCGATTGGTGTCGTAGGTGTACGACTCCCGGGGCACGGTCAGGAATTGCACACGTTCGGTGGGGATGTGACGCAGTCCGCGTACGAGTTCGTACAAACCGCGCAAGTTCGCCAGATCGGGGTCCGTGGTGAGTGACGAAGTGGCCGCGTCCAGCACGGGATAGAGCTTCACCGGATTCAGCAGGACGTCATTGCTCTGCACCTTGTTGACGAGCGCCGCCAGGAACCGCTGCTGCCGGTCCATCCGGTCGGTGTCGCTGCCGTTCCCGAGCGACTTGCGGGCCCGCACATACCCGAGCGCCTGCTCGCCGTCGAGCGTCACCCGCCCCGCCGGCAGCTCCAGCTTGGCCGCCTTGTCGTGGATGGGCTCGTCCAGACAGATCCGTACGCCGTCGACCGCGTCCACCATGTCCTTGAACCCGTGGAAGTCGACGACCACATGATGGTCGATTCGAACTCCCGTGAGTTTCTCGACGGTTCGGATGGTGCACGCCGAACCGCCCTTCTGGAAGGCGTAGTTGAACATCGCGAACATCGGCTCGGTACGGGTGCCGTCCGGACGCAGACACGCGGGCACGTCCACCATCAGATCCCGGGGCAGCGAGACGGCGGTGGCGCTGCGCCGCCCGGCGGCGAGATGCAACAGGATCGTGGTGTCGGACCGCTCGGTCCCGGAGTCCCGCCCGTACCGCCCGTTCCCGTCCCCGGACCGCGAGTCGGACCCGATCAGCAGGATGTTCTGCGCGTCCTTGACGAGCGCGGTCGGCCGCTCCTTCTCGTACCGCGCGAGCTCCGCGGCGGCGGCGTTGTCCGGCGTGATGTTCCCGTCGAGCTTCGCGTACACGGCCCACCCGGCCCCGACAGCCGCGAGGACGCTGACGGCCACCCCGACCGCCCCGTACCCCAGCCACCGCCGACGCCGCCGCCGTATCAGCCCCCGCCCCGTGGCGGACGCCCCCGCTCCCGGACCGAGGGTGCCTGTGGAGGGCGTACCTACGGTGTCGGCCACGACGAAATCCACCCCTCATGACGTACGAGCGTGTAGTGCGGGCTGCTCTTACGACCATGGCGTGGATGGGAGGGGTGGGGCGGGTGGTGGTGGGCCGGATGGGGGAGGGAGGCCTACCTCTCAGCGATGCGTGGCCGTGACCCGCTCACTCTCGATCCGCTTGGCCAGCGACTCCTCACCCAGCTGCTCCAGATTCCGGCACAGCACCACGGACCCCCCGGTGGCGAGCGCGGAGTACAGCCCCGCTGACAACCCCTCCCAGGTGTCGTACGACAGCCCCGACAGCAACCGAGACCCAGGCCCCGTCAGCCCAAGCGCCGCCGCCTCCGCGACCGCCCGCTCCACAACCTCCGCCCCGCTGAACTCCCGCCCGGCCACGATGAGCGCGGGCTCGTCAGGATCGACCGGCGCGAAGGGAGCGAAGCGATCCCCCTGCCCCGGCACCTCGACGGCGTAGTCGGCGAACCCGTCGGGGGTCTGCGGAAACCGCCCGCCCAACGGCCGCAGCGCGAGCGCGATACGCGAGCCGGAGCACGCCCGCGCCGCGTCCAGCGTGTCGGGCCCGCTCACCACGACGTCGGCCGCCTTGGGGTCACCGCCGACGTCCGCGACCACGCCCACCGAGGAACAGGCGAGCAGCCACACCGCCGTCTGCCAGTGCGCGGGCAGCAGCAGCGCGACCCGGTCACCGGGTTCCACGGAGAGCTCGCCCTGGAGCAGATTGGCGGTCTTGGCCACCCAATTGGCGAAGGTGGCGACAGACAGTTCGACACGCTCGCCCGTGGCGTCGTCGTAGAAGGTCACCAGGGGGCGTCCGGCGTCCGCGGCGAGCGCGGAACGCAGCAGGTCGGCGGGGGTGCGGTCGGTGGAGTTCACCCGCGCAAGCGTACGCGGACGGGGCGGAGCGCGACGAGGTGCTCGGGCTGCGCCGGGTCACCGGTTCGGCCGACGGACCGTCAGTTCCCGGATGGCCGGATACATCTGAATATGTCCACTATCGATGACATGCATGGATTTCTTGCTTCCTCGATCGGTGTCACCTGCGCGGCCGCACTGGCCCTTCCGCTGACCCCGCCCGCCGCCGCGACCGTCGCGCGCCCGGTGCCGAGCGCGGAAGTGTCCGTCCCCGGCAGCACCCAGTCACTGCCGCTCCTCGGCACCAGCAGAGCCCTCGGCTCGGCGAGCCTGTCCCGGAGCGACGTGCACCGTTTCTCCCTCGTCGGTGTCGTCTGGGACAACCCGGACACCGAGCTGCACGGCCGCGTCCAGGTACGCACGCGTGCCGCCGTCTCGGGCGCGTGGTCCGGCTGGCAGGACGTCGAGACGCATTATGGCGACGACGGCGCCGACCCCGACACGGCCGAGCGCGCCTCGGGCCGGGTGCGGGGGGCGACGGCGCCGCTGTGGGTGGGGGACTCGGACGGCGTGGAGGTACGCGTGCGTGCGGGGGCGGAGGAGCGTGTGGGGGAGCGGGTACTGGGGGGCTCGGGGGAGCGGGCGGTAGGGGAGGGAGCCGTAGGGGCGGGAACCGGGGCTCTGCCCTCGGGCCTGCGTCTGGAACTGGTGGACCCCGGGGAGGCGGCGGTCCCGCAGGGCGCCCCCGTGGGCGACCCACGAGCCGGCTCCCTCGGCACCGAGTTCGGCGCCGCCTCGGCCGCTTCGGCCGCCTCCGCGGCTTCGGCGGCCAACGCCGACCTGGCCCCCCTGGGCGCCACCGAGATCCCCGCGCTCGACCGCACGCAGACCGAGCACGAACTGTTCTCCCTGCGGGCCGGTGAACTGACGGAGAGCCAGCGGGTGAGGCCGAAGATCGGCCCGCGGCCCCGCATCGTCACCCGGCGCGGCTGGGGCGCGAACGAGAAGCTGCGCGAGAAGAAGTTCGTCTACACGAAGAAGGTGAAGGCGGCCTTCGTGCACCACACGGCCACCGGGAACGGCTACCGCTGCTCGCAGTCCGCCTCCGTCATTCGCGGTATCTACCGCTACCACGTCAAGAGCATGGGCTGGCGAGACATCGGCTACAACTTCCTCGTCGACAAGTGCGGCCGCATCTACGAGGGCCGCGCCGGGGGTGTGGCCAAGCCGGTCCTGGGCGCCCACACTCTCGGTTTCAACACCAACAGCATGGGGATCGCCGTCCTCGGCACCTTCGGCTACAGCCGCCCGTCCGCCGCGGCGGTGAAGGCCGTCGCGCGGATCACGGCCTGGAAGCTCGGACTGTACGGCGCGAATCCACGCGGCAAGACATACCTGAAGTCGGGAGGTGGCAACCTCTACCGCAAAGGCAGGAACGTACGACTGAACGTGATCTCCGGCCACCGCGACGGCTTCTCCACGGCCTGCCCCGGCTGGCAGCTCTACCGCAAGCTCGGCTCGGCCCGCGCGACCGCGGCCCAGTACCAGGGACGTTGAGGAACCGGGCGAACCGGGCGAACCGAGGGGACCGGGGGAACCGGGGGAACCGGGGGATCGCATTCGGGCATCTCCACCGCCGACGGGGGCAAGAGGCGGAGCATCATCACCGCACTGCCGCCGAAAGCGCCGCACAACGGTCTGCATACACTGACCGGCCGAAAGACGGTTCGGCCGGTCACCGGCAGGAAGCGGAGACGACAGGTGACAGAAGCGATCCTCCTGGTCGGCGGCAAGGGCACGAGGCTGCGCCCGCTCACGGTGAACACCCCCAAACCGATGGTCCGCGCGGCCGGCGTCCCCTTCCTCACCCACCAGCTGGCGAGAGCGAGAGCGGCGGGCGTCGACCACATCGTCCTGGCCACGTCGTATCTGGCGGAGGTCTTCGAACCCCACTTCGGCGACGGCTCGGCACTGGGCCTGCACATCGAATACGTGACGGAGAAGGAGCCCCTGGGAACGGGCGGCGCGATCCGCAACGTGTCCTCCCGCCTCCACTCCGCCCCGGACGACCCGATCCTGGTCTTCAACGGCGACATCCTGACGGGCCTGGACATCGCGGCACTGGTAGCCACCCACCAGCAGACGAACGCAGACGTCTCCCTCCACCTCACGAAGGTCCCGGACCCAAGGGCGTACGGCCTGGTCCCGACGGACGAAACAGGCCGAGTCCAGGCCTTCCTGGAAAAGCCCCAAACCCCGGAAGAGATCGTCACCGACCAGATCAACGCGGGCGCCTACGTCTTCCGCCGCTCCCTGATCGACACGATCCCGGCCGGCCGCCCGGTCTCGGTGGAACGCGAGACGTTCCCGGACCTGCTGGCGACCGGAGCCCACCTCCAGGGCATGGTCGACTCCACCTACTGGCTGGACCTGGGCACCCCGGCAGCCTTCGTACGAGGCTCAGCCGACCTGGTCCTGGGCCGCGCCCCCTCTCCCGCCGTCCCCGGCCGCTGCGGCGACCGCCTCATCCTCCCGACGGCCACCGTCGCCCCCGACGCCAAACTGACCGCCGGCACGGTGGTCGGCGAGGGCGCCTTCATCGCCGAGGGCACAAGAATCTCCGGCAGCGTCATCCTCCCCAACGCGGTCATCGAACCAGGCGCGGTGATCACAGACTCCCTGATCGGCACAGCCGCCCGCGTAGGCGAACGCTCGGTCCTCACCGACACGGTCATCGGAGACGGCGCGGTAGTAGGCGCCGACAACGAACTCCGAGACGGCGCGAGGGTGTGGTGCGACGCGATGATCCCGCCGGGGGCAGTGCGCTTCTCGTCGGACCAGTGAGAGGGACGGTGCGGGTGTGTGGGGCGAGGGAAGACCGCCCCGACCCCCGCACCCACCGACTGGTGGCTTCCCTTCTCACCGCCGGTCCAGGCAATCCCCCACCCACCCGCTGACGGCTGAGCCTCTCGCTGCCGGCCCAGGTAATTCCAGCCCGTCCGGCGTTTGAGGACGAGGCCCCTTAAGGGCCGAAAAGGCGGGGTCTGGGGGCGCAGCCCCCAGGAAGGGCGGGGTCGAAGGGGCGGCAGCCCCTGGTGGGGGTCCCCCCTCTGGGGGAGGGACGGGTAGGGGCGGCGGGGGCGAGAAAAGCCCCACGCGCACCCCCACCCACATCACAACCGCCCGATATCCCCCCGAGGCATCCGAGGCATCCGAGGCGCCCGCCGCCCCGGCGTACGCCCGCTCAACAAGATCAACCGAGCCGCCCGATGCCGCTGCCCCGCATACGGCTCCAGCAACGACAGCATCACGGAGTCATCCGCATCCCGATCCCCGGCAAGCGCCCACCCCACGATCCCCGGCAGATGCAGATCCCCCACCGTCACCGCATCCGCCGCCCCATGACTCCGCTGCACAACCTCCGCAGACGTCCACGGCCCCACCCCCGGCACCACCTCCAACCGAGCCTGAGCCTCCCCCACAGACATGGCCACAGCCTGCTCCAGCCGCGCAGCAACCCGCACGGCCCGCAGAATCGTCGACGCCCGCTTGTTGTCGACCCCGGCCCGATGCCACTCCCAGGACGGAATCAACGCCCACGTCCGAGGCGAAGGCATCACCCACATCCGCCCCCCGACCACACCCGCGGGCCCCGGCGCCGGCTCCCCGAACTTCCGCACGAGCAACCGCCAAGCCCGATAGGCCTCATCGGTGGTGACCTTCTGCTCAAGCACAGACGGAATCAACGACTCCATCACCAGCCCGGTCCGCCCCAACCGCAACCCCGGCCGCCGATGCCGAGAAGCGGCCACGAGCCGATGCCGAGGCACGAACAACGACGGATCGTCAGCCGCACCGAGCAGCTCGGGCAACCCGTCGAGCAGCCACTCCGCCCCCGGCCCCCACGCCTCCCCGAGCACCTCCCCACCGCGCACACCGACCCGAAGCGTCCCCGGCCCGACAGGCGTCAGACTGGCCCGCCACACAGACCCGTCCGGCATCGTCCGAAACGTGGGATCGGCAGGCCCCCGCCGCAACGGCCCGAGCACCAGCCCGAGATCCAGCGGCCCCTCAGGCACATACGTACGCGTCCGCCCAGGCGCGGCCACCGGCCGAGGCACACCCCCGGGCACCGCGACATGCCCTCCACGCACCGTCGTACGCGTGGGCCGAGGAGCGAACCGTCCAGCCACGATTGAAGTCCCGAAGAGATGGAAGAGGGTCCTGAGCGGGCCCCAGGAGAAAGAGGTTCGAGGGTCCCAGGAGAGTAGAGAGGAGAGGCCCCTAAGAGACTAGAGCCCCGCCCCTCCTCCTCACCGCACCTCGATGAACATCCCCGCATCCCGCTCGCCCCGCGGCCGAGGCTCCTCCGCCGGATGCCCGACCGCCACCGCCCCCATCGGATCCCACTCCTCCGGCAGCCCCAGCACCTCACGCACGACATCCCGGCAGAACATCGTCGAGGACACCCACGCCGACCCCAGCCGCTCCCCGGCCAGCGCGACGAGGAAGTTCTGCACGCCCGCCCCGGTCGCGACGACGAACATCTCCCGCTCGGCCCCGTCCCGCCGCGGATCGCCGTACTCGTGCGACCCGTCCATGACGAGACACGGCACCACGAGATACGGCGCGTTCCGCAGCACGTCCCCGCGCCGCACCCGCTTCGCGATCGACTCCTCGGTCTTCCCGTCCCGCCGCAGATCCGCGACCCACGCGTCCCGCATGGCGTCCAGCAGCCGCGTCCGCGACTCCGCGGACTCCAGCAGCACGAACCGCCACGGCGTCGTGTGATGCGGCGCCGGCGCGGTCACGGCGGCGGCGACCGCCCGCCGCACGGCCCCCGCGTCGACCGGCTCGTCCGTGAAGGCCCGCACCGTACGCCGCTGGGTCACCGCCTGCCGTACCGCCTCGGAGGTCCCCAGCCGGAACATGTCGTCACGCGCCCCGCGCACCATGGCCCCCGCCCCCTCCCCGTGCTCGTCGCCCACCACATGCGTCAGCCCGCGCACCACGGCGACAGGCAGCCCGGCGGCCTTGCCCTTCACCAGATCCCCGGCGGCGGCCAGCTCGTCGGCCGTCGCGACGACGGTCGCGCTCAGCGGATTGCCGTACGCGTCCGTGCCCCCGCGCAGATCGTCGAGTACGTGCACCCCGGCGGCGCCGATCGCCACATCCGTGAGCCCCGCACGCCACGGTCGCCCGAAGGTGTCGGTGACGACGACCCCGACGTTGACGCCGAGCAGATCCCGCAGCCCGTCACGGATCGCGCGCGCGGACGCGTCAGGATCCTCGGGCAGCAACAGGATCGTCCCGGCGGGGGTGTTGGAGGCGTCGACCCCGGCCGCCGCCATGATCAGCCCCTGCCGGTTCTCGACGATCCGCAGCGCACCACGTCTCGCCACCACCCGCACCGTCTCGGCGTCGATCGCCGCCTCCCGGTCCGCCGCCTCGACGACCCGTCCCTCCGCTTTGGAGACGATCTTCGAGGTGACGAGCAGCACGTCCCCGTCGGCGAGCGAGGGCTCGGCCGCGGCGATCAGCTTGGCGAGATCGTCACCGGCCGAGATCTCGGGAAGACCCGGCACGGCCCACACACGGAACCCCTCCGCGCTCACGCCCCCCGCACCTCCTCCGCCAGCGCCAGCGCCTCCCGGGCCATCGCGGCGGTCGCGTCGAGATCCGTCATCATCAGCGGTACGGCCTTGCAGCGGATCCCCGCCGACTCGACCCGCTCGACGGTGCCCGCGTCGACGGTGTCGACGAGCCAGCCGTCCAGCAGCCCCGAGCCGTAGTGCTCGGCCACCGCCGCGGCCGTCGACTCCACGCCCACCGCGGCGAGCACCTTGTCGGCCATGCCGCGCACGGGCGCGTCCCCGACGATGGGGGACAGGCCCACCACCGGCACCCCGGCCTCGGCGATGGCCTCGCGGATGCCGGGCACGGCGAGGATCGTGCCGACCGAGACGACCGGGTTGGACGGCGGGAAGAGGATGACGTCCGCCTCGGCGATGGCCTCCAGGACGCCCGGCGCGGGCTTCGCCTGCTCGGCGCCGACCGGCACGATCGCCTCCGCCGGGACCGAGGCCCGCAGCCGTACCCAGTACTCCTGGAAGTGGACGGCCTTGCGCTCGCCGTCGACCTCGACCGCCACATGGGTCTCCACGCGGTCGTCGGACATCGGGATCAGCCGCACGCCCGGCTTCCAGCGGTCGCAGAGCGCCTCGGTGACCGCGCTGAGCGGGTATCCGGCGCCGATCATCTGCGTCCGCACGATGTGTGTGGCGAAGTCCCGGTCGCCGAGCCCGAACCACTCCGGGCCCACGCCGTACGCCGCGAGTTCCTCCTTGAGATGGAAGGTCTCGTCGGCCCGGCCCCAGCCCTGCTCCTCGTTGATGCCGCCGCCGAGCGTGTACATCACCGTGTCGAGGTCCGGGCAGACCTTCAGCCCGAAGAGGTGGATGTCGTCCCCGGTGTTGCCGATGACCGTGATGTCCGCGTCCGGCACGGCCTGCTTCAGACCGCGCAGGAAACGGGCACCGCCGATGCCGCCTGCCAGAACCACGATTCGCATGGAAGCAAGTCTCGCAGGCGGGTACGACAACGCGTCAGGCGGTCACGACGTCGACCTCGTCGTACGTCGCGGGCGCGGCGGTGCACGCCGTGTGCATCGGCATCTCGGTCAGGCCGGGGTAGTAGACGTGCAGGCTGACCGCCGGCTCCAGCGCGTCGTTGACGACCTCGTGCACATAGCCCGGCGCGAACACCCGCTGCGAACCGGCGCTCAACGCGCGCGTGCCGCGCTCGGTCCGCTCGGTCAGCTCGCCGTCCAGGACGGTCAGCACGCCGGAGGACTGCCCGTGGTCGTGCAGTCCGCTGCCCTGACCGGGCACCCAGGACAGCAGCCACACCTCGTAGCCCGGGCCGGTGCGCAGCCGGTGGTACCAGCGCGAGGTCGCGTCGTACTCCACCAGGTGCTCCCACTGCGCGCGGTCGGCCGCGATGGAGCGGGCCAGGCCGACGAACTCGGCGACGGTGGCCGGGTGCTCGCGCGGAGCCTGGAGCAGGTGCGGGACCTCAAGGATGTCGCCGGCGATCTGGAGGTCGTTGTCGCTGTTCATGGGGTGTGCTGGTTCCTCAGTGAAAGAAAGGTCAGAGGGGAACAGAAGAGCCGAGTCGCGGGGCGACTCGGCCTTCAGCCGGAGCGGGTGACGCTCAACAGCTGGGACAGCAACAGCTACAGCGCGCGCGGGCAGCACCGTGGGACCCGGCGGTGCGGGTCGAGGTGAGTGCCAAGTTCGCGAGCATGCCCACAAGGACAGCGGTTCACACCCGCACTGTCAACTCGACACCGGCATGTGGGACATGTTTCACCTCATCCGGTTCATCTCTGAGGTGAAAGGTTTGTTCAGGTGTCTACCGGGACACATGGCGCACAACCGGGCGCGCACGGAACGGGAACGCACTCCTGGGCGTCCTCCTCCGTACAGGTCCTGCACGGGTCGGAAACCCCGCAGGCCCCATCTGCTTGTCAAGGTTTATGGCGATTTGAACACTTTCCGCTAGGCCTTGGTTCCGCAGAGTGAATAAGGGGCCCAATAGCAGATCTCGGCTTGACTCGCCCGGAGCAGCACACTTGTAATTTCACTCGTGTCGTTCAGCCGACATCGGTAACGGCTAGATCACGGGGACGCGAAAGACAGACGAGGGGCGCACATGACCGAGCTGGTGCAGCAACTGCTGGTCGACGACGCGGACGAGGAACTCGGCTGGCAGGAGCGCGCGCTGTGCGCCCAGACCGACCCCGAGTCCTTCTTCCCCGAGAAGGGTGGCTCCACCCGCGAGGCCAAGAAGGTCTGCCTGGCTTGTGAAGTCCGCTCCGAGTGCCTGGAGTACGCCCTCGCCAACGACGAGCGGTTCGGCATCTGGGGCGGCCTGTCCGAGCGCGAGCGGCGCCGCCTGAAGAAGGCCGCCGTCTGAGACGAGCGGCACGCGTGCGTACGTAGACGCACGCACGTACATACGGGACTTACGGCCCGTCGCAGGTGGCTTGTCCACAGGCGGCGGGCCGTCGACATGCCCAGCCGATAGTGTGGTCGCTCGTCCGAGACGCCCCGCTGCCCCCTCGGGGCACAGGCGTCCACCGCAGTCCACCGAACCGGGGCCCGT
This sequence comes from Streptomyces sp. NPDC046909, assembly GCF_040644695.1. Lineage (NCBI taxonomy): Bacteria > Bacillati > Actinomycetota > Actinomycetes > Kitasatosporales > Streptomycetaceae > Streptomyces > Streptomyces sp. NPDC046909. The sequence continues at coordinate 21,747 of NZ_JBEYXC010000004.1, read as the reverse complement.
ACCTCGATGTCCGTGCACAGCCACACGGCAGCTCACGACGCTGCCACTCCTGAGTTCCCGCGTCATGTGGTGACCGCGGTCCTCGTCTCCCACGACGGCGCCCGCTGGCTCCCGGACGCGCTCGCCGGGCTGCTCGGCCAGGAGCGCCCCGTCCAGTTCGCCGTGGCCGCCGACACCGGCAGCGCCGACGACTCCGCGCAGCTGGTCACCGAGTCCCTCGGCCCCGACCGGGTGCTGCACCTCGCCCGCCGCACCGGCTTCGGCCAGGCCGTCGAGGAGGCCAACCGCAGCGCGCCCCTCCTCACCCCCGAGGAGCTGCCGTACCTGAAGCGGCCCAGCGGCTGGGACCCCGTCACGCGCACGTGGCGCGACGACGCCTACGACATGCCGGAGCTCCCGTACGGCGAGCCGGTCCAGTGGCTGTGGCTGCTGCACGACGACTGCGCCCCCGAGCCCGACGCCCTCGCCGAGCTGCTGAGGGTCGTGGAGAACGAGCTGGAGCTCGGCCGGGACGACGTGGCCGTCGTCGGCCCCAAGCTCCGCGGCTGGTACGACAAGCGGCAGCTGCTGGAGGTCGGCGTCACCATCGCCCACTCCGGCCGCCGCTGGACCGGCCTGGACCGCCGCGAGCAGGACCAGGGCCAGCACGACCACGTCCGGTCCGTGCTGTCCGTCTCCACCGCGGGCATGCTGGTGCGCCGCGACGTCTTCGAGCAGCTCGGCGGCTTCGACCGACGGCTGCCCCTGATGCGCGACGACGTCGACCTGTGCTGGCGCGCCACGGCCGCAGGGCACCGCGTCCTCATCGCCCCCGAGGCGGTCGTACGCCACGCCGAGGCGGCCTCCCGCGAGCGCCGCGCCGTCGACTGCGTGGGCCGCACCGCGGCCTCCCCGCACAAGGTCGACAAGGCCGGCGCCGCCTACACCCTGCTCGTCAACAGCCGTACGGCCCTGCTGCCCTGGGTCCTGTTCCGGCTCGTCGTCGGCACCGTCCTGCGCACGGTCGCCTATCTCGTCGGCAAGGTCCCCGGACAGGCCCTCGACGAGATCCGCGGTCTGCTGGGCACCGTGCTGCGGCCCGAGCGGATCATCGCCGGGCGCCGCAGGCGCGGTGCCCCGGTGGTCGACAAGGGCGAGCTGCGGGCGCTGTTCCCGCCGCCCGGCGCGACCGTGCGGGCCACCGTCGAACAGGCCGCCGGCAGCCTCGTCGGCAGCTCCGACCCCGAGGCGACCTCGGGCGCGGGACGGCACGGCGGCGCGGTCGAGTCCGGGCCCGGCGGCGACGACGCCGACTTCCTGGAGATCGAGCAGTTCGCGCGCGTGAAGCGCATCGCCCGCAAGCCGGGCCCGGTGCTCTTCCTGGTGCTGCTGCTCGTCTCCCTGGCCGCCTGCCGTGAACTCCTCGGCGGCGGCGCGCTCGCGGGCGGCGCCCTGCTGCCCGCCCCGGCCGACTCGAGCGAGCTGTGGTCGCGCTACCTGGACTCCTGGCACGCGGTCGGCGCCGGAGGCACCACCTCGGCGCCCCCCTACCTGGCGATCGTCGCGATGTTCGCCTCCCTGCTGTTCGGGTCGACGGGCCTCGCGATCACGGTCCTGCTGGTCTGCTCGGTGCCCCTGGCCGGCCTCACCGCCTACTTCGCCTCCCGCCCGCTCGTCGAGTCGCGGCTCCTGCGCGCGTGGGCGGCCGTCGTCTACGCCTTCCTGCCCGCCGCCACCGGCGCGCTGGCCGGCGGCCGCCTCGGCACCGCCGTCCTCGCGATCCTGCTGCCGCTCATCGCCCGCGCGGGCGTCGCGGCCAGCGGTCTCGCGAACACCTCGGACGCGCGCGGCAGTTGGCGCGCCACCTGGGCGTACGCCCTGCTGCTGACGATCACCACCGCGTTCACGCCGATCATCTGGCCGATCGCGCTGATCCTCGGCCTCGGCGTCCTGGCCGTGCGCCGCGCCGACATCACCGCCTACGGCCTGCGCTTCCTGGCCCAGCTCGGCACACCCCTGCTGATCCTCGCGCCCTGGTCGCTGACGCTCCTCCCGTTCGGCTTCTTCGACGAGGCGGGGCTGGAGTACGGCTCCTCGGCCGCCTCCGCCACCGACCTGCTCGGCGCCAGCCCCGGCGGCCCCGGCACGGTCAGCGGGCTGATGCTCATCGGCGTCGTCCTGGCCGCGCTGGCCGCCCTGCTGCGCTCGGAGCGCCAGTTCGGCATCTGGGCGGCCTGGGCGGTCGCCCTGGTGGGCCTCGTCCTCGCGGTCCTGTCCAACGGCTCGACCTGGGCGGGCCCGGCCACCCTCGTCTACGGCATCGCCCTCCTGGCGGCCGCCGTGCTCGGTGCCGACGGGGCACGCGCGCGTGTGGCCGAGCAGAGCTTCGGCTGGCGCCAGCCGGTCGCCGCGCTGATCGCCTTCGCCGCCGCCGCGGGCCCGCTGCTCGTCGCCGCAGGATGGATGCTGCGCGGCGCCGACGGCCCCCTGGAGCGGCGCGACCCGGTCCAGGTGCCCGCGTTCGTCGCCGAGGACAGCAACAACCGCGACCGGCCCCGCACCCTCGTCCTCGACAGCGACTCCACCGCCCACGTCGGCTACACCCTGGTCCGCGGCTCCGGCGCCCGCCTCGGCGACGCCGAACTCTCCGCCTCCGACGGCGAGAACAGCCGCCTCGACAAGGTCGTCGCCAACCTCGTCGCCGGCTCCGGCGCCGACCAGTCCGACCAGCTCGGCAAGTTCGCGGTGCGCTACGTCCTCGTCCACAAGGGCGCCCCGCGCGAGGTGACCCGCGTCCTGGACGCCACCCCGGGCCTGACCAGGCTCAGCCAGCAGAACGGCAGCGCGCTGTGGCGGGTCGACCAGGACGTCGCCCGCGCCACCATCGTCAGCGGCTCCGGCACCCCGACGCTCGTCGCCGCGGGGCCCGTCGAGATCCACACCACGATCCCGGCCGGCGCCGACGGCCGCGTCCTGCGCCTCGCCGACACCGCCGCCGAGGGCTGGACGGCCACCCTGGACGGCAAGCCGCTCGCCGCCAAGACGGTCGACGGCTGGGCCCAGGGCTTCGAACTCCCGGCCTCCGGCGGCAGGCTGGACGTCGTCTACGACGACCCGATCACCCACACCGCCTGGCTGTGGGCGCAGGGCTCGCTCTCCGTCGTCCTCGTGGTGCTCGCCCTGCCGGGCCGCCGCCGCGACATCGACGACGACCTCCCCGAGGAGGAGCGGGCCATCCCCGCCCAGGCGATGGAGGGCGAGGGCCGCCGCGCCCGCCGTCTGCGCGCCCAGGCCGAGGCCGAAGAGGCCGCCCAGGGCGACGAGTCCACGTCTCCTCCTCCGGAGGAGACCCCGGTCGCCGTTCCGCAGCAGCAGGCCTACGGAGAGTGGGACCAGGCGAGTTACGCGGGTGCCAACGACTACAACGGCTACGCCGGCGACCAGTACCAGGCCGCCCAGCAGTACCCGGCGGGCGGCTACGACCAGCAGGGCTACGCGGACCCCTACCAGGGCGGCCAGTACGACCCGTACGCGTACGGCGGACAGGGCGGGCAGCAGTCGTCGTACGACCAGTACGGACAGCCGTACGACCAGGGTTACGACGCGACGTACGACCCGGCGCAGCCGCAGCAGCACGGCGGCGAGCGTCCCGACGGGAGCCAGCAGTGAACCGCACCACCGTGTCCCTGATCGCCTGCGCGGCCGCCCTCGCCGCCGTCACCGGGTTCGCCACGCTCACCACGCCCGACGCTTCCGGCCCGGACACCGCCAAGGCGGCCGCCGAGCTGCCCGTGGAGCGCACGAGCCTGCTCTGCCCGAGTCCGAGCACCTCCGACCTCGCCGAGACGTCGTACACGTCCTTCACGCCCGTCACGAAGGGCGCGGCGAGCGACGGCGAGGCCGAACTCGTCGCCGCGGCACAGGAGTCCGAAGGCGGGGAGAAGTCCGGCAAGAAGAAGGCCGAGAAGCCGGTCCTCACCCCCAAGGAGCCCGGCGCGCCGGTCACCGGGGACACCTCCGGCGGGGACTCGCCCGCGCTCATCGGCACCGCCGAGGGGAAGTTCGCGCCCGGCTGGACCGTGCAGGAGACCACCGAGGTCGCCGCGGGCACCGGACGCGGTCTCCAGGGCGTCAACTGCACCCCGGCCGACACGGAGTTCTGGTTCCCCGGCGCGAGCACCGCCGCCGACCGCACCGACTACGTGCACCTGACCAACCCGGACGACTCGGCGGCCGTCGTCGACATCGAGCTCTACGGCAAGGACGGCTTCCTGGAGGCCCCGACCGGCGAGGACATCACCGTCCCGCCGCACTCCAGCGAGCCGATCCTGCTGTCCACGCTGGTCAGCGCCGAGCAGACCGACGTGACCGTGCACGTCAACGTCCGCAGCGGACGGGTCGGGGCCGCCGTACAGGCCCTGGACGACAAGATCGGCGGCGACTGGCTGGCCGCCTCCACGGACCCGGCGGGCAGCCTCGTCCTGCCGGGCATCCCCAAGGACGCCACCGAGGTGCGCCTGGTCGCCTTCACGCCCGGTGACGCCGACGCCGACCTCAAGGTGAGGCTCGCCTCGCCGTCCGGGCTGATCACCCCGGCGGGGAACGAGACGCTGCACGTCAAGGCAGGTATGACGACCGGCGTCGACCTGGGCGACGTCACGCGCGGGGAGGCCGGTTCGCTGGTCCTGACGCCCACGGACCAGTCCGTGCCGGTCGTCGCCGCGGTCCGGGTCACCCGCGGCAAGGGCGCCAAGAAGGAGACCGCGTTCATCCCCGCCACGCGCGCGGTGGGCACGCGCGCGACGGTCGCCGACAACACCGCCAAGGGCGCCACGCTGTCCCTGGTGGCTCCCAGCGGCTCCGCCGTGGTCAAGGTGACCGCGTCGGCGGGCAGCGGCGGCGGTACGGCGGCCTCGAAGACGTACACGATCAAGGGCGGCACCACCCAGGACGTCGAACTTCCGGTCCCGAGCGGTCTGAAGGGCACGTACGCGCTGACGGTGGAGCCGGTGTCGGGCGGGCCGGTCTACGCGGCCCGGACCCTGAAGGCCACCGAGGACGGCGTTCCCGGCTTCACGGTGCAGACGCTGCCGGACGACCGGGGCATGGTCGCGGTGCCGGAGGCGGACCAGGACCTGTCGGTGCTCCAGAAGTAGCCGGTCAGTCCTCGCCGTAGCGCGGGTCGACGGTCTCGGGTGTGAGCCCCAGCAGCTCGGCGACCTGCTCGACGACGACCTCGTGCACCAGGGCCGCGCGTTCGTCGCGGCCCTTGGTGCGGATCTCCACGGGACGGCGGTAGACCACCACGCGCGCGGGGCGTCCCTCGCGCGCGGGAATCGTGCCGCCCAGGGGCACCGACTCCTCGTTCCAGTCGCGGCCGTCGAGGCGGGGCACCTCCAGCACGAGGAAATCGATGTCGGCGAGCTGCGGCCACCGGCGTTCCAGGCGCTCCACGGAGTCCTGCACCAGGTCCGCGAACGCCTCGGCGCGGCTGGCCGCGAGCGGCACCTGGGGCGGCGCGATCGGGCCGCGCATGCCCCGGCCGTGGCGATCACGTCGGCGGGGCCCGGGGCCGGCGGCACGGGGCGGTACGGGGTTGTCCATCACTGGTGAAGCGTAGTCCCCGGCGGGACCGGGTGCCCGGGGCCCACGCGGTGTCCGGGCGGTCTTCGGCCGCCTCGTACGGCATGTCGCCGGATGACCATTCCAGCCAAGGTTGGGCTCGATTCCGTATCTCTCCGAGACCGGCGAACTCAAGGCAATTGACCTTGTTTGTACCGAGTGGTGACCGGGTTCAGGACCGTCCGAGATCTCGGAAAGCGGTGTCTACGCAGGTCAGGGCGGTGTGTTCGGAGAGGTCTGTGAGGCGCTTCACAACACGACACGGTGGAGTGACCTGGGGGAGAGTCGTCGCGGCCCGCTCAAGAGTGCGGTACCGTCCAACGTCGTGAGCCCTGTACGTCGCTGTTCGCGCACCGCTTGCGGCCGTCCCGCCGTCGCGACGCTGACGTACGTCTACGCCGACTCGACCGCGGTCCTCGGCCCGCTCGCCACCTACGCCGAACCCCACTGCTACGACCTGTGCGCCGAGCACTCCGAGCGCCTCACCGCCCCGCGCGGGTGGGAGGTCGTCCGGCTCCTCGACGGTTCGGCCCCGGCCCGCCCCAGCGGCGACGACCTGGAGGCGCTCGCCAACGCGGTCCGCGAGGCGGCCCGTCCCCAGGAGCGTGCCGCCCAGGCCGGCGGAGGGCGCGCGGCGGACCCGATGGAGGTCGCGCGGCGCGGGCATCTGCGGGTGCTGCGCTCGCCCGACAACTGACCTCCCGGTCGGCAACCACCCCTTTCCCGTGTGCATTTGGTGCATGTTCCGCTCAGTGACGCACGCCCATTGACGGCGGCTTGGCGCGGACACGACCATTCCGGAAGCCAAAACGAGAAATCGCTTTCCGCATGCCGGAACCGAGCGCGCCCGGACGCGGAACCGGATCCGGGAGGCGCCCGTGTACGTCCAGCAACTGGAACCCGTCGCCGACTCACTGGGCCTGTCCGCCCTCGTCGCCACCCTGCCCCTGGTGATCGTCCTGGTCCTGCTCGGCGGCGTCCGCCTCAAAGCCCATCTCGCGGGCCTCACGGGCCTCGTGGCGGCCGTACTGGTCGCCTGGCTCGCCTACGGCATGCCCCTGGGCCAGACGCTCTCCAGCGGCGCCCAGGGGGCCGTCTTCGGCCTCTTCCCCATCCTGTGGATCGTCGTCAACGCCCTGTGGGTGTACCGGATGACCGTCCGCACCCGGCACTTCGACATCCTCCGCCGCTCCTTCGGGCGGCTCTCCGACGACCCCCGCATCCAGGCCCTCGTCGTCGCCTTCTGCTTCGGTGCCCTCCTGGAGGCCCTCGCCGGCTTCGGGGCGCCCGTCGCGATCTGCTCCGTCATGCTCGTCGCGCTCGGCTTCGACCCGGTGCGCGCGGCCGTCGTCGCGCTGGTCGCCAACACCGCGCCCGTCGCCTTCGGCGCCATGGGCACACCGGTCGTCACGCTCGCCCAGGTGACGGAACTCCCGCTGGACACCGTCGCGTCCGTGGTGGGCCGTCAGACCCCGCTGCTGGCCCTCGTGGTGCCGCTCCTGCTGGTCTTCCTGGTGGACGGACGCCGCGGGCTGCGCGAGACCTGGGTGCCCGCCCTGGTGTGCGGAGTCGCCTTCGCCGTCGGCCAGTTCGTCGCCTCCAACTACGTCTCCGCGCAACTCGCCGACATCGGCGCCGCGTTGCTGGGCGCCGCCGCCCTGGTCGCCGTACCCCACGCGCGCGTACCCGCCACCGAGTCCGTACGCGCGTCCGTGCTCACCGGCACCCGCAGCGAGGAGTTGGACGAGGCCGACCCGCGCGGCGAGGTCGTGCGCGCCTACGCGCCGTACGCCCTGATCGTCGTGATCTTCTCGGTCGCGCAGATCCCCGCCGTCAAGGACTGGCTGGCGAACGCGACCCAGACCTACGACTGGCCCTTCCTGGACGTCGTGAACCCCGACGGCGACCGGGTCGGCGGTAACGTCTTCACCTGGCCGGTCGTGTCCACCGGCGGCACGCTCGTGCTCCTCGCCGGACTGTGCACGGCGGCCGTCCTCGGCGTGCACGCGCGCGTGGCCGTGAAGGAATGGCTCGCCACCGTCCACGAGTTGAGGTTCGCGATCCTCACCGTGACCTCGGTGCTCGCCCTCGCGTACGTCATGAACCTCTCCGGACAGGCGGCCACCATCGGCCACTTCGTCGCGGCGGCGGGCGCCGGACTCGCCTTCCTCTCCCCGGTGCTGGGCTGGTTCGGCGTGGCCGTCTCCGGCTCCGACACCTCGGCCAACGCGCTCTTCGGCGCGCTCCAGGTGACGGCCGCCCGGGAATCCGGTCTGTCACCGGAGCTGCTCGCCGCCGCCAACAGCTCGGGCGGTGTCCTCGGCAAGATGATCTCCCCGCAGAACCTCACCATCGCGTGCGCGGCCGTCGGGCTCGCCGGCCGGGAGGGCGACCTGCTGCGCAAGGTGCTGCCCTGGAGCCTCGGGCTGCTGCTGATCATGTGCCTCATCGTGGTCGGGCAGAGTTCGCCCGTCCTGGACTGGATGCTGCCCTGACCTGAGGTTACGTTCTTGGGTCCACTCAGGGGACCCACAGCGGGCTGTCAGTGGCTCCGGGTAGTTTGGGGCGACCGACAGGACTTTTAGAAGGGTTAGGCAGTGGCTGCTGATCTGTCACAGCTCGTGAAGGCGTACGACGTACGCGGTGTGGTTCCCGACCAGTGGGACGAGACGCTGGCGGAGCTCTTCGGGGCCGCCTTCGTCCAGGTGGTCGGCGCGAGCGCGATCGTGATCGGCCACGACATGCGGCCCTCCTCGCCGGGCCTGTCGCGGGCCTTCGCGCGCGGCGCCGCCGCCCAGGGCGTCGACGTGACCGAGATCGGCCTGTGCTCCACCGACCAGCTGTACTACGCCTCGGGCGCGCTGAACCTGCCGGGCGCGATGTTCACGGCCTCGCACAACCCGGCGCAGTACAACGGCATCAAGCTGTGCCGCGCGGGCGCCGCCCCGGTCGGCCAGGACACCGGTCTCTCCCAGATCCGCGAACTGGCCGAGGGCTGGACCGACAGCGGCGCCCCGGCCCCGGCGGCGACGCAGGGCACCATCACCCGGCGCGAGACCCTGGACGACTACGCGGCGCACCTGCGCGGCTTGGTCGACCTGACCTCGATCCGCCCCCTGAAGGTCGTCGTCGACGCGGGCAACGGCATGGGCGGCCACACCGTCCCGACGGTCTTCGCGGGCCTCCCGCTGGACGTCGTCCCGATGTACTTCGAGCTGGACGGCACCTTCCCTAACCACGAGGCCAACCCCCTCGACCCGGCGAACATCGTGGACCTCCAGAAGCGCGTCCGCGAGGAGTCCGCCGACCTGGGCATCGCCTTCGACGGCGACGCCGACCGCTGCTTCGTCGTCGACGAGAACGGCGACCCGGTCTCCCCGTCCGCGATCACCGCCCTGGTCGCCGCGCGCGAGCTCGCCAAGAACGGCGGCAAGGGCGTGATCATCCACAACCTGATCACCTCCTGGTCCGTCCCCGAGGTCGTCCAGGAGAAGGGCGGCACGCCGGTACGCACGCGCGTGGGCCACTCCTTCATCAAGGCCGAGATGGCCGAGTCCGGCGCGATCTTCGGCGGTGAGCACTCCGCCCACTACTACTTCAAGGACTTCTGGAACGCCGACACCGGCATGCTCGCCGCCCTCCACGTCCTCGCCGCCCTCGGCGGCCAGGAGGGCACCCTCTCCGCCCTCGTCGCCGAGTACGACCGCTACGTCGGCTCCGGCGAGATCAACTCCACCGTCGCCGACCAGACGGACCGCCTCAAGGCCATCCGCGCCGCCTACGAGCCCCAGGACGGCATCACCCTGGACGAACTCGACGGCCTCACGGTCAGCTCCACCGACTGGTGGTTCAACGTCCGCCCCTCCAACACGGAACCGCTGCTGCGCCTCAACGCCGAGGCCCGGGACGCGGAGACGATGGCGAAGGTCCGGGACGAGGTCCTGGCGATCATCAGAGGCTGACAGCAACTCAGCCCCTCCGGCGTTTGAGGAGCGGGGGTCCAGGGGGCAGCGCCCCCTGGCAGCGGGGTCGAAGGGGCGGCAGCCCCTGGGGATGGGACGGGTAAGGGCGGCGGGGGCGAAACCCTCCGGCGGCCACCCCCCACCCACCCGCTCCCCAGCCCCCACACCCCGCCCCCACCGGCGGTACCCTGACCAGGCACATCCGCACACGCACGCACAGGCATCCGCACCGCCCCCGAAGGGACACCCCATGCCGCTCGAAGCCGGCCTCCTGGAGATCCTCGCCTGCCCGGCCTGTCACGCCCCCCTCAAGGAGCAGGACACCGAGCTGATCTGTACCAGCGCGGACTGCGGCCTGGCCTATCCCGTCCGCGACGGCATCCCCGTCCTCCTCGTCGACGAGGCCCGCCGCCCCGCGTAAGCGACCCAGGCGACCTGGTACGCGTCAACCGGATACGCATCAGCCCGACGACAGTCGACGGCCGACACCGCGACCCGTGTACACCGACGACCCCGGCGATCGCAGGAGGCTGCCGCCATGCTCGACGAATCGCTGCTCGACACCCCCGAGGCGCTCTCGGAGGCCGACCGCCGAGGCCTGCTCCGCGGCGCCGCCGAGGCAGGCGCCCGAGTCCGCACCGCGGCACGGCACGCCACCGAGGCGGGCGTCGGCGACCTCAAACCCGACGGCCGCCCCCGCGCGGTCCTCATCGCGGGCCCCGGCGCCGCCGCCATCTGCGTCGCCGACCTCCTCGGCACCCTCGCCGGCGCCGGCAGCCCCGTCACCCGCCTGGCCCCCACCGGCGTCGCCCCCGCGGCAGGCGCCCTCCGCTGGGAACTCCCGGGCTGGACCGGCTCGGTCGACCTGCTCCTCATCGCCACCCCGGACGGCACCGAACCCGGCCTGTCGCTCCTCGCCGACCAGGCCTACCGCCGCGGCTGCACGGTCGTCGCCGTGGCCCCCGCCGGCACCCCCCTCGTCGAGGCGGTCCAGGGCGCCCACGGCCTCTTCGTCCCCCTCGCGACCGCCCCGTACGAACAGGACGAGGCCCTCGCCGCGTCCGCCCCCGGCGTCCTGTGGGCCCTGCTCACCCCGCTGCTCGCGATCCTCGACCGCACCGGCCTGCTCACCGCCCCGCCGGACGCCCTGGAGAAGGTCGCCGACCGCCTCGACCACATCGCCGAACGCTGCGGCCCGGCCATCGCGACGTACAGCAACCCGGCGAAGACCCTCGCCGCCGAGCTCGCCGACGCGCTCCCGGTGATCTGGACGGAGGGCGTCTCGGCCGGCCCCGCGGGCCGCCGCTTCGCCGCCGCCCTCGCGGAGCTCTCCGGCCGCCCCGCCGTCGTCGCCGAACTGCCCGAGGCGCTCGCCCAGCACAGCGCCCTGCTCGCCGGGCCGCTCGCCGCCAGCGCCGACCCCGACGACTTCTTCCGCGACCGCGTGGAGGAGGCCCCCGCGCTGCACGCACGCGTGGTGCTGCTGCGCGACCGCCCCCTCGGCGGCCTCACCGCCGCCCCCGCCGCCCGTGACCTGGCCCTGAGCCACGACACCCCCATCAGCGAGCTGGAACCCGAGGAGGGCGCCGAACTGGAGACCCTCGCGGAACTGATCGCCATCACGGATTTCGCCGCGGTTTACCTGGCGCTCGCTTCCGGCGCCTGATCATGCTCAGGCCGACCCTGACCGTCGTACAGCCCAGGACGCCCTGACCGTCGTGGACCACAGGACGCCTCGACCGTCGTACAGAAAGAACCCGATGGACCGCCTCGACAACACCATCCGCCCCTACGCCTGGGGTTCCACCACCGCCATCCCCGCGCTGCTCGGCGTCGCCCCGAGCGGCGAACCGCAGGCGGAGATGTGGATGGGCGCCCACCCGGGCGCACCCTCGCGCACCGGCCGCGGCACGCTCGTCGAGGTCATCGACGCCGACCCGCACAAGGAACTCGGAGAGGCGGCCGTCACCAAGTTCGGCCCCCGCCTGCCCTTCCTCCTCAAGATCCTCGCCGCCGGCGCCCCCCTCTCCCTCCAGGTGCACCCCGACCTGGCGCAGGCGAAGGAGGGGTACGAGGACGAGGAGCGCCGCGGGATCCCGGTCGACGCCGGTCACCGCAACTACAAGGACGCCAACCACAAGCCCGAACTCATCTGCGCGCTCACCGAGTTCGACGGCCTGTGCGGCTTCCGCGACCCGAACGAGGCCGCCGAACTGCTCGCGGGCCTCGGCGTCGACTCCCTCAAGCCGTACGTCGATCTGCTGCGCGCCCACCCCGAGGACGCGGCGCTGCGCGAGGTCCTGACGGCCGTACTCGGCGCGGACCGCGCGGAGACGGCCCGTACGGTCGGAGAGGCCGCGGCCGCCTGCGCCCGCCTCGGCGGCGCGTACGCCCCCTACGCGGACATCGCCCACCACTACCCGGGCGACCCCGGCGTCATCGCCGCGATGCTGCTGAACCACGTCCGACTCCAGCCCGGCGAGGCCCTGTTCCTCGGCGCCGGCATCCCGCACGCCTACCTCAGCGGCCTCGGCGTCGAGATCATGGCCAACTCCGACAACGTCCTGCGCTGCGGACTGACCCCCAAGCACGTCGACGTCCCCGAACTCCTGCGCATCGTCCGTTTCGAGGCCGCCGACCCGGGCGTGCTGCGCCCCGAGGCCTCCCCGGACGGCGAAGAGGTCTACGAGACGCCGATCGACGAGTTCCGGCTCTCGCGGTACGTCCTGCCCGAGGGCGGTGCCGCCCACGACCTCACCCGCGCCACCCCGCAGATCCTGCTGTGCACGGCGGGCACGGTCCGCGCGGGGGAGCACGAGTTGACCCCCGGTCAGTCGGTCTTCGTCCCCGCGGGCGAGAAGGCCGAGGTGACCGGGACGGGCACCGTCTTCCGTGCCACTGTGATCGTATGACCGGACCTGTGGACACCTGACGCGCCGTCGCCGGGCGGTGCTGCAACAATGGCCCACCGGCAAAGGACGGGCAAAGGCCTGGACCCGGCGGACGTACGAAGGGACAACGCCAACAGATGAGCGCGTCAGGCGGAACCAAGGCGATCGTGGCGGCACTGGGCGCCAACCTCGCGATCGCGGTGTCGAAGTTCGTGGCGTTCGCGTTCAGCGGTTCGTCCTCGATGCTCGCCGAGGGCGTCCACTCGCTCGCCGACTCCGGCAACCAGTTCCTGCTCCTCCTCGGCGGCAAGAAGGCCCAGCGCGAGGCCACCCCGCAGCACCCCTTCGGGTACGGCCGCGAGCGCTACATCTACGCCTTCCTCGTCTCGATCGTCCTGTTCTCGGTCGGCGGCATGTTCGCCATCTACGAGGGCTACGAGAAGATCAAGCACCCGCACGAGGTCGAGCACTGGTACTGGCCGGTCGGCGTCCTCGTCTTCGCGATCGTCGCCGAGGGCTTCTCCTTCCGCACCGCCATCAAGGAGTCGAACGAACTGCGGGGCTCCCAGACCTGGTCGCAGTTCGTCCGCCGCGCCAAGGCGCCCGAACTGCCCGTCGTCCTCCTGGAGGACTTCGGCGCGCTGATCGGCCTCATCCTCGCCCTCGGCGGCGTCGGCCTGGCCCTGCTCACCGGCGACGGCGTCTGGGACGGCATCGGCACCCTCTTCATCGGCATCCTGCTCATCCTCATCGCCCTCGTCCTGGCCGCCGAGACCAAGTCGCTGCTGCTCGGCGAGGCCGCGGGCACCGAGGAGGTCAAGAGGATCGAGGCCGCGATCGTCGACGGCGACACCGTCACCGGCATCATCCACATGCGCACGCTCCACCTCGGCCCCGAGGAACTCCTCGTCGCCGCCAAGGTCGCCGTCCAGCACGACGACACGGCCACCGAGGTCGCGAACGCCATCAACGCCGCCGAGGCCCGCATCCGCGAGGCCGTCCCGATCGCCCGCGTCATCTACCTTGAACCGGACATCTTCAGCGAGTCCGAAGCCGCCAAGGGCCCCGACCGCGAGGCCACCCCGGGCGGCCCGGCCCAACACAGCACCGGCCACTGACACCTCCCGAGGGGCCCACCGGGATGCCGAGTCCTGGTGGGCCCCTCGGCATGCCGGGCGGGGCGCGCTGACCCGGGCAGGGGCGGTTCGGGGCGGTGCCTTTGCGCGTGGGATCTGGGGGAGTGCGAGGCGGTCTCGGGCAAGGGTGGTTCGGGGCGGGTCCCTTCGCGCGTGGAATCCAGGGTACGACGCGGTCTGGGGCTGGGGGCGGGGCTGGGGGCGGGTTTAGGGCTGGGGCCGATCAGGGGCAGCTGCTCTGAAGCTGCCGCCCTTCACAGGCTGCCGTTCGGAGGGCGGAGCCGATCGCCAGGGTTTGCCGTTTCGAGGGCGGGGCCGATCGCCAGGGTTTGCCGTTTCGAGGGCGGGGCCAGCGTCCAGAACGTGCCGGTCCAAGGCGGGGCCGACATCCGTGGGCGGCACTCCAAGGCCGGAGCGGCTGTCCAGGGGCTGCATCCCCAAGGCGGGTCGGCATTCGTGGGCGGTACTTCGAGGCCGGAGCGGTCGTCCAGGGACTGCGTCTCCAAGGCGGGCCGGCATCCAGGGGCGGCCACTCCAAGGCCGGAGCGGCCATCCAGAGGCTGCTCTCCAAGGCCGGCCGCCCAGCCGGTGCCGTTGGTCGAGCGGCACATCCGATCGGCGTCCCGGCCGCGCCGCCGGACGCGGGCCGTGCGGCCGGGCCCGGCCCGAACCCTGCGCGAGCCGCGCGTGGCCGAACCGGCCCCGAAACCCCGCGCGGGCCGCGCGTGGCCGAACCGGCCCCGAAACCCCGCGCGGGCCGCGCCCAGCTGGACGCGGCCCGCGCGAAGCCTCAGCGGAGCTCGCCTACTGGATCTCGCCCAGCACCGCGAGCACCGCCCGCTCGTCCGGCGCCGCCGCCAGCCGCTCCCGGAACCCCGCGTCCATCAACTTCCGCGACAGCAGCGCGAGGATCCGCAGATGCTCGTCGCCCGCGGCCGCCTCCGGTACGGCGATCATGAACACCAGCTTGGCCCGCGTACCGTCCAGCGAGCCCCACTCGATGCCCTCGGCGGACCGCGCGAACCCGACGACCGGCGCGGTCACCGCGTCCGTCTTGGCGTGCGGGATCGCGATCTCCTCACCGAGCCCGGTCGTGCCCTGCTCCTCACGCCGCAACGCGGTCGCCACCAGCTCGTCCGCGTCCGCGACCTTGCCGGTACGGGCCAGCAGCCCGGCCATCTCCCGGATGGCGGCCTCCTTGTCACCCGCGTCGAGCTCGACCTTCACGGTCCGCTCGGTGAGATACCCGGACAGGACCTCGGCGTCCGCGACGGGCGCCGCCACGGACTCACGTACGACCCTCTGCGCCACGACACCACCGGCCCCCGGCACCGCACCGGCCCCCGGCACCGCACCGGCCCCCGGCACCACACCGACTCCCGCCCCGACCAGCGCCGGCTCGGGCCCGACCGCCGGTACTCCGGCGGCCGGCTCGCTGCCGCGCCGCTTCCGCTCGCTGAAGTCGACGAGGGCCACCGTCGTCAGCGCCGTGACGGCCGTACCTATGGCCACCGCCACGAAGAACATCGGCACGCCGCTCACCGCACCCAGCACCGCCACGATCGGCCCGCCGTGCGGCACCGCGTCCTCGACCCCGGCGACCCCGGCGATCGCACCGGCGACCGCGCCACCGAGCATGTTGGCCGGAATGACCTGCGCGGGCCGCGCCGCCGCGAACGGGATCGCGCCCTCGGAGATCCCGAAGCAGCCCATGAAGAGGGAGGCCAGCCCGGTCTCCCGCTCCTGCTCGGTGTAGAGCCCGCTGCGTATCAGCGTGGCCAGGCCCTGCCCCAGCGGCATGACCGGGATCGCGGCGGCGCACATGCCCATGACCGTCTGGTTGCCGGTCGCGATGAGCCCCGCGCCGAACAGGAACGCCGTCTTGTTCACCGGCCCGCCCATGTCGAACGCGATCATCAGCCCGAGTATCGCGCCGAGCAGGATCGCGCTGGTGCCCGTCATGCCGCTCAGCCAGTCGGTCAGATGCTCGAACACCCAGGAGATCGGCTTCCCGATGACGTAGATGAAGAACAGCCCCAACGCCGTCGTCGCCACGATCGGGATCACGATGATCGGCATGATCGGCTGCACGAACTTCGGGACCTTGACCTTCTTGATCCACAGCACCAGATACCCGGCGAGGAACCCGGTCACGATCGCCCCGATGAACCCGGCGCCCGCCTTGGAGTCGTACAGCGAACCGGTGTTGGCGATCCAGCCGCCGATCATGCCGGGCACGAGGGCGGGGCGGTCGCCGATGGCGTACGCGATGTATCCGGACAGGATCGGCACCATCAGCGTGAAGCCGATGACACCGATGTTGTTCACGTCCATCCAGAAGGAGTCCTCCGGGATGACCAGACCGCCCGACGGGTCCGTGTGCCCGCCGAGCGACAGCGAGATCGCGATCAGCAACCCGCCGACCACCACGAACGGAATCATGTAACTGACCCCGTTCATCAGGGCCTTGTACGCGACGCTCCGCTCCTTGCCACCGCCGCCCGAGCCCGAGCCTGAGCCCGAACCCGCCGCCGATGCGGCCGTGCCGCCCGGCTGGTGCACGGGCGCCGAACGCACCCGCTCGATCAACTGCTCGGGATGGTGAATACCCTCCGCCACCCCGACGGTCAGGACCCGCTTGCCCACGAAACGGCTCAGGTCCACGTCCTTGTCCGCGGCGATGATGATGCCGTCCGCGGTGCTGACATCGTTGTCATCGAGTACGTTTTCGGCCCCGATGGACCCTTGCGTCTCCACCTTCATGTCGATGCCGCGGCTCTCGGCGGCCTGCGCGAGCTTCTCCGCCGCCATGTAGGTGTGCGCGATGCCGGTCGGGCACGCGGTCACCGCGAGCAGCCGCAACCGCTGCTGCTCGCCACTGCCGCCGCCCGTGGGGGGAGGGCCGGCCGGACTGGTCACGTCGATCTCCTAACGCCTTTGTCACGCGCGACGCCGTCCCGGACGCCCCGCGAGATCGATCAGAGGTTCCCGATCCCCTGCATCCTGCACCACCCGCTGACCCGCCTGTAGGTTCAAAAGTCCCTGGATGTCATGGTCTGTTGGCTCCTGATCCGGCGATCGTGGGTGTCCTGTTATCGCTGCCCGGGACACCCTTTCCCAAGCCCGCACCCACCTCGCGATCGGCTCGATGTGTTCGGAGGCGGACTGGGGACGGCCCGGCGTACCGGTGTAGCTTGGGACGGAGCCAGACGTCGCTGCTGATGGCGGTCGGGCGGTCCCCGTGCGGACCGACCGAGGGAGAGAGGGCCTCCGACGGACTGCGCTGCGCGTACGCGGGCATGCCTGTGTCCTCTTCTCGGGCACCCCTGTGTCCGCCGCCGCGCAGACCAGCCGTACCCACCTCGCCCCAACCCCGAGGAGCAGCTCGCAATGACGACTGTCGACAACCGACAGGACTTCAAGGTCGCCGACCTCTCCCTGGCCGAGTTCGGCCGCAAGGAGATCACTCTCGCCGAGCACGAGATGCCCGGCCTGATGGCGATCCGCAAGGAGTTCGCCGCCACCCAGCCGCTGGCCGGCGCCCGCATCATGGGCTCGCTGCACATGACCGTGCAGACCGCCGTCCTGATCGAGACCCTGGTCGCCCTGGGCGCCCAGGTTCGTTGGGTCTCCTGCAACATCTTCTCCACCCAGGACCACGCGGCCGCCGCCATCGCCGTCGGCCCGAACGGCACGCCCGACAACCCGCAGGGCGTCCCGGTCTTCGCCTGGAAGGGCGAGACCCTGGAGGAGTACTGGTGGTGCACGGAGCAGGCGCTGACCTGGCCGAACACCCCCACCGGCGGCCCGAACATGATCCTCGACGACGGTGGTGACGCCACCCTCCTCGTCCACAAGGGCGTCGAGTACGAGAAGGCCGGCAAGGTCCCCTCGGTCGACACCGCCGAGAACGACGAGCACCGCGTCATCCTCGAACTCCTCAACCGCACCATCACCGACGGCTCCCAGAAGTGGACCCAGATCGCCTCGGAGATCCGCGGCGTGACCGAGGAGACCACGACCGGTGTCCACCGCCTGTACGAGATGCAGCGTGACGGCCAGCTGCTCTTCCCGGCGATCAACGTGAACGACGCTGTCACCAAGTCGAAGTTCGACAACAAGTACGGCTGCCGCCACTCCCTGATCGACGGCATCAACCGCGCCACCGACGTCCTCATCGGCGGAAAGACCGCGGTCGTCTGCGGCTACGGCGACGTCGGCAAGGGCTGCGCGGAGTCCCTGCGCGGCCAGGGCGCCCGTGTGATCGTCACCGAGATCGACCCGATCTGCGCGCTCCAGGCGGCGATGGACGGCTACCAGGTCACGACCCTCGACGAGGTCATCGACAAGGCCGACATCTTCATCACCACGACCGGCAACAAGGACATCATCATGGCCAGCGACATGGCCAAGATGAAGCACCAGGCCATCGTGGGCAACATCGGCCACTTCGACAACGAGATCGACATGGCCGGCCTGGCGAAGATCCCCGGCATCGTCAAGGACGAGGTCAAGCCCCAGGTCCACACCTGGAAGTTCCCGGACGGCAAGGTGCTGATCGTCCTCTCCGAGGGCCGCCTGCTGAACCTGGGCAACGCGACCGGCCACCCGTCGTTCGTGATGTCCAACTCGTTCGCGGACCAGACCCTGGCCCAGATCGAGCTGTTCACCAAGCAGTCGGAGTACCCGATCGGCGTGTACACGCTGCCCAAGCACCTGGACGAGAAGGTCGCCCGTCTCCACCTGGACTCGCTCGGTGTGAAGCTGACGACGCTGCGTCCCGAGCAGGCCTCGTACATCGGTGTCGAGGTCGACGGCCCGTACAAGCCCGACCACTACCGCTACTGAGCACCTCTCCTCAGCAGCACGACCTCCGAGGCAGGCCCCCGCACCCCCGTGCCGGGGGCCTGCCCCTTTGGTCGCAGTGGGGCCGGACCAGCCCGCGCCGCCACGCCCGGACCAGCCCGTCAGAACCCAGGACCCTCATGCCCCGCGGCCGTTATTCGCTCCACGATCCGCACGATCACACCCCCCTCGCAGAAGAGCACTTCCACTGCGCCCCCGGCCCCTCCGGCTGGCGCTATGTCTCCCAGCTGACCACCCCCGCGGGCGACCACTCCGGCTCCGTCGACCTCGTCCTCGACGAACTCGGCCGTCCCATCCGCCTCGAACTCCACGCCGGCGGCTGGCAGGTCCGCGGCGCCGCCCTCGACGGCGTCACCTGGGTCCGCACGGACCCCACCGGGGCTCAGGCCACCGAAGGCAATGTCCCCGCCCACGCCTTCACCGGCACATCCCCCGCATTCCTCATCGCCACCACCCGTCTCCTTCGCCTCACCCCTTCCTCGTCCGCCACCCGCGTACGACTCGTCGCCTTAACGGATCCGGTCCTCGCCCCGCGCACCGTGGACCAGTCCTGGGCGCTGATGAGAAGCGAAGCACACGCCACTGACAACGGCCCCCTGACCGTGGACGAATACCAGGTCACAGCCCTGGACACCGGAGAACAGCACACCGTGCACATCGCCGGGGACGTGGTCCTCTCGGCACCCGGCATCGAGTTGGAGGACCTCGAGTCACCGCCGTCCGCCTTCACATGAGCGAGCCGGAACGAGCCGGCCCGGACAGCTACGCGGGCGGCGCGAACCCGGTACCCGGCCGCTCGGACGACGGCGCCTCCCGAGACTCCGAGGACGCGGCGTCGGCGGCAGAAGGCTGAGGCGGGGGAGCCGGAGACGGAGTCGGGCCGGGGTCCGAAGGCTGGGCGGTGGTTGCCGCAGTCGGCCAGGGCGACGGGACTGGGACCGGGGGCGCGTACGCCCCCATCGCGGGAGAGGGGGCCGACGGCGTGTAGGCCCCTGCCGCGGGCCCGGCCGCGGCAGGCGCCCCGCCCCCACCCGCCGTTCCGTTCCCGAAGGCGCGCCGGACCTCCCGGGCCTGCCGCTCCTGCACCACGGCCGCCAGGAACGCCGCCGCGGGAACACCGTGCGGCGCCGGAGCACCCGTACGCGCCGCGAGTTCGGCGGCGAGCCGCTCGGCCATCGCCGAGCCGACCTGCGGGTCCAACTGCTGCATCCGCGCCAGGTACTGACGGATGGCGAGCCACAGCCCGTCCGGCACCGTCGACAGATCCAGCCCGGTGAACCGCCCGGCCAGCCAGGGCGGAGGCGGAGGCAGGAATCCCGGGTGCGAGCCCGGCACCCGCTCCCGTACGACCAGCGTCCCCGCGAACACGTCCCCGAGCCGCCGCCCCCGCGCCGAGACAAGAGACGCGATACAGGCGACGACCCCGAACGTCAGCAGAATCTCGATCACCCCGATCGCACCCCGCACGAGTGCGTGCCGGAACCGGATCGGCCCGCCGTCGTCCCGCACCACACGCAGCCCGCACGCCATCTTCCCCAGCGAGCGGCCATGGCTGAGCGTCTCGACCGCGATCGGCCCACCCACCATGACCAGCACGAACGCCGCGAGCGACACCGCGAACAGCGCGGCATCGTCCAGTGAGGACGTGGAAGCCACCAGACCGATGGTCACGAGCACGTAGACGATCACGCCCACCAGCAGATCGAGCAGCACGGCCAACGCCCTGCTCGGCAGCCGCGCCGGGCGCAGTTCCAGCGCCACCGCCTCGCCCGTCACCAGCTCACTCACGTCCGCCGCCCTTCCCCTGACCCGCTCCGAGAACGGCCAGTCTGCCAAGCTGAGGGCGCATCGCGCCCCAGTACGACAAGCTGACACCAGCGACGAGCCGCCGACGAACAGCCGAGGAGCAGCCGAACCGATGGACCTCGACGTCTTCGTCTCCGCCCACCGCGCGGAGTGGGATCGACTCGACGCCCTTCTCCGACGCCAGCGAAGGCTCACCGGCGCCGAGGCCGACGAACTCGTCGTGCTCTATCAACGCACGGCCACCCATCTCTCGCTGATCCAGTCCAGCGCCCCCGACCCTCAGCTGACGGGCCGGCTCAGCCAACTCGTGGCACGCGCGCGTAGTGCGGTGACAGGCACCCGCCGCGCCTCCTGGCGAGACGTCACCCGCTTCCTCGCCCACGGTTTCCCCGCAGCGGTCTACCGAGCGCGCCACTGGTGGGTCCCCACAGCGCTCATCTCGACCGCCGTGGGGGCGATCCTGGGCTGGTGGATCGGCACCCACCCGGACGTACAGGCCACCATCGCCGCCCCGAGCGAACTACGCGAGCTCACCCGCCCAGGCGGCCAGTACGAGACGTACTACTCCAGCCATCCCGCGGCATCGTTCGCCGCCCAGGTCTGGACGAACAACGCCTGGGCCGCCGCCCAGTGCCTGATCCTGGGCGTCTTCCTGGGCCTCCCCGTCCTCTGGATCCTCTTCCAGAACATGCTCAACCTCGGCGTCGGCTTCGGCCTGATGTCCTCGGCCGGCCGCCTCGACACCTTCCTCGGCCTCGTCCTCCCGCACGGTCTGCTCGAACTCACCGCGGTCTTCGTCGCCGCAGGCACCGGACTACGCCTCGGCTGGACCGTCATCGACCCCGGCCCACGCACGCGACGAGCGGCCCTCGCGGAAGAGGGCCGAGCAGCGATCGGCATGGCCATCGGCCTCGCCCTAGTCCTCTTCGTCTCCGGCGCCATCGAAGGCTTCGTCACCCCGTCCGGCCTCCCCACCTGGGCGCGCATCAGCATCGGGGTCGTCGCCGAGCTGACATTCCTCGCGTACGTCTATGTCCTGGGCGGTCGTGCGGCCCGCGCCGGAGAGACCGGCGACGTCGAGGCCGCCGAGCGCAGCGCCACCGTCCCCATGGCTGCCTGATGTGCGGAGTGGGCTGCTGAGCTGCTACTGTCCTCTTCGCCCCGCAAAAACCGTTGACACGGAGTGAGCGGGGAGGTAGATTCGAACAGTTGCCTGGAACTGGGTTCAATCCGGTCGGCAACGGTGAGTGTCTGTCTGCTTCTTGAAGCCTCGATGGAAACGTCGATTCCGAAGAAGCCCCTCCCGATTATTCGGAAATGAACGGCCGGTCAGTCCGGCCCGAAACTTCTGATAAAGTCGGAGCCGCCGGAAAGGGAAACGCGAAAGCGGGAACCTGGAAAGCACCGAGGAAATCGGAACCGGAAACGGTCTGATAGAGTCGGAAACGCAAGACCGAAGGGAAAAGCCCGGAGGAAAGCCCGAGA
>NZ_JBEYXC010000003.1:735702-917033 GCF_040644695.1 Streptomyces sp. NPDC046909 | reverse complement strand
ATGCTCCGCGACGGCACCTTCTACGAACCACGAGACCCCGAGCTGGCCGCCGCATGACCAGCTCAGCTTGACGAAGGACATAGAGGCACCCCCCCCCCACCGACCATCCCCCACCGGCGCCCGAGACCACCTCGCCCCGCTGCGGGCGGCGCCCCTGACTCGTTAGGGTCATTGCCGTGGCCACCTTTCCCCCGTACCCGACGCACCCCACCGGTCCCCCCGGCGCGGGCGCGCTCCGGCACGCGCACTGGTGGCAGCGCAAGTGGGTGCGATACGGCGCCCTGATCACCCTGCTCGCGCTCTCCGGGCTCGTCATCCTCGCCCTGGTCCGCGAACAGACCGGCACCGAGGGCTTCCTGGTCGGGCTCGGCCTCGCGATCCTGCCGGTGCCGCTGCTGATAGCCGCGTTCCGCTGGCTCGACCGCGTCGAACCGGGCCCCTGGCGCAATCTGCTCTTCGCGTTCGCCTGGGGCGCCTGCGCGGCGGCGCTGATAGCGATCGTCGCCAACAGCTTCGCGACGAGATGGATAGCGACGGCGACCGCGGACCCGTCCAGCGCCGACACCCTCGGCGCGACCGTGATAGCCCCGGTCGTCGAGGAGTCCGCGAAGGCCGCCGCCGTCCTGCTCGTCTTCCTGTTCCGCAGACGGGACTTCACCGGGATCGTCGACGGCGTGGTGATAGCCGGGGTCACCGCCACCGGCTTCGCCTTCACCGAGAACATCCTCTACCTCGGCACCGCCTTCGGCACCGACCAGCTCACCGGCGACCGCGGCATCGCGTCCGTCACCGCCGCGACCTTCTTCGTGCGCGTCATCATGTCCCCGTTCGCGCACCCCCTGTTCACCGTCCTCACCGGCATCGGCTTCGGCATCGCCGCCCTGTCGGCGGACCGGCACCACGTACGGCGCGTGCTCCTGCCCCTGTCCGGCCTGCTGCTCGCGATGGGCATGCACGCCATCTGGAACGGCTCGTCCACCTTCGGCGAGTACGGCTTCTTCGCCGTGTACGCGGTCTTCATGCTCCCCGCGTTCGGCCTGCTGACCTGGCTCGTCATCTGGACCCGGCAGCGCGAACTGCGCACCGTCCGCGAGGAACTCCCCGCCTACGCCGTCGCCGGCTGGCTCACCCCCGTCGAACCCTTCGCCCTCGGCTCGATGCGGGCCCGCCGCATCGCCCGCCAGTACGCCCGCCACCACGCCGGGAGGCCGGCCGCGCGGGCGGTCGCCCAGTACGAGGCGTACGCGACGTCTCTGGCGTTCCTACGGCACCGGGGGCGCCGCGGCCGTGCCGGCGCCGACTTCGTCGTACGGGAAAGGGAGTTGCTGGGCGAGCTGTGGGCACGCCGCGAGCTGGCGCGCCCCGCCCTGGACCACGCGGCCCGGATGACGGCCCCGCCGGTCCCGGTGATGATCCCGCCGACGCACTGGCCGATGCACGGGTATCCGGCGACGCAGTACCCGGCGGTGCAGTACCCCGGGTACAACCCGTACCGGACCTGAGGCCCGAAGCCCCCTGCGCCGGCCCCCTACACCGCCCCCTACGCCGACGCCTCCGTCAGCCTCTCCACCTCGTCCTCCGTCAGCGTCAGCTCCGCCACCCGCACCAGGGCCGGCAGCTGTTCCACGGTCCGGGCGGACGCGATCGGGGCGGCGATCGTCGGCTGGGCGGCCAGCCAGGCGAGGGCGACCGTGGCGACCGGCACCCGGTGGGACTCGGCGATGTCGTCGAGGGCGGCGAGGACCTTGCGGCCGCGCTCGGTCTCCAGGTGCTTGCCGGCGCCCGCGGCGGCACGCGCCCCCTCGACCACCTCGCCGTCGCGGTACTTGCCCGTGAGGAATCCGGAGGCGAGGGCGAAGTAGGGGACGGCGGCCAGGCCCGTCCGCTCGGCCAGGTCCTGGAGCTCACCCTCGTACGTGTCGCGCGAGACCAGGTTGTAGTGCGGCTGGAGCGCCACGTACCGGGCGAGCCCCTCCCGCTCGGAGAAGGCGAGGGAGGCTTCGAGCCGCTCGGCGGAGATGTTGGACACGGCGATGTGCCGCACCTTGCCCGCCTTCACCAGCTCGTCGAGCGCGCCGATGATCTCCTCGACCGGCACCTCCACCTTGTCGAAGTGCGTGTAGTAGAGGTCTATGTGGTCGGTCCCGAGGCGCCGCAGCGAAGCGTCCGCCGCCGCCTTGATGTTGGCCGCCGTGAGCCCCAGGAACTCGGGGTGCTGGCTCACCTTGGTCGCGATCACGACGTCGTCGCGGTTGCCGCGCGCCTTGACCCTCCCCCACTGCCTAAAGGGCGTGGGGGGACCCCCAGCCGATGATGGTCTCGGACTCACCACCGGTGTTGCCGTGCACCCAGTGCGAGTACGAGTCCGCCGTGTCGACGAAGTTGCCGCCCGCCGCCGCGTACGCGTCGAGCACGGCGAAGGACTGCGCCTCGTCGGCGGTCCAGCCGAAGACGTTGCCGCCGAGGGCGAGCGGGAAAACCTCGAGGTCGGACGTGCCCAGCTTGCGAAGAGAAGTCATGTACGGGACCAACACCCGTACCGGAAACCGATATTCCACAAATAACCGGCGGCCCTGACGTCGGGGGGTGTGCGTCAGAACCGCCGGTGCTCAGTCGGAGGCCCGCCTCAGGGGTTCAGCCCCTTGCTCTGCAGCCAGGCCATCGGGTCGATCCCCGTGTCCGCCCCGCCCGGGTGGACCTCCAGGTGCAGATGCGCACCGGTGACGTTGCCCGTCGCGCCCACGCGCCCGATCACATCGCCCGTGCTGACCTTCTGGCCCACGCTGACGCTGATCGAGGACTGGTGGCAGAACCACAGCTGGGTGCCGTCGTCGAGGGTGAGGATCGTGCGGTAGCCGTAGGAACCGGCCCAGCCGGCCTCCGTGATGGTGCCGCTGTGGATCGCCTTGATGAGCGTGCCCGTGGGAGCCGCGAAGTCGAGACCCGTGTGGTAGCCGGAGGACCACAGCGAGCCGGCCTGACCGAAGGTCGAGGTGATCGTGTACGACGACGTCGGCAGCGTGTACTGCTTGGCGAGCTCGGCGAGACGCTTGGCCTCGGCCTCCTGCGCGGCCTTCTTCTCCGCCGCCTTCTTCGCCTCGGCGGCGTCGTCCGCGGCCTTCTTCAGCGCGGCGGCCTCGGCCTTCGCGGTCTCGTCGGCGAGGGCGGTCTGGGTGGCGAGCTGCGCCTTGCTGTCGACCTGGGTCTGCTGGCTCTCGGCCTGCGCCATGATCCGGTTGCGGAGCGTCTCACCCGCGTCCGAGGCGCCCTCGGTCCGGTCCTGCGTGGCGGTCGAGGCGAGGTCGCTGAGCGCGGTCGCGGAGCCCTGCGGGGCCTCGTCCTCGCCGCCGAAGACGCCGCCCACGCTGGGCAGGTCGGGCATCGAGATGGAGACCGGCGGCTTGCCGGTGTTGGCGCTGGCCATGCCGGCCCCGCCGACGGCGGCTATGACACCGACGCCCAGGACGGTGGAGCTGCGGGCGAATCCGTTGCCGCGCTGCTTGGCGACCCGGTGCTTGCCACGTGCCGGCCGGAGGGACTCCTCGGTGGGGTTCCACTCCTCGCGGGGGCCCTCGTCGTGGTGGTAGCTGCCGTAGCCGAAGACATCGGTGGAGGTGCGCTGGCTCGGCACGTACGGGGCCTCGGGGGCAGGCCGGTTTGACGCCACGTGGGCGTGCTCCTTTCCTTCCTTCTCGCCTACCGGGTTAGCTGACGGGTTCGGAGCAGGAAGGTCTCCTACGCGCGTATACCTGCCGTGAGTTCACGGCGGCGTTCGCGCGATTCACCCCAGGGTTGATGGTTCCCCGGCTCCCTTGCGGGATTAAGCGCGTGAGCACGGAGCCGTCTCTTGTGACGGCTGGGACGACCGCGCTGCGTTATCGAACGTTAATAGACCCGGCCTGGGTATTCCAAGCTGTTCCGCTTGATCATTAACGATTTTCGGCTGGACGTACGGGCCATGAGCGGCGAAAAACGGGCGAGTTGACCCAGCGCCGCCACAATCTCAGGAACCTCACAGCCATTGACGGTATGTCAGTTGTTATGCGGAGGGCGGTCGCGCGCTCACCCCGCGTGACCGCCGTACGGCGAGCAGCGCCATGTCGTCCGTCGCGCCGCCCCCGGTGTGCCGGCGGACCTCCGCGACGAGCGTGGCCAGCAGCGCCCCCGGGGCACGGAAGGTCCGCCCCGCGAGCCGCGCCGCCGGATCGTAGAACTCCCCGTGCCGGTCCCGCGCCTCGGACAGCCCGTCGGTGTACAGCAGCAGCGTGGCCCCGCCCGGGAAGCCGGCCTCCTCCGCCCGGTCGGGCCAGCTCCCCAACTCGCCCATGCCGAGCGGCAGCGCGGGCTCGGCGGCGGGCAGCGGCCGCACGGCCCCGTCGGGACAGAGCAGCAGCGGCGGCGGATGGCCGCGGTTGACGATCCGTACGAGCCCGTCGCCGTGCGGGAGTTCGGCGAGTACGGCGGTCGTGAACCCCTCGAAGCCGTCCAGCCCCTCGCGCCGCGTGCCCTCACGCGCCAGCGCCCGCTCAAGGCGCCCCGCGACCGCCTCCAGCGTCTTCTCCTGCTCGGCGGCCTCCCGGAACGCCCCGATGACGACGGCGACCGCGGCGACCGCCCCCATGCCCTTCCCGCGCACGTCCCCGGCCACCAGCCGCACCCCGTACGGGCTGTCCTGCACGGCGTACAGGTCCCCGCCGATGAAGGCGTCCTTCTGCGCGGCCTCGTACCGCACCGCGATCTCGAACCCGCCGATCCGCTCGTCCGGCTCGGGCAGCACCGCCCGCTGGGCGGCCTCGGCGATCTCGCGCTGCGAGGCGAGCCGCTGGTCCCCGCGGCGCACAACCCGGTTGAGGACGGCGGCGAGACCGGCGACCACCGCGACGGTGAGCACCTCGGTGAGCGTGTCCGCGTCCATCTCGAAGCCGAACCGCATATGGACGGTGAAGGCGACGACCAGGGCCACGCCCCCGGTGACGACGGTGCCCGCCAGCGAGTAGAGCGGCGCGGCGATCAGCGGGGCGGCGGTGAAGAAGGGGATCGCGGTGAAGTCGCGGGGGGTGAGGACGTCGTACAAGACACCGCCGACGATCAGCAGCGCGGGGAGGGCACGTACGGCGAAGAGCCGCCACCGCCCCACCGCTTCTTGATCCACATCCCCAGGTTTCCCGGCCCGGCGACGGGCGGCGAGCCGTGTGGCCCGACCGGGGGAGACGCGTCCGGGAAACACTCAGGGCCGGAATCCATTGCTGGACTCCGGCCCTGGGCCTTGAGTAGCGGGGACAGGATTTGAACCTGCGACCTCTGGGTTATGAGCCCAGCGAGCTACCGAGCTGCTCCACCCCGCGTCGGTGAAACCAGCATACGCCATTCGCGGGACGCCCAGCACCACGGTTTATTCGCGGCGCTGATGACCTGGGCTTTTTCAGTCGCCCGGGTTGCCCGCGTGAGTCAGGGTCTCCCAGGAGACGAACAGGTCGTCGGTGCCGGCGGGACGGGTCTCCTCGGCGAGTTTGCGGGCGGCCGGGACGGACAGGTCGAGCCGGTCCTCCAGGTGGTTGAGGGCGACCTCCAGGTCCGGGCCCATGTTCCGGTCCACCTTGCCGCCGCACAGCCACACGGGCGCGGCCTCCCCGGCCTGGTACCGGGAGTGCAGGGCGAGGGTGGCCTTCAGCCGGTCCTTGATCTCGCCGTACAGGTCGACGCCCTGGTGCCAGGCGGTCTCGGCGATATGGGCGGTGGCGGCGATGGAGTAGCCGACGTGCTTGAAGTTGCGGCAGGTCTCCTGGGAGAGGCCGTCCCTGTACGTCTTCTGCCCGAACCAGTACGTCGTCAGCTTGTCCGGCGTGTTCACGCTGGACCCCTTGGGCGTGAGCGGCACCCGCCCGTCCTTCTCCAGATAGAAGTAGGCGGGCACCCTCTCCCGGAAGCGCTCCACGGCGTGGTCGAAGGCCTGGTGGTCGTCGAGGAAGACGGCGATGCCGATGGCCGCGTCGGTCATGACGAGGTCCCAGTTGCCGTTGTAGTCGGGCACCTTGCGGGTGACGGTCGGCAGATACGCGGTCCGCAGCATGGTCTGGAACCGCGCGACCCGGTCCTCCGGCCACCCGGCGCCCTCGCTGTGCCGCACGATCTCCGCGGCCCGCGCCCAGGTCGCCCCGGCCCACCCGGTCTGGAGCCCGGCGTCCTCCTCGGTGTGCCGCTTCATCTTGGCCGACCAGGCGTCCATGATCTCCCGCGCCTTCACGGCGTGCTGCCGCTTCCCGGTGATCCGGAACAGCAGCGCCTGCGTGTAGGCGGCGATGGCGTCCTCGCGCTCCTCGACACACCCGTGCGCGGGCCGGTCGGCATGGTCGCCGCCGGGGCAGTCGACACTCTCGTACGGCTCGGCCTGGTACTTGTACGCCCCGTACTTGCTGTCCCGCATCCCGAAGTACGCCTTCAGCCACGGCTGCTTCCCCGCGGTGACGTGCTCGCGGACGGCGTCCAGCTGGGCGCCGCTGACGAGCACCCCGGGGTGGGTGAACTCCGCGTCGGGGGGCAGGGCGCGGGCCATGGTGCGGGTGCCGGCGTCGGTGGTCGCGCAGGCGGTGGCGAGCAGCGGGGCGAGCAGGAGCGCGGCGGCGGCACGGTATCGGGCTGACCTCATAGGGGCAGCGTCACCTGAGGCGGCCGGGCGCGCAGGATCTGTTGCGCCGAGTGTGGAGCGGGCTCCACCCGAGAAGTGGAGCCCGCTCCACCGCCCTGCGGCCGCCGGAGATCTAGATTGCCCTCATGTGGAAGACCGTCCGCCGGGCCGCGAGGGCCACCGGCCATCTCCTCCTCGCCGCCGTCATGGCGTTCGGCGTGTGGATCTTCGTGTGTGTGCTGCTGATCACCGCCGTCGGCACGCTCGTGCTGGTCGGCGCCTGGCTGCTGCCCGAGACGGTGCTGCTGATCCGGCGGATCGCCGGGGCCAAGCGGCAGCTGACGGCCGCGTGGACGGGTGTGCGGATCCCCGAGGCGTACCAGCCGCTCACCGGGACGGTCCGTGAGCGGTTCCGGACGGCCGTCCGCGATCCCGGCACACTGACCGACTTCCGCTGGATGGTCGCCTACTACTTCTACGGCGCTCTCGTCTTCCTCGCGCTGCCGCTGTGGCCGCTCGGACTGGTCGTCGACGGCGTGTGGAGCGGCCTGCTGCGCCGGCAGCCCCTCGTCCTGCCGCTGATCGTGCGGATCGCGGATCTGGAGGCCGACTGGTCGACGGCGCTGCTCAAGCCCTCCCCCAAGGCCCAGCTCACCCGCCGCGTCGAGGAGCTGGCCGCCACCCGGGCCGACGCGATCGCCGCGCACGGTGCCGAACTCCGCCGTATCGAGCGGGACTTGCACGACGGCGCACAGGCCCGTCTGGTCGCGCTGTCGATGCGGATCGGGCTCGCCAAGCGGGCCTACGAACGCGACCCCGAGGCGGCCCGCAAACTGCTGGACGAGGCGCAGGACCAGGCCGAGCAGGCGCTGACGGAGCTGCGGAACGTCGTGCGCGGCATCCATCCGCCGATCCTCACCGACCGGGGGCTGGTGGGCGCCGTACGGGCGCTGGCCGCGAGCAGCGGGCTCCAGGTCGTCATCGACGACGGCGGGATGGACGAGGGCGTACGGGCGCCCGCCGCCGTGGAGGCCGCCGCCTACTTCGTGGTCGCCGAGTCCCTCACCAACGCGGCCAAATACAGTGGTTCGCCCCGGGCCGAGGTCCGGCTCGTGCGGACGAAGCGCGGGCTGCGGGTGCGGGTCAGTGATGTGGAGGGGCGGGGCGGGGCCGACGAGGCCAGTGGTTCCGGACTGCTGGGCATGCGGCGCCGGGTCGCCGCGCTCGACGGGACGGTGGAGGTGTCCAGCCCCGTCGGGGGGCCGACCGTGATCGAAGTGGAGCTGCCGTGCGTGTGGTGATCGCCGAGGACAACGCCCTGCTCAGAGAGGGGCTGGTGCTGCTGCTGAGCTCCGCGGGGCACGAGGTCGTGGCCGTCGTCGGCACCGGGCCCGAGATCATGCCCGCGCTGCTTGAGCACCGGCCGGACGTCGCCGTACTCGATGTGCGGATGCCGCCCGGGTTCCGCGACGAGGGGCTCAGGGCCGCGCTGGAGGCCCGCAGGGAGATCCCCGGGCTGCCGGTGCTGGTGCTCTCGCAGTACGTCGAGGAGTCGTACGCCGCCGAGTTGCTGGGCGGGGGCAGCAGCGGGGTCGGGTATCTGCTCAAGGACCGGGTGGGCCGGGTCGACGAGTTCCTGGACGCCCTGGAGCGGGTCGCGGCCGGCGGTACGGCCCTGGACCCCGAGGTGGTCACCGAGCTGCTGACCCGGCGCAGGGACACCCCGCTGGACTCGCTCACCCCGCGCGAGCGGGAGGTGCTCGGGCTCATGGCGGAGGGGCACGACAACGCGACCATCGCCAAGACCCTGGTCGTCACCGAACGCGCCGTCCACAAGCACATCGGCAACGTCTTCCTGAAGCTGGGCCTGCCGCCGAGCGACAGCGGGCACCGGCGGGTGCTGGCGGTGCTGGCGTATCTGGCGCACACGCCCAAGTAGCCGGGACGGACGGGACAGCAGAACGGGCGGGGCGGCCGGGTGCCGCCCCGCCCGTCGCGGGTTCACCGGTGGGTCAGGCGCAGTAGCGTCCGTTGCCGTCCGGGCCGAGCGTGGGCGAGAACTCGCTGCACGGGGTGAAGTAGTTCACCAGCGGGTTGTACCCCTCCGCCTGGAGCACGACGTGGTCCGCGGACACCCCTCCGGAGGTGCCGTACGGGACGTTCCAGGTGTACGTGTAGCCGCTCTTGCTGACGGTCACGCTGCCCATCGGGGACCAGGACCACTGGGAGTTCGCCGTACCGGTGTACTTGTACAGCGTGCTGCCCTCGATCATGTAGTAGCCGCAGACGTAGGAATCCGTCCGGTAGTTGATGGTCCAGGACGGCCCGTTCTGGCAGCCGGTGATGCCCAGGGTGGGCGTCCAGAAGTACAGGCGGCGGAACGAGTACGGCACCAGGAAGTCCGCGGAGATCGTGGCGGTCGTCGCCGTGGCGGCGACCTTGACGTTGCTGACGGTCTTCCCGCCGGGCAGCGACAGGGTCTTCACGACGACGGTGTTGCTCGCCGCCGAGTCGGTGCCGCCACCGGTCTGGGCGATCACCCTGATCTCGTAACTGGAGCCGCCCGGCGTCAGTCCGCCGACCGTCGCGGTCGTCATCGAGGCGGGGAGGGTCCTGATCCTGCCGTTGACGCTGATCTTGTAGCGGGCGGCGCCCGCGGAGGCACCCCAGGTGAGCGTCGCCGAGGTGTAGTCGTACGACTTCACCGTCAAGTTGGCCGGTGCGACCGGGGTGTTGGTGATGCCGGCGTAGGGGCTCGGGCCCGCGACCCGGGGGGTGCCGCCCGCGACCGCGTCCTGCTCGGCGTTCCAGTAGCTGTCGGCGGGGAGCGTGTCGTACGGATTGGCCATGACGTCGTCGGTGATCTCGATGTAGCCGGCGCCGCGTGCCTTGGCCTTGGCGGCGACCTCCGTGATGTGGTCGGCGCTGGTGCCGTAGACGATGTGCCAGATGTCCGAGGCGGTCGGGGTCCAGCCCAGGTCCTTGTAGTTCAGGGCCGCGTTGGAGTTGGTGCCGACATAGCCGGTGTAGTCGCCCTCGAAGGTGAGCAGGACGTCGGCGGTGCCGTCGTAGCACTGCGGGACGATCGTGCCCGGGTTGAGGACGGTCAGCGCGCCGGGATAGGTGCGCTTCACGTAGTCGTTGATCTCCTTGTACCAGGACGGTACGACGTTGTCGGCGCCGCACTCGTTGTAGCCGTCGTCGAAGAAGATGCCGCCCATGGAGCTGCCGTAGAGGTCGTACCAGGCGTTGATGTCCTCCTCGATCTGCTGCGTCCAGTCGGCGGGGGCCGTCGAGCCGAGCCGGGTGGCGCGGTTGTCGGCGAGTCCGAAGTAGCCGGTGTCGACGTAGCCGAGGACCTTCTTTCCGGACGCGGCGGCCTGGTCGATGACGCTGCCCCAGGCGCTGTTCTTCTCGGCGCCGGGTCCGTTGAGCACGTTGGCCACCACTACGCTGGTCTTGCCGGTGGGCGAGTTGATCAGCCGGGTCCAGGCGCTGTCGGTGGGGTAGATGTACGAGGCGACCGCGATCTGCGGCCCGGAGCCGAGCCGCTGGCGGATGGCCTGGGTGAGGGCGGGGTCGAAGCCCGCGAGGGCGTCGGCCAGGTAGTTGAACGGATTCGCCCAGGACTTGAACTTCTGCGCCATGTTCCTGAGACCGGTCTGGAGACTCGCCGTGAGACTCCGGCTGCCCTTCGTGGCCCATTCGAGGACCGTGCCGCCGGCCGCGCCGACGACGGCGCCCAGAAGGGCGACGGTGAACGCCTCGGCCAGTTGGTCGTTGCTCAGGAGCGGCCGGTGGTCGAAGACCACGTTCGTGATCAGTTCGGTGACCAGGCCGTTGACGAATCCCAGCACCGCTCCGCAGACCGGGGCCGCGAACGGCGCTCCGACGTTGAAGAACCCGAGGCACGAGGCGCCGGCGGCGACACCGGCCGCCCATCCGGCCAGGCCGGCGAGGAGCTTCTGCCAGTACCACGCCGTGGTGGCGACCTGGGCGGCCGGCACCACGGCCACCAGGCTGTTGCCGACGGCGTACACGGATCCGTCGAAGGAGGCACCGTCCGTGCTGGTGGCGCCGTCGTACAGGTTCAGCGAGTGGTCGTTCGCCTTGGCGTCGAGGAACTGGCTCAGCTTCTGGCCGCCGCTGTGCGCCTTGGTGAAGGAGTCGGCCTCCTCCTTGAGCCTCGCCGACATGTCCTGGCCGGAGAAGTCGGCCGCCATGACGACATCGTCGCCGCTGGTGGTCAGTGCGGCGAGGTCCGCGGGGGCGGCGGACGCGCAGCCCGCGCGGTAGGTCACGCCGTAGCCCTCGGCGACCGAGCCAGCCGTGAAGCCGGTCGCCGGGTCGGCGTCGATTCCACAGGTGGCGGTCGTCGCCGCGGTGGCCGCGGGAACCGACAGACCGAACACCGTCAGGGCGACCGAAAGAACGACGAGAAGGACACGAGCGCCGCCGTTCCGCCGTAAGCGGGACAGGCGGCGCAACGACTGCTTGGTATTCGACATAGAGCCTTTCCTCGTTCGGCAGCACGCCCCTCACACCGTTGTGACGTGGGCAGATTCGGCTCAAGAATGAGTCCGAACAAGGAAATTGGCAAGCTTTCAAAGAACTCGACGGAAAACAATGCGGGAGCAATAAAAAAGCAACAACCGAACAATCGGCGGCTTTTATGCGAGGAATTCCCGGAGCCCCGAACGCCTTCCCGGTCAGCCCGCGCTGAGCTCCGTCAGCTCGCCGAGCGGCAGCGTGTGCTGGGTCTGGAGGACCTTGGCGCGCAGGTAGCGGACGTTGTGGGCGGTGGTGAAGACGCCGGTCGGCACGCGGTCATGGACGTCGATGCCGAGGTCGCGCAACTGGCCCGCCTTGTCGGGGTTGTTGGAGAGCAGGTCCAGCGACTCGATGCCCAGGGCCGTCAGCATCTGCGCGGCGGCCGTGTAGTCGCGGTCATCTTCCGGGAGGCCGAGGGCGGTGTTGGCGGCGTACGTGTCGAGACCCTGGTCCTGGAGGGCGTACGCGTCGAGCTTGTTGTAGAGGCCGATGCCGCGCCCCTCCTGCCGCAGATAGAGCAGCACCCCACCCCGCTCGGCTATCCGCTCGACCGCCTCGCGCAGCTGCGGTCCGCAGTCGCAGCGGGCCGAGCCGAAGACATCGCCGGTGAGGCACTCGGAGTGGAGCCGGACCAGGGGAACGGCGCCGGGGGCCGGGTCGCCGAGGACGACGGCGAGGTGCTCCTGCCCGTCGGTCAGGCCGTGGAAGGTGACGAGCTCGGCGTCGACGCTGTAGCCGTCCCCGAAGCGCAGGGGCACGCGGACGCGGGAGCGCTGGGTGGCGGCGGGGATGTTCGGCATGCGGGTACTCCGGTCCGTAGGGTCCGTACGTCCGTAGATCGGATCGAGATCCATCGGCATCTGCTCATCCGCTCATCTGCTTCAGATTTGAATCAGATCTACGAGACGAGACCATACCCCATGCTTTAAATTTGAAGCAACGTAATTGTGCCGCAGCTCACGAACACGACGGCGACGACGACCGCCGACGCCACGGCACCTCGTCACCCGTGTCTGCCTGGAGCCCGTCCGCGATCGCCCTGGAGATCTCCTCCAGCTGCTCCACCTGCTCCTCGGTGAGCCGGTCGAAGAGGGCGGAGCGCACCGCCTCCACATGCCCAGGCGCCGCCCGCTCCACCTCCGCCATGCCCTCGTCGGTCAGCACGGCGATGCTCCCGCGCTTGTCCCACCGACAGCTCTCCCGCGCGACCAGCCCGTCCTTCTCCAGCCGGGTCACGGCGTACGTCAGCCGGGGCCGGGTGATCTTCAGCCCCTCGGCGAGGTCGGTCATCCGCAGCCGCCGGTCCGGTGTCTCGGAGAGGGTGGAGAGGATGGAGTAGTAGAGATGCGGCATGCCGGCGTCCTGCTGGAGCTGCCGGTCGATCGCGTCCTCCAGAAGGTGCGACGCGGCGATGTACGCGCGCCAGGCGCGTTGCTCCTTGGACGTGAGCCAGCGAGTCGTCATGCCGCCAGTGTAGGTTTGTTTCAAACTTGAACCAAGACGTGCATGTCACAGAGCCCCGCCCGTCGCCGCGCGAGAAGGACCACACCCATGCCCCACCCGTACGTCCTCCTCTCCGCCGCCGTCTCCCTGGACGGCTACCTGGACGACACCGGCCCCGACCGCCTGCTCCTCTCCAGCCCGGCCGACTTCGACCGCGTCGACGAGGTACGGGCCTCGGTGGACGCGATCCTGATCGGCGCGGGCACGATCCGCGCGGACAACCCCCGCCTGCTGGTGAACTCACCGGACCGCCGGGCGGCGAGACTGGCCTCCGGCCGACCGGAGTACCCCCTGAAGGTCACGGTCAGCGGCTCGGGCGACCTCGACCCGGCGGCCAGGTTCTGGCACACGGGCGGCGACAAGGTCGTCTATACGACGGAGAAGGGCGCGGAGCGGGCCCGTACGGCGGGTCTGGCGGCGGACGTGGTCTCCCTGGGCGCGGAGTTGGACTGGCCCCGGCTGCTGGACCACCTGTATGAGACGTACGGGGTGCGGCGCCTCATGGTCGAGGGCGGCGGCACGATCCACACCCAGCTCCTCCAGCAGGGCCTGGCCGACGAACTCCAGCTGGTCGTGGCCCCCCTCTTCGTCGGCACCCCGGCGGCCCCCCGCCTCTTCGGCCCCGGCACCTACCAGCCCGGCCGCCTGCGCCTCGTCGAGTCCCGCCAGATCGAGGACGTCGTCCTCATGCGCTACGAACCCACGGCGCCGGGCGGCGCGGCAGCCGACCGCCACTGGTTGGGGCTCGCCTGCGAACTGGCGTCCCAGTGCCCGCCCTCGGAGACGGCCTTCAGCGTCGGCGCGGTCGTGGTCGCCGCCGACGGCACGGAACTCGCGCGCGGCCACTCGCGGGAGGGCGGCGACCCGGTGGTCCACGCGGAGGAGGCGGCCCTCGCGAAGATCGACGCGACGGACCCCCGCCTCGCCTCGGCGACGGTCTACAGCAGCCTGGAGCCCTGCGCCCGTCGGGCCTCCCGCCCGGCGCCCTGCGCACGGCTGATCCTCGACGCCGGCGTACGGCGCGTGGTGACCGCCTGGCGCGAACCGGACACCTTCGTGACGGCGGCCGACGGAAACGGGCTGCTCGCGGAGCAGGGCGTCGAGGTCGTCGTCCTCCCGGAGTTCGAGGAACGGGCGAAGGCGCCGAATCTGCATCTGCCGGCCTGAGGGGCCCGCGCAACGGATACGGCGCCCGGACCGATCGAAGCCGGTCCGGGCGCCGTGTGCGTAGGCCGTGTGGGACTCGAACCCACAACCAATGGATTAAAAGTCCACTGCTCTGCCAATTGAGCTAACGGCCCCGGCGATGTTGCCTCCCCGAGCATAGCCGGACGCGGCCGTGTCTCCGATCGGGTATCGGTGACACGGCCGCGCCGGACGTACGGGAGGGGCGGCAAAGATCACGGATCGACCGGTTCGGGCGCCCCCTTGCGGGCCGCTTCCCGTGCCCGGGTCCGCTCGTGCTCGGGGTTGAGGAACCACTCACGGGCCGAGGCGAACCACCACACCGCCGCGAAGCCGAGCACCGCGAGGACGGCCACCGGCGCGTAGTTGAAGGTCTCCCAGGTGACCGGGGAGACCTGCGGCAGCATGAAGAGGACGGTGATCACACCGACCCACGCCACCGACACGACACCGATCACCTTCGACCACCGGCCCAGATGCCACGGCCCGCGCTCGAACGCCTCGCCCTTGCGCAGCCGCAGCAGCGTCGGGATGACGTACGCGATGTAGAGCCCGATCACCGCGACCGACGTGACGGCCGCGTAGGCCGTGTAATTGATGAGATACGGCAGTCCGAGGAGCAGCGCCCCGCCCGCCGCGAGCCACACCGCCGCGACCGGTGTCCGGGTGCGGGGGCTGACCGAGTGCCAGATGTGCGAGAACGGCAGGGCGCCGTCGCGCGAAAAGGCGTAGATCATGCGGCTGTTGGCCGTCACCGACGCCATCCCGCAGAACAGCTGCGCCCCGATGACCACGAGCAGCAGCAGCTTGCCCGCCGTGGCGCCCAGCGCGTCGAGCAGGATCTGCGCGGGCGGCGCGCCGGTCGGTGACGTGAGGGCGTCGTCGTACGACTGGATGGCGAAGGTGAAGCCGAGGAGCAGGACGAAGCCCGCGATCCATGACGTCCAGATCGACTGCACGATCCCCTTCGGTCCTGCCGTCGAGGCGTCGTGCGTCTCCTCGGTCATATGGGCGGAGGCGTCGTAGCCGGTGAAGGTGTACTGGGCCATCAGCAGCCCCAGGAGGACGACGTACACCCCGCTCCCCCAGCCCGTGTTGTTGACGAACTCCGTGAACACGAAGGAAGCGGACTGGTGTTGGTCCGGTACGAAGGTCAGCGCGCCGACGATCACCGCCACGCCGATCACGTGCCACCACACGCTCACGCTGTTGAGGATCGCGACGATCCGCACCCCGAAGGTGTTCAGCAGCCCGTGCAGCAGCAGGATCGCCGCGAACAGCAGGATCGTCCGGCCCGGCGTCACCTCGAAGTCGAACTGGAGGTTCAGGTACGCGCCCAGGAAGGACGCCGCCCCGAAGTCGATGCCGGCGGTCACGGCGACCTGGCCGAGCACGTTGAACCACCCGGTGAACCACGCCCAGGCGGCGGCACTCCTCGGCGGCGCGAGCCGGTGCGCCCAGAAGTACAGGCCCGCCGAGGTCGGATAGGCCGAACAGATCTCGGCCATCGACAGCCCCACGAAGAGGGTCATCAGACCGACCGCGACCCATCCCCACATGATCACCGACGGGCCGCCCGTGTTCATACCGAACAGGTACAGCGTCAGACACCCCGACAGGACCGAGATGATCGTGAAGGAGACCGCGTAGTTGGAGAACGCCGACATTCGGCGGGCCAGGACCTGGGTGTAACCGAGTTGGGCAAGCCGTTCTTCGTCAGACAGCCCACTCTTTATGTCGTCACCTGTCATGCCCCCAGCAATTCCCTCACCGGGGGCGTGACACACGTCACAACATGGCTAAAAAATGCCCTTGTACCCCTGCCAGCCGGTGGCGATCTTCGTCCGCGCCCCGAACGACCCCTTGCCGTTCCCGTTGTTGCGCCAGACGTTGCCGGAGCTGTCCCGGGAGACGAGGTCAGCCTTGCCGTCCCCGGTGATGTCCCCGACCCCGACGATCGTGTTGTACGAGCCGCCCCACGCCGAGAACACCTTCACGCGCGCCTTGAAGGTCCCGTTGCCCTTCCCGTCGTACCGGTAAAGGTTGTTCGACTTGTCCTGCGCGAGCAGATCCCCGACCCCGTCGCCATTCAGGTCCCCGGCGCCCACGATCTTCTTGTACGTCTTCCAGTTGTCGTAGAGCTTCACGCGCGCCGACAGCTTCCCCGCCGAAGTCCCCTTGTAGAGATAGACGGTGCCGGTGGAGGAGTTCCGGGCGATCAGGTCCGGACGGCCGTCACCGCTGACATCGCCGGGTGACGTGAGCACGTCGTACTGGTTCCAGCCGGAGGCGCCGAGCGAGGTGTACGACGTCGACGGCTCCAGCGGCTCGTTGCAACCCGGCTTGTAAAGCCGCAGAGCACCGCTGCTCAGCCGCACCAGGACGTCGTTGCAGCGGTCGCCGCTCAGCTCGCCGAACGATACGGGCCTGATGGTCTTCGGCCAGCCCGTGCCGGCGACCTTGCCGGAGAACTTGCCCGTACCGGTCGCCGTCTGGAAGCTCAGGCCGCCCGAAGAGTCGAGGGTGAGCAGGTCGCCGAAGCCGTCCGGGTACAGCCAGTCGGGGCCGTTGCTCGTGTAGTCGTGGTGAACGGCGCGCCCGTGCAGCACCTGGACCGTGCTGCGCACCTCCAGAGGCGTGCCGACACCGTCAGCGGGCACCGCCTTGAGCGTCCAGTCGTACCAACCGTTGGGCAGCGGGCCGGTGGTGGTCGAGCCGTGCCAGTGGACCTGCAGTTCGCCGCGCACCTCACCGCCCTCACGGGTGTCGACGACCTTGCCGGTCGTCTTCGCCCGCACCGTCAGCTTCCAGCTCGCGGCCGGCTTCGACAGCAGCACGCGAGTGAGGGAGAGGACGTCGGGGTATTCCTCGTCCGCGTAGACCTCCCTCGCGGTCTGGGCCGGTTCCAGCAGGCTCAGCGGCTGCTGCGGCACACCGGACGGTACGAGGTGCACCTGCTCCTTGGCGTCGACGTAGGCGGCGTTGGCACCGGACTCGTCCACGGTCCAGCGCACGTCCCGCTGGGAGACCCCGGTGTCCGGCAGGTCGCCGATCACGCGGCTCGTCGGGGTGCCGCCGTCGACCGTGGTGAGGATCAGCTCGCCTGCCCGCTTGTCGTGTGTGACGACGTACCCGTCACCCAGCTTCGCCTCGTCCGCCGGAACCGGCACGGACCGGTGCGTCGTACGGTCGTAGACGCCTGCCCTGCCGTCACAGGTCCAGTACAGCCAGCGGCCCAGCACCTGGAGGTCGGTGGGAGTGCACCCGGCGTCGGTGGTGACGGGCGTACCGGTCTTCTTCGTCTCCAGGTCGTACGGGACGACGCTGCCCTTGGTCGTCCCGACGGTCCACAAGGTGACGCCCGAGAGAGCGGCGGCACCGGGGGCTCGGGTGGCGACCGGGGCTGTGCCGCCCCAGGTCCAGTACACGGACTGCTGTCCGTCGGCTGCGGTGTAGAGGACGTAGCGGCCGGAGGCGTCGGTGATCCGGCCGCCGACGGGTCCTCCGGCGAAGTTCCTGCCGTCGTACGGGCCCTGTCCACCGACATGCGGCGAATCGGTCTCCACGCCACGGTTCAACCAGGCGATCTGGCCGTCTCCGAGGCCGTGGATCGCGGAGCATCCGGCGTCGTCGACCGGACAGTTGGCGATGAGGTAGTCGGAGTCGAGGAACACGGAACCGGAGCCGAACGTGGGCGGGCCGGACGCGGCGACAGTCCGGATCGAGCTGAAGCGCTCGTAACTGCTCCGGTTGTCGGTGACGACAAGCCGCCCCTGGTTCAGCGACAGTCCCTGGATCTTGAACGCCGGCTTGCCCAGCGACTTGACCTGGGTGACGACCGGGCTGCCGTCGGGCCCCGGCTGGATCCGCTGCACCCCCCAGTCGTCCTCGGCGGCGGAGGTGCGGCCGACAGCGAGGGCGGTGCCGTCGGAGACGGCGGAGAGGGACCGGGCCGAGGAGGGCAGCAGAGTCACCGGTGAACCGCCCTCGATGGGCTGCGCGATCACTGCGGTGGCGGTACCCGTCTGGTAGGTCAGCCAGTCGCCGACCACCGCGAGGTCCACCACCGCGTTCGTGTCACTGACGCCGTCCAGCGTGACCAGGACCGGGGCGGCGGACAGGTCCGCTCGGGAGAAGACCTGGACCGTGGGCTTGGCGGGGTCGAACAGCACCACGTGATCGGCGGTGACCCGGACGGTGGCGTAGGCCTCGGATCGCGGCGCGGTCCAGCCCTGGACCTGTCCCGTCCGCCGGTCGACGACGACCGTCCGATACGCGCCGCCCCCTGGCCGCGCGGCGTGGAACACCAGCCCGTCGGTGTCCCCTCCCTTGGTCGCCCCGAGGAGGTACCCCTCGGGCACCCCGGTCACCGGGACGTCACGGGTGCTGCCGTCCGCCTCCGGGAAGAGCAGGTGCATCTCCCGCTCGACCGTCGTCCCGTTCTCGTCCTTCACCTGCCGGTAGGCGACCGCCAGATCGTCGTAGGCGGTGTACAGGGTCAGCCCTTCAGGCGTCCGGATCGTGCGGGTGGTGTCGTCGGCCGCGTTCCACAGGTCCACGCGCCCGTCGGCGTACCTGTACGCGAGGACGTCACCGCCGGTCGTCGAGTAACTGGTGTAGCCCGCCGGATGGACGACCTTCACCGACGTGCCGTCCGCATACCGTGTCCAGACCAGACCCGAACCCTCCAGGGAGTGAAAGACGCCCTGGGTGCCCGCCCCGTCCTGTCCTGACTGGGTGAGCCCGCTGTACAGCGCGCCCGAGGTGTACGTGGTGCGCAAGGCGGCAGGCACCACCGTCTCCTGCGCTCCCTCCGCCGCCGAAGCCGTCGGCAGCGACGGGCTCAGCCCACCCGCCAGCACGGCGGACGCGGCCACGGCGACCGCCGCCCGTCTCGCTATCGAACGACGTACGAATACATGGCGCACCAAGGCGAACCCTCCCCAGAAGGCACGAGAGGGAGCGGGCCCCGCTTCTGATGTCCCCGGCCCCGGCCGACGCATCCCCCTCAGAAGTCGGCTGATCTTACAGCTTTCACACACCACGGAGAGAGCGCTTTCCGGCCGTGTGAACGGCGCGGGAACGACGAAGCGCCGTGCCCCACCCGAATCGGGGGGTCACGGCGCTTGGCGCACTTACCTACCGTCAGCCGTTGCGCTTCCAGCGCGGCTTGTCGTCGCGGCGGCCGAAGGAGGAGCCGGAACCGGAGCCGGTGCCGCGGTGGTCGTCACGGCGGCCGTAGGGGCGCTCGTGGCCACCGGAGCGGAAGCCCGGACGGTCGTCACGGCGGTCGCGGTTGAACGGACGGTCGCTGCCACGGTGGCCGCCCCGCTCGTCACGGCGCTCGAAGGAGCGACCCGCACCGGCCGGACGGTCGTCGCGACGGAACCCGCCACGGTCGCCACCCCGGTCACGGTTGAACCCGCCCCGGTCGTCACGACGCTCGAAGGAACGGCCACCACGGTCGTCCCGGCGGTCGTCACGGCGGAACCCGCCACGGTCGCCGCCCCGGTCGTCCCGGCGCTCGAACCCACGCTCGCCACGGTCCCGGTTGAACCCACCGCGGTCGTCACGACGCTCGAAGGAACGGCCACCGCGGTCGCCACCACGGTCGTCCCGACGGTCGTCGCGACGGAACCCACCACGGTCGCCACCCCGGTCACGGTTGAACCCGCCCCGGTCGTCACGACGCTCGAAGGAGCGACCACCACGGTCGCCACCACGGTCGTCCCGACGGTCGTCACGGCGGAACCCACCACGGTCGCCACCCCGGTCACGGCTGAACCCGCCCCGGTCGTCGTCCCGACGCTCACGACGCTCGTACGACGACGGCGCCTCGGCCCGGTCGACGTCCTGCGCCAGCGGCTGCTCGGGCACGGACGCCTCGACGGCCTCGGCGGCGGCGACCACCGCGGCCTGCGCCTCGGCGACCGCGGCCTCCGGGTCCTCGCCCCGCTCACGGGCGACCCGGGCGACGAGGCGGTCGGCCTCCTCGCGCAGCTCGGTCGCGCGGCGCTGCGCCCGCTCCAGCTGCTTGGCGAGGGAGGACACCTCGCGCTCGGCCTGCTGCGCGGCGTTGCCCGCGGACTCGGCCTGCACCTCGGTCATCGACCGGGCACCGGTGATCTCGGCGACCTCGGGGTCGAAGGCGTTGCCGCCCTGGATGATGTGGCGCGAAGCGTCGACGCCCGCGTCCTCCATCAGGCGGAAGATCTGGCGGCGCTGGTGCGGGAGGGAGAGGGAGACGACCGTACCGGTGCGGCCGGCGCGGGCCGTGCGGCCGGCGCGGTGCAGGTAGTCCTTGTGGTCGCCGGCCGGGTCCACGTTGAGGACCAGGTCGATGCCGTCGACGTGGATACCGCGGGCGGCGACGTCGGTGGCGACCAGCGCGTTGACGTAGCCGTCCTTGAAGTCGGCCAGGACGCGGGTACGGGCACCCTGCGTCATGCCGCCGTGCAGCGCGTCGGCCTTCACGCCGGCCTCGACGAGCTGCTCGGCGATACGGTCGGCGCCCAGCTGGGTGCGGACGAAGATGATGGTGCGGCCCTTGCGGGAGGCGATGGCCGCGGTGACCGGCGCCTTGTCCTTGGGCTTCACGATGAGGATGTGGTGGGACATCGTCGTGACGTTGCCCTGGGCGCTGTCGACCTCGTGCGTGACGGGGTTGCTCAGGTAGCGCTTGACCAGGGTGGAGATCTCGTTCTCCATGGTGGCGGAGAACAGCATCCGCTGGCCGCCGGCCGGGACCTGGTCGAGCAGCTCGGTGACCTCGGGCAGGAAGCCCAGGTCGGACATCTGGTCGGCCTCGTCGAGGACGGCGACCTCGACGTTCTCCAGGGAGCAGGCGCCGCGGTTGATGATGTCGCGCAGCCGGCCCGGGGTGGCGACGAGGATGTCGACGCCGCGCTCCAGGGCGTAGATCTGGTTGCCCATCGACGTACCGCCGCAGACGACCTTCATCTTCAGGCCGACGACGTCGCCGTAGGGCTGGAGGGCGTCCGCCACCTGCATGGCGAGCTCACGCGTCGGCGTGAGGATGATCGCGCGGGGCTTGTGCTTCTCGGTGCGGCCGCCGGCGAGACGCGCCAGGGTCGGCAGACCGAAGGAGAGGGTCTTGCCGGAGCCGGTGCGGCCACGGCCGAGGATGTCCTTGCCGGCCAGGGCGTCCGGGATGGTCGCGGCCTGGATCGGGAAGGGGGTGGTCACACCGTTCTGCGCGAGCTTGCGCACGACGCCCTCGGGGAGACCGAGGTCGGCGAAGGTGACCTCGGGGGTCTCGTCGACCGAGTCGACCGAATCCGCCGACTCGACGGTCTCGAGCGCCTCGACGGCGTCGTTCTCGTCGTTCTCGGGCATGACGATGTGATCAGAACTGGAAATGGACATGCGTATGCGAAACCTTCCGGAGTCTCGTCGGCACGCGCCCGTCAACTCCGTGAGTTCGCAATACGACCGCCTCTATGCGGTCAGCCACGGCAAGGGAGAGAACGCGCCACACGGCGCGCTTCTGCGTTGGCGCCGGGCAAATGAATCAAACGATCTATAACCATACGCACCCATCGCCCATGAAGGCAAACCGAACCCCACGGATGTGACGCACATCAACTACGCCGGTGTCCCCGCCTCCGGCGCCGGCTCCCGCTGGCTCAGCTGCGGCTCGGTCTCCTGGTGCGCGGAGGAGGACGGCTCGGCGACGGTGGGCTCCGCGCTCGGGGTCGGCGGGTCCGGCGTCGGCGGATCCGGGGTCGGCTCGGGCGTCTTCGTCGGGGTCGGCGGCGCCTTGGTCGGCGTCGGCTGCGGCTTGTCCGACTTCCCCGGCTCGGGCTCCGCCGAGGGCGACGCGCTGGCCGCCCCGGACGCCGAGGCGGACGGTGACGCCGACTCCCCGTGCTTGCCCTTGCCCTTCTTCTTCCCGTGCTTGTCATCGGCCCCGGCCGCCCCGTACCCACCGGCCCCGCCCGAGACCGCGGCCCCGCCGTCCGGCGCCTCCCCGCCCCGCTGCCCGGCGGAGTGCGAGGGCTTGGCGCCCTTGCCCCCGTCGTCGTCACCCACGCTCATGCAACCGGCGGCAGCGGCGACCGCCATCACCGTGGCGGCCAGACGGACGGGTACGTACTTGGGGCGCACGGGAGCCACCTCCGAGGGCGGTTGAAGGAGTCAACCTCTCCAACTCCCGCCGCCCGCAAGAGGACACGCCAACCGCTCAGCCGTACCCCAGTGCGTGCAGCCGGACGTCGTCGATCCCGAAGTGATGGGCGATCTCGTGCACCACGGTCACCTCGGTCTCGGCGACGACCTCCTCCCGCGAGGCGCACATCCGCAGCGTCGGCCCCCGATAGATCGTGATCCGGTCCGGCAGCACCCCCGCGTACCACTCACCGCGGTCGGTCAGCGGAGTCCCCTCGTAGAGCCCGAGCAGCTCGGGATCGTCGGCGGGCGGCTCGTCCTCGACGAACACCGCGACGTTGTCCATCAGCCGCGTCAACTCCGGCGGAATCCGGTCCAGCGCCTCGGCGACCAGTTCCTCGAACTCCTCACGCGTCATCTCCAGCACAGGCCCATTGTCCGGTACGAAACCGTCGTACGAGGGTCACAAACCGTCGTACGACGGCCCTGAACCGTCGTACGACAGTCACCGGACGCCCCGCATACCCATGCCCGCACTTGGGCATACGGGACCAATGGCCCGCG
The DNA here is from genome assembly GCF_040644695.1 of Streptomyces sp. NPDC046909. NCBI lineage: Bacteria > Bacillati > Actinomycetota > Actinomycetes > Kitasatosporales > Streptomycetaceae > Streptomyces > Streptomyces sp. NPDC046909. The sequence continues at coordinate 894,478 of NZ_JBEYXC010000003.1, read as the reverse complement.
TCCCCGCCGCAGTCCTGAACGTCCTGGTCCGGATCCGCCGCTCGCCGCGCACCCTCGCCCGGCACTACCGCACGCGCCGCCCCCTGCCGACGCTGGAGCTGGTGCACCAGCCGCATCCCTGGGGCCGGGCGCTCGGTCTGATCACGGTGGTGCTGCTCGGGGCGTGGCTGGGGCTGCTGATCGTCGGCAATGTCCGCACCCCCGTCGGACCCATGAACACCACGATGACCCTGCGCCCCTCCTTCACCGGCGGCACGAAGATCAACGTCTCCCCGCTGGGCGCCCTGACGCTGGACAGCCACCACGCCCCGGTCCGCCTCGACGTCAACGTCGACCAGCTCGACCCGGTCCGCTCCCAGGCCCTCGTCGACCACCCCGAGCGCCTCTCCGGGCTTCAGGAGGAGGTCGCCCAGGACGTCGAGCACGGCACCCTCGACCTGGCCGTACGGTCCTGCGTCGCCGTCGTCGCCGGAGCCACCGCCCTCGGCCTCGCCGTCTACCGCCGCCCCCGCCGCGCCCTGGCCGCCGGCGGCGTCGCCCTCGGCCTGCTGGCCGCGTCCGGCGGCACGGCGTACGCCACCTGGAACCCGGACTCGGTCCTCCAGCCGAAGTTCTCCGGACTGCTCTCCTCGGCCCCGTCCCTGGTCGGCAACGCGCGCAACATCGTCACCGAATTCGACGTCTACCAGAAGGAGTTGGCCCGCCTCGTCACCAATGTGACCAAGCTCTACGACGTCACCTCCACGCTCCCCGCCTACACGCCGGACCCCACCACCATCCGGGTCCTGCACGTCTCCGACATCCACCTCAACCCGGCGAGCTGGAAGATCATCGCCTCGCTGGTGGAGCAGTACCAGGTCAACGTCATCGTCGACACCGGCGACACCATGGACCACGGGACGGCCGCCGAGAACGGCTTCCTGGATCCCGTCGAGAACCTCGGAGCGCCGTACGTGTGGGTGCGCGGCAACCATGACTCGCGCGTCACCCAGCGCTATATGGAGGGCCTGAAGAACGTCCACGTCCTCGACGACGGACGGGCCGAGACGGTCGCCGGGCTGCGTTTCGCCGGACTGGGCGACCCCCAGTTCACCCCCGACCGCAGCGAGAAGCCCGGCGCCGAGGAGTCCCAGGAGGCCGCGGGCGCCCGCCTCGCCGCCTCCCTCCGCGACTGGACGACCGCCGGAAAACCGGTCGACGTCGCCATGATCCACGAGCCGTCCGCCGCCCGTGAGGTCGACGGCTCGGTCCCGCTGGTGCTCTCCGGCCACCTCCACCACCAGGAGATGGAGGTCCTGCGCAACGGCACCCGGCTGCGCATCGAGGGCTCCACCGGCGGCAGCGGCCTGCGCGCGGTCGAGGGCAAGTACCCCGACCCCATCGAGGCCTCGATCCTCTACTTCGACCGCGACAGCCGCCGCCTCCAGGCCTGGGACGAGATCAAACTCGGCGGCCTGGGCCTGACCACGGCCGAGGTCAGCCGCCACCTCCCGGAGGAGAACCTGCCGGGAGCGACCCGTACGCCGACGCCGGCTCCGTCCCCCTCTCCGAGCCCGTCGCCCACCCCTTCCCGTACCGCCCCCTAAACCGTTTTGGCGATACCTCCTGCCATCCCATATGCTTCTCACGTCCCCGACGCGCTGCGAAGCGCGCAGGCGGGCCGATAGCCCTCATCGTCTAGCGGCCTAGGACGCCGCCCTTTCAAGGCGGTAGCACGGGTTCGAATCCCGTTGGGGGCACGCAACACCGTGTGCGAGACTGTTCGCGCACAAAGCTTGGTCCTGTGGAGCAGTTTGGAGTGCTCGCCACCCTGTCAAGGTGGAGGCCGCGGGTTCAAATCCCGTCAGGACCGCTGAGATTCCCCGGAATCTCTCGGCTGGGTAGCTCAGTTGGTACGAGCGACCGCCTGAAAAGCGGTAGGTCGCCGGTTCGACCCCGGCCCCAGCCACAGCACAGACCCCGATCTCCGGATCGGGGTCTTGTTGTATCCAGGGGTGCTCAGGGGGTTCGATGAGTCAGAACGGTCTGGAGAAGAGCCGGTCGTTGTACGGCCTGCTGGCAGTGGTCATCACCAACGTGGCCATCGCCGGAGTCGCGATCTTCGGTGTGTGGCGGCTGAACGGCAACACGGCGGTGATCGTCGGCGTGCTGACCTCCGCGTTCACGGCGGTGAGCAGCGTGACGACCGCTTATCTGGGGATCAAGGCCATCTCCAACACGGCGAAGTCGATCGCCCTCGGCGACGGGGCGCGGCAGCCGCAGCAGGCCACGCCGGTGACACCCGCACAGCGGACCGAGTGAGCCGGGCCTCCACCGCCCGCGACAAAACCGTTCGCCACGAATTTCCCGGGGATGAGATCCTGGATCGCGTATGTCTACGCATCCTGCCCCCGGTGTCCCGGCCCTCGGCGCTCTCGCCCCCCGCCTGACCGAGCTCTCCCTGCGCGACGCGCAGCGGCTCGGGCGCAGGCTCGAAGGCGCGCGCAAGATCCGTAAGCCGGAGGCCCGTGCCGCCGTGCTCGCCGAGATCGAGGGCGAGGTGGCGAAGGCCGAGGAACGCATGGCGGGGCGGCGCTCCCGGGTGCCCGCCGTCAGCTATCCCGAGCAGCTGCCCGTCAGCCAGAAGAAGGCCGAGATCGCGGACGCCATCCGGGATCACCAGGTCGTGATCGTCGCCGGTGAGACCGGGTCCGGCAAGACGACCCAGATCCCGAAGATCTGTCTGGAGCTGGGCCGGGGCGTCCGCGGCATGATCGGGCACACCCAGCCCCGCCGGATCGCCGCCCGTACGGTCGCCGAGCGGGTCGCCGAGGAGCTGGACTCGCCGCTCGGTGAGGCCGTCGGCTGGAAGGTCCGCTTCACCGACCAGGTGAACCAGGACTCGACCTTCATCAAGCTGATGACGGACGGCATCCTGCTCGCCGAGATCCAGACCGACCGCGAGCTGCGCGCCTACGACACGATCATCATCGACGAGGCCCACGAGCGGTCCCTCAACATCGACTTCCTGCTGGGGTATCTGGCCCAGCTGCTGCCGCGCAGGCCCGACCTCAAGGTCGTCATCACCTCCGCGACCATCGACCCCGAGCGGTTCTCCCGGCACTTCGGGGACGCCCCGATCGTCGAGGTCAGCGGCCGGACGTACCCGGTGGAGGTCCGGTACCGGCCCCTCCTGGAGGAGGACTCGGACGACTCCGACCGCGACCAGATCACCGCGATCTGCGACGCCGTGGAGGAGCTCCAGGGCGAGGGCAAGGGCGACATCCTGGTCTTCCTCTCCGGTGAGCGGGAGATCCGGGACACGGCCGACGCACTGGTGAAGAAGAACTACCCCCGCGCCGGAGGCGCTGATGGGCAGGGTACCGAGGTGCTCCCCCTCTACGCCCGGCTCTCGCACGCCGAGCAGCACCGCGTGTTCCAGCCGCACACCGGCCGCAGGATCGTTCTGGCTACGAACGTCGCCGAGACCTCCCTCACCGTCCCGGGCATCAAGTACGTCATCGACCCCGGCTTCGCCCGGATCAGCCGCTACAGCCACCGCACCAAGGTCCAGCGGCTGCCGATCGAGGCGGTCTCGCAGGCCAGCGCGAACCAGCGCAAGGGCCGTTGCGGCCGTACGTCGGACGGCATCTGCATCCGCCTGTACTCCGAGGACGACTTCAACGCCCGGCCCGAGTTCACGGACGCGGAGATCCTCCGTACGAACCTGGCCTCCGTCATCCTCCAGATGACCGCGGCCGGTCTCGGCGACATCGAGAAGTTCCCCTTCATCGACCCGCCGGACCACCGCAACATCCGCGACGGCGTCCAGCTCCTCCAGGAGCTCAACGCCCTCGACCCGGCCCAGAAGGACCCGCGCAAGCGCCTGACCGACACCGGCCGCAAGCTGGCCCAGCTGCCCGTCGACCCGCGCCTCGCCCGCATGGTCCTGGAGGCCGACAAGAACGGCTGTGTCCGCGAGGTCATGGTCATAGCCGCCGCGCTCTCCATCCAGGACCCGCGCGAGCGCCCCGCCGACAAGCAGACCCAGGCCGACCAGCAGCACGCCCGCTTCAAGGACGAGACCAGCGACTTCCTCGCGTATCTGAACCTGTGGCGGTACATCCGCGAGCAGCAGAAGGAGCGGGGATCGTCGTCCTTCCGCCGGATGTGCAAGCAGGAGTACCTGAACTTCCTGCGCATCCGCGAGTGGCAGGACATCTACACCCAGCTCCGGACCGTCGCCAAGCAGATGGGCATCCATCTGAACGAGGACGACGCCCCCGACCAGAGCGTCCACGTCTCCCTCCTCGCCGGACTCCTCTCCCACGTCGGCATGAAGGACGTGAAGGACGGCAACAAGAACGAGTACCTGGGCGCCCGCAACGCCAAGTTCGCGATCTTCCCCGGCTCGGCGCTCTTCAAGAAGCAGCCGCGTTTCGTGATGTCGGCGGAGCTGGTGGAGACGAGCCGCCTCTGGGCCCGCGTCAACGCCAAGATCGAGCCGGAGTGGGTCGAGCCGCTCGCCGAGCACCTCCTCAAGCGGACGTACTCCGAACCGCACTGGGAGAAGGACCAGGCGGCCGTGATGGCGTACGAGAAGGTCACGCTGTACGGCGTACCGATCGTCGCCCAGCGGAAGGTGAACTACGGCCGCATCGACCCGGAGATCTCCCGCGAGCTCTTCATCCGCAACGCGCTCGTCGAGGGCGACTGGCGCACGCACCACAAGTTCTACGCCGACAACCGCAGACTCCTCAGCGAGGTCGAGGAGTTGGAGCACCGGGCGCGGCGCCGGGACATCGTCGTCGACGACGACACGCTCTTCGACTTCTACGACCAGCGGGTGCCCGAACACGTGGTCTCCGGCGCCCACTTCGACTCCTGGTGGAAGCGGAAGCGGCAGGAGCAGCCCGAATTCCTGGACTTCGAGCGGGAGATGCTCATCCGGGAGTCGGCGGAGGCGGTCACCAAGGACGACTATCCGGACAGTTGGCGGCAGGGTCAGCTCAAGTTCCGGGTGACGTACCAGTTCGAGCCGGGCGCGGACGCGGACGGCGTGACCGTTCACGTCCCGCTCCAGGTGCTGAACCAGGTGACGGACGAGGGCTTCGACTGGCAGATCCCGGGTCTGCGCGAGGAGTTGGTGACGGAGCTGATCCGCTCGCTCCCGAAGCCGATCCGCCGCAACTACGTACCGGCGCCGAACTTCGCGAAGCGGTTCCTGGACACGGCGGCGCCCTTGCAGGAGCCGCTGACGACGACGATGGCGCGCGAGCTGAAGCGCATGGTCGGGGTCCCCTTCGAGGCCGAGGACTTCGACTGGTCCCGGGTCCCCGAGCACCTCCGCATCACCTTCCGGATCGTCGACGAGCGGCGCCGCAAGCTGGCCGAGGACAAGGATCTGGAGGCGCTGAGGCTCCAGCTGAAGCCGAAGGCGCGGCAGGCCCTGTCGCAGGCGGCGGCAGCCACCGCCGAACGCCAGGGCGGCGAGTCCCTGGAGCGCAAGGGCCTGACGGACTGGTCGATCGGCACGCTGACGCGGGTCTTCGAGACGCGGCGGGCGGGCCAGCCGGTGAAGGCGTACCCGGCGCTGGTGGACGACGGCGACACGGTCTCCGTACGCCTCTTCGACACGGAGGCGGAGCAGGCGGAGGCGATGTGGAAGGGCACGCGGCGGCTCATCCTGCGCAACATCCCGGTGAACCCGGCGAAGTTCGCCTCGGAGAAGCTGACCAACCCCCAGAAGCTCGCCCTCTCGGCCAACCCGCACGGCACGATCCAGGCCCTCTTCGACGACTGCGCGATGGCGGCGGCGGACCGGCTCATCGCCGGCTTCGGGGGGCCGGCGTGGGACGAGGAGTCGTACCGGAAGCTCTACGACAAGGTGCGCGCCGAGATCGTCGACACGACGGTCCGTACGGTGGGCCAGGTGCAGCAGGTATTGGCCGCCTGGCAGGCCTGTGAACGCCGTCTGAAGGCCGTACGGAGCCCCGCGCTCCTCGTGAACCTCACCGACGTGCGCAAGCAGCTGGACGCTCTGGTGAAGCCCGGCTTCGTCACGGCGACGGGGCTTGGCCGGCTGGCCGACCTGATGCGGTATCTGGTGGCCGCGGACCGGCGTCTCCAGCAGATGCCGACGAACGTCCAGCGGGACACCACGCGCATGCAGAAGGTCCACGAGATGCAGGACGAGTACGCGTGGCTCCTGGAGCAGATGCCGCAGGGCCGCCCGGTCCCGGCGTCGGTCCTGGACATCCGCTGGATGATCGAGGAACTCCGCGTCAGCTACTTCGCCCACGCCCTCGGCACGGCGTACCCCATCTCGGACAAGCGGATCGTGAAGGCGATCGACGCGGCTGTCCCGTAACCGACCCCGCACACAGGGTGAGTTCGCGCAGACGGCACCCCCTCCTGTACAGTCCTTCTCGCAGCGCAACGCACGAATAGCGCAGCGAAACCTGGTCCTGTGGAGCAGTTTGGAGTGCTCGCCACCCTGTCAAGGTGGAGGCCGCGGGTTCAAATCCCGTCAGGACCGCAGTGAAGTAAGTGAGCCCGGATCTTCGGATCCGGGCCTTCTTGCGTGCCATGGCCGCCTATGCCGTCTTGACGGCGTCACATTCGGTCGGTACTCCAGAAACCAGGGCCGTTCCCTGTGCGGCCCCTGGAGGTGGCGTATGGCGGCTTCGGCTAGGCACGAGACGCGGGCGTTGCTTCGTGCCCATCTGTCGGCCGCTTCCTCCTATCGCCATCTGACGCGGCACTGTCCGATCTGCCATCAGCTGCTGCAGCTCGCGATGGACTCCGCCCCGCGAGCCGCCGGCGAGGCCGCGGACGAGGTCGTCGAGGACGAAAGTCCCTCCACCGCGTGACCATCGGCGGCCCCAACGGCCGTACGCGCGTGGGACGGTGGAACGCGTGCCTCCTCTAGCGCACGTGCGGCGGCGGCAACAAGGACTCTGGCATGTGACGGGTGTCACCGCATGAGTTTCTGAAACCGCGGTACTTACACCTCACCTACAACTGGTCAATTTAATATGTGCAATTGCACCCGCCCGAAGGGGTCCCCACAGGAGATCCGACACCCCTCCCCAGACTCCGACAAGGCCGCTCACAGCACCCTGTGCGGACGAGATGCCGCACACAGAAAGCGCACAAAAAAGATCGCGCTGGACCCGGCGGAGTCCAGCGCGATCGACGACGCACCCTGTGACGTTCTGGGATGAGCTTGGGCGTGGGCCTGTTGGGGCAGCACCCGCGTCGCTTGGAGCTTGGGTTACGGACGCCTCGGCACGTTGGGGGACCTACCGGTTTGTCCGTTATTCAGTTGGTTCAGGCCTCGCTGCGCTGCTGCGGGATGCCCGCGAGCAGTGCGCGGACCTCCGCCTCGCGGTAGCGGCGGTGCCCGCCGAGCGTACGGATGGACGTGAGCTTCCCAGCCTTCGCCCACCGCGTGACCGTCTTGGGGTCGACGCGGAACATCGTGGCGACCTCAGCCGGGGTCAGCAGCGGCTCGGCATCAGGGGTGCGAGCGGTCATGAGCGGCCTCCTCGGGAGAACCGAACCATCTCGGTTCTTTCCTCTAAATTCTGCACCTTGACCCGCGTTGCCCGAAATGGCGGACGCGAGTCGAGTCGGTTATAGGACGAACGGCTTGTCCTCGGCACTACAACTACACCATCTGTCCAGCCGCGTCGGCCAAACCGATGGAATTGCCCCCCAGGTGTTCATCGGGCGACAGACGCCGATGGACCATGCCATAGCGGACAGTCACGCCACTGTGACGATCAGTCACAGAGCGATCAGGAGTCACCAGACCCCCCAAAGCGGAACCTCCCCCGGGCCCCTTGTCCTATTTTGGCATGAGGAGGGGCAAGAGATGCAAGAGCCGGGTACGTGCGGTCCGTCACGCTTGACACACAGTGAGGCGTACGCCCGGATCGGGACCTACGTCCCTTGTTGGCGGAGCATCAGGGGAAACTTGGTGACACCTTGACCGAGGACGAAACCCCAAAACGGGCGTCAGGTCAAACGCCAGTTCGTGACCAACGTGACCCAGGGCACACTCAGTTCGCCGAACGCCGGTCCCGTACCGACCGCCAGCGCTCCACGAGCCGCCCGTACGCCTCCCCCGCGGCCGCCCCGTCACCGAGCCGCAGCGCCTCGATGCCGGCGGCGACATCGGCGGCCGAGTGGTCGTCCTCCAACTCGCCGGCCGGCAGCGTGTGCACGAGGCCGCCGTAGTCCAGCTCGACGTGCGAGCGCGGGTGGAACTCCTCCAGCCAGCGCCCCACGTCCACCAGGCCGTCGATGAGCGGCCCCTCGTCGATGGTGTCCTTCAGCGTCCGCAGGGCCCGCGCCACCCGCCGCCGGGCCTGCACCATCGGCGTCCGGTAGCGCAGCATCGGCGGGATCTCCCCCGACCCCTTGTCGAAGCGCCGCTCCTCGTCGCCGACCAGCACGAACCAGTGCAGCGGCACCTGCCAGGTCGAGGTGCGGATCCAGGGCCGGGCGTCCGGGTTGCGGACCAGCCAGCGCTCGTAGTCCTGCGCCGCCTGCCGCCGTACGACCTCGGGCAGCACCGCGTCCAGGACCGGCTTCGGCAGCTCCTCGTCCAGCTCCTGGAGCGCCAGCCAGCCGCGCAGCCGGGTGCGCCAGGGACAGACGCAGACCACCCCGTCGATGTCCAGCACGAACGCGTCGCCGCTCTCGTGCACCGGCACCGGGATCGGCGGGGTGGGCAGCAAGTCGGCCAGGGAGCGGCGCAGTTCGTCCTGGTACGAGGGACGGTCGGGGCGGCGGGCGTAGCGCGTCCAGTGGCCGCGTTCCGGCTCGGGGAAGGCTGCCAGCGGCTCGTACACGCGCAGATAGGTCGCGTACGGGACGACCACCGAGGACACCTTGGGCACGCCTGCTCCCTCCCCCTCCCGCTGCCAGGAAAACCTGCGGAACCCGCTCACAAACCGGCGGTAAATCTATGCAAATCGTCGCACGGGCGTACTCCGTGAGTAGGTGATCCTGAGCACGGCGAGGTGGGTGCGTCCCCACAGGCCCTAATCTCGTGCTCACAGCGCCCGCCACCCTTACGGGAGCTGGTCCCAACAGCGGCTACTTACCCAGGAGTCACCACAGTGACCGACGTATCAGCCGGCGTCCTGCACACCCTGTTCCACTCGGACCAGGGCGGTCATGAGCAAGTCGTGCTCTGCCAGGACCGCGCCAGCGGCCTCAAGGCCGTCATCGCCCTCCACTCCACCGCGCTGGGCCCCGCCCTCGGCGGCACCCGCTTCTACCCCTACGCGACCGAGGAGGAGGCCGTCGCCGACGCGCTGAACCTCGCGCGCGGGATGTCGTACAAGAACGCCATGGCGGGCCTCGACCACGGCGGCGGCAAGGCCGTGATCATCGGCGACCCGGAGAAGATCAAGAGCGAGGAGCTCCTCCTCGCCTACGGCCGGTTCGTGGCCTCCCTCGGCGGGCGGTACGTCACCGCGTGCGACGTCGGTACGTACGTCGCCGACATGGACGTCATCGCACGTGAGTGCCCCTGGACGACCGGACGCTCCCCCGAGAACGGCGGCGCCGGCGACTCCTCCGTCCTCACCTCCTTCGGCGTCTACCAGGGCATGCGGGCCTCCGCCCGGCACCTGTGGGGCGACCCCTCGCTGACCGGGCGGAAGGTCGGCGTCGCGGGCGTCGGCAAGGTCGGCCACCACCTGGTGGACCATCTGCGGGCCGAGGGCGCCGAGGTCGTCATCACGGACGTGCGCGAGGAGGCCGTCGGGCGGATCCTCGCGGCGCATCCGACGGGCGTGACGGCCGTCGCCGACACCGCGACCCTCATCCGCGCCGAGGGCCTCGACATCTACGCCCCCTGCGCGCTCGGCGGCGCCCTGAACGACGACACCGTGCCCGCGCTGACGGCGAAGATCGTCTGCGGGGCGGCCAACAACCAGCTCGCGCACCCGGGTGTGGAGAAGGACCTCGCCGACCGCGGGATCCTCTACGCACCGGACTACGTCGTGAACGCGGGCGGGGTCATCCAGGTCGCCGACGAACTGCACGGCTTCGACTTCGAGCGGTGCAAGGCGAAGGCGGCGAAGATCTACGACACCACCCTCGCCATATTCGCACGTGCGAAGTCGGACGGGATCCCGCCGGCCGCCGCGGCCGACCGGATCGCGGAGCAGCGGATGCACGAGGCGGCGGTGGCGCGCCGCGCGCGGTAACCCCTGGCCGGTACCCGCCGACGAGCACTTAGAGAGAACTCTCACGTTCGTCGGCGGGTCGGCCGCCAAGAAGTGGTTAAAATCGCGGTTGACCAGCGGGGACAGGGCTCGCCGCCGGTTGTCGGTCCAGGCACGTCCTGTGGGCGACGTACCGTATGGGCGTGGGCTCAGGTACCGTGGAAGCCCTACGGGCCGGTCTCTCTGCGGAGAGCCCGTTCCAGATCATGAACGCGTGTCAAGACTCTGGGGCCATCGAGCCCCGTCACCGAGGGGGTCGAGCCATGGGGCGCGGCCGGGCAAAGGCCAAGCAGACGAAGGTCGCCCGCCAGCTGAAGTACAGCAGCGGCGGGACTGACCTGTCGCGTCTGGCCAATGAGCTGGGCGCTTCGACTTCGAGCCAGCCGCCGAATGGCGAGCCGTTCGAGGACGACGAAGACGAAGAAGACGACCCGTACGCCCAGTACGCGGATCTCTACAACGACGACGATGAGGACGAGGACGACGAGTCCGGTCCGTCGTCGCAGCAACGCCGCGGCGCTTGACGCTCCAGCTGTGCTTCACCCGGTCCGATGTGGTCCACACCACCGGACCGGGTTTTGCGCTGCCGTGGGTTACGCGTAGTCGCCGACCATCTCCGCACCCGTGGTGTGGTCGCCGCGGTCCGTGATCTCTCCGGCGATCCAGGCCTCGACCCCGCGGTCGGCCAGGGTCGTCAGAGCCACGTCCGCCGACTCCTCGGGGACGATGGCGATCATGCCCACGCCCATGTTGAGGGTCTTCTCCAGCTCCAGGCGTTCGACCTGACCCGTCGTGCCGACGAGGTCGAAGATCGGCGCCGGGGTCCAGGTGGAGCGGTCCACGATCGCGTGCAGCCCGTCCGGGATCACCCGGGCCAGGTTGGCGGCCAGACCGCCGCCCGTGATGTGGCTGTACGCGTGGACGTCCGCGGTGCGGGCGAGCGCCAGGCAGTCCAGCGAGTAGATCTTGGTGGGCTCCAGGAGCTCCTCGCCGAGCGTGCGGCCGAGCTCCTCGATGCGCGCGTCCAGGGACAGGCCCGCCTGGTTCAGCAGGACGTGCCGGACGAGCGAGTACCCGTTCGAGTGAAGACCGGAGGCCGCCATGGCGATCACCGCGTCACCCGTACGGATGCGATCCGGGCCGAGGAGCCGGTCGGCCTCCACCACGCCCGTACCGGCGCCAGCGACGTCGAAGTCGTCCGGGCCGAGGAGACCGGGGTGCTCGGCGGTCTCGCCGCCGACCAGGGCGCAGCCGGCGAGGACACAGCCCTCGGCGATGCCCTTGACGATCGCGGCGACCCGCTCGGGGTGGACCTTGCCGACACAGATGTAGTCGGTCATGAACAGCGGCTCGGCGCCGCACACCACGATGTCGTCCATGACCATCGCGACCAGGTCGTGGCCGATCGTGTCGTAGACGCCCAGCTGGCGCGCGATGTCCACCTTGGTGCCCACGCCGTCGGTGGCGGAGGCGAGGAGGGGGCGCTCGTAGTTCTTGAGGGCGGAGGCGTCGAAGAGGCCGGCGAAACCGCCGAGGCCGCCGAGAACCTCGGGGCGCTGGGTCTTCTTCACCCACTCCTTCATCAGCTCGACGGCGCGGTCGCCCGCCTCGATGTCGACTCCGGCAGCCGCGTAGGAAGCACCGGTGGAACGGCTCTCAGACATTGCCTGGGATCTTTCGGGTTGGTTTCTACGGGGCTTACGGGCGACGGATCGCGTCGGCCGCCGCCGTGGCTGCCGGACCGGCGGCCAGCTCGGTCTCCAGGAGCTGCTTGCCGAGCAGCTCGGGGTCCGGGAGCTCCATCGGGTACTCGCCGTCGAAGCAGGCGCGGCACAGGTTCGGCTTGGCGATGGTGGTCGCCTCGATCATGCCGTCGATGGAGATGTACGCCAGGGAGTCGGCGCCCAGGGAGGTGCCGATCTCGTCGATGGTCATGCCGTTGGCGATGAGCTCGGCGCGGGTGGCGAAGTCGATGCCGAAGAAGCACGGCCACTTCACGGGCGGCGAGGAGATCCGGATGTGGACCTCGGCGGCACCCGCCTCGCGGAGCATGCGGACCAGGGCGCGCTGGGTGTTGCCGCGCACGATCGAGTCGTCGACGACGACCAGGCGCTTACCCTTGATGACTTCCTTCAGCGGGTTCAGCTTGAGGCGGATACCGAGCTGGCGGATGGTCTGGGAGGGCTGGATGAACGTACGCCCGACATAGGCGTTCTTGACCAGGCCCGCGCCGAACGGGATGCCGCTCGCCTCCGCGTAGCCGATCGCCGCCGGGGTGCCGGACTCCGGGGTCGCTATGACCAGGTCGGCCTCGACGGGGGCTTCCTTCGCCAGCTTGCGGCCCATCTCCACGCGGGAGAGGTAGACGTTGCGGCCGGCGATGTCGGTGTCGGGGCGGGCCAGATAGACGTACTCGAAGACACAGCCCTTGGGCTTCGCTTCCGCGAATCGGGAGGTGCGCAGGCCGTTCTCGTCGATGGCGACGAACTCGCCCGGCTCGATCTCGCGGACGTAGGAGGCGCCGCAGATGTCGAGGGCGGCGGACTCCGAGGCGACGACCCAGCCGCGCTCCAGGCGGCCGAGGACCAGCGGGCGGATGCCCTGCGGGTCGCGGGCCGCGTAGAGGGTGTGCTCGTCCATGAAGACGAGCGAGAAGGCGCCACGGACCTGCGGGAGGATCGCGTGCGCGGCCTCCTCGATGGTCAGCGGCTTGCCGTCCTCGTCGACCTGGGCGGCCAGGAGGGCCGTCAGCAGGTCGGTGTCGTTGGTGGCGGCCACTCGGGTCGAGCGGCCGTTGGTGTCCTTGGGGAGGTCGGCGACCATCTCGGCGAGCTGCGCCGTGTTGACCAGGTTGCCGTTGTGGCCGAGCGCGATCGAGCCGTGCGCGGTGGCACGGAACGTCGGCTGGGCGTTCTCCCACACGGAGGCGCCGGTGGTCGAGTAGCGGGCGTGACCGACCGCGATATGACCCTGGAGCGAACCGAGCGAGGTCTCGTCGAAGACCTGGGACACGAGGCCCATGTCCTTGAAGACGAGGATCTGGGAGCCGTTGCTGACCGCGATACCCGCGGATTCCTGGCCCCGATGCTGGAGGGCGTAGAGCCCGAAGTAAGTGAGCTTGGCGACCTCTTCACCCGGAGCCCAGACACCGAAGACGCCACAAGCGTCCTGGGGGCCTTTCTCGCCGGGGAGCAGATCATGATTGAGTCGACCGTCACCACGTGGCACGCCTCCGAGTGTAGGCGAGGTCGACCACTGGTCCGAATTCGATGGACGTGGGCTTGGTTACTCCGCGCGGGCCGCGAGGCCCTTCCCGGAGGCCGCGGTCAGGGTCAGGGAATTGTGTTTCTGCTGGTAGGAGACCTTTCCCGAGAGGATTTCGGTGAGTTCCCGCTCGGTCTTCATGACCGGCTCCGCACACACCTTCCGCGTGGTCGCGAGACGTCCGAACTCGATGGTGCCGTCCTTGACGGTGGCCTGGCCGTTGAAGGTGTTGCAGCCGAGGCTGCCGGTGACCTTGTTGTCCTTGGTGAGGGTGAGGTACGCGGTCACGTCCTCGGGGAGGGAGGAGGCCACGCTGTCGTCACCCTTGCCGGAGAGCAGGGTGTCGATGGTCCAGCGGGTGCCCTTCAGGTCCGGGCCGGGCTCGGGGGTGCCCTCGCGCAGGGTGATGCTGTCGCCGCCCGCGGCGCTCAGGGTCAGGGTCTTCGTCCCGTCGGGCTCCGCCACGGCGGCCTTGAGCGTGCCGTCGAAGACGCTCATGAACTTCGACTCGAACTCCCCGACCGGGCCTGTGCAGCCCATCGCCGTGGACACGAGATCGGTGAGCTTCACGGTGTCGCCCTCGATCTCGACGTCGGCGCCGAAGCTGTTGCAGCCGACGGTGCCGCCGGACTCGCCGCCGTCGACCTCAGGGTCGGTGGTGCCGGGCTTGAAGGTGATGTGGGCCTCGTCGACCCGGAACCGGCCGTCGTCCTCGGGCAGGGTGTAGGTCTTGCCGTCGACGGTCACCTTCTGCGGCACCCAGTAGGTGTCCGTGATGACGTCCTCGGTGTCCGCGACCCTGGCGGTCCCGTCGCCGGCCGAGCCGCCGCCGGACTCCGTGCCGCAGGCGGCCAGCATCGCGGTGCCGGCGAGCGCGACGGCGTACTTCACAGGTGTCGTCCGTTTCATGCTCCTTGGACGCACGAGGCGCCTGATGGGTTCAGCGCGTTCGACGGGTTCAGCCCATCAACGGCAGCAACCCGCCGAGGTCGGCCCGCTCCCCGCTCGCACTCACCTTGGCGTCCGCGATCGCGTCCGCCCACCGCACCCGCCCGGTCGCGAGCCGGATCCAGGTCAGCGGGTCGGTCTCGACGACGTTGGGCGGGGTCCCGCGGGTGTGCCGGGGGCCCTCGACGCACTGCACGACGGCGTACGGCGGGATCCGCACCTCGGTCGAGCCGCCGGGTGCCTTCGCCGCGAGGGCGTCGGCGAGGAGGCGGGTGCAGGCGGCCAGGGCCTGGCGGTCGTACGGGATGTCGAGGCCGGGGACGGCGGCGTTCAGGTCGTCGGTGTGGACGACGAGTTCGACGGTGCGGGTGACCAGGTAGTCGGCGAGGGTCATGGCGCCGGTGCGGCTGCCGATGAGGCGGTCGTCGGGGGCCTGGGCGAGGCTCTCCTTGATGCGCTGCTCGGTGCGTGCGAAGAGGCCGTCGAGGTCGGGGTTGGCCTCGGCGAGGGACCGGGTGTCCTCGGAGATGCCCTCGGCTCGGGGGGCGGTGGTGAACGGCCAGTCCAGGAGGGCAAGCGTGCGGCTCGGCGGTGCTTCGAGGGCGAGGCTGTGGCTGATGGCCTCGACGGCCATGGTGAGGTGCGCGGCGAGATCGCGGACGGTCCAGTCGCCGAGGCGGGTGGGGCGGGCCAGCTGATCGGGGGTGAGGGTGCGTACGGCCTGGTGGACGTGCCCGAACTGGGTGAGGACCGCGGTGCGGATCTTGACGGGGTCGTAGGTGCGGGTGCGCTTCTTGGCCGGGGGCATGGGGGCAGCTTAGGGCTGGTCAGGGCGCGTTGCCGAAGCCTTCTTTCAGGGCTTTCTGACGGCGTACCCGGCAAGGCCGTGCTCCACCAACGCGAAGGCCCGCTCGGCCCGTTCGGCGGCGTCGGCGGCGACCTCGTCCACGCTCTCGCCGGCGTCGATGCGGAGGTGGTGTTCCTCGACGAGGGCCTGGCGGACGTGGGTGAGGGTGGAGGCGGCGATCAGGGCCAGGGTGCGGTCCCCGGTCTCCTCGGTGAGCAGGTCGGCCAGTTCGAGAGCGCCCTTCTCGGCGCTGACGTAGGCCCGGTCCCGCAGCACCGGGGTGGCCATGATGACCGCGCGGATCCGGCGGGCGAAGGGCTCGGCGTGCAGGCCGACGGAGGGGTCGCGGCCCTCGATCATCTCCAGGAACTGCCGGCGCACGGCCTCCACGGCGGACTCGCCCGGCTTCCGGTCGCGCACCGCGCGGGCCGGGTCGGAGAAGTGGTCCTCCATCGGCTTGAAGACCAAGTCCTCTTTCGTACCGAAGTAGTTGAAGACGGTCATCTTGGAGACCTCGGAGGCGTCCGCGATCTCCTGCACCGAGACGGCGTCGAAGCCCTTCTCGGCGAACAGCGCCACGGCGGTGCGGTAGATCCGGATCGCCGTCTGGAGCTTCTTGCGCTCGCGCAGCCCCATGCCCTCAGCAAAAGCCATGGCATCACTGTACCAAGACGAAATTTGATCCCAGATAAAACATTGACTGAGTACACGCTTCTCGGGCACGGTGGTGCCCATGACCGAGACCCAGACCCAGACCATGAGTGACACGCAACGGAAGATCGGTTTCGTCGTCTGCCTCGCGACGATCGTCCTGGCCGTCCTGGACATGCAGATCGTGTCCGCGGCCACCGTCCCGATCGTGCGCGACCTCGACCCCGCGCACGGCATCGACAAGATCCCCTGGCTGGTCAGCGCCTTTTCCCTGGCCTCCGCCGCGGTGCTGCCGCTCTACGGCAAGCTGTGCGACACCCTCGGCGCCAAGCGGGTGTTCCTCGGAGCCGTCGGCACGTTCCTGTTCGGCTCGGCGCTGTGCGGGGCCGCGCAGTCGATCGGGCAGCTGGTCGCCGCCCGGGCGGTGCAGGGGATCGGCGCCGGCGGGCTGATGAGCGTCACGATGGTGGTGATCGCCCAGCTCAAGGACCCCGGCAAGGAGAAGGACAGCAAGGGCGCCGGCATGGGCGGCATCGTCGCGGGCGGCGGTATGGCGCTCGGCCCGTGGGTCGGCGGTGTGCTCTCGGACCACGCGAGCTGGCGGTGGATCTTCTACGTCAACCTGCCGATCGGCATCGCCGTCCTGATCGCCTCCGCACTCGCCCTGAAACTCCCCCGGCACACCGAGCGGCACCGCATCGACTTCCTCGGCGCGGCCCTCGCCGCCGTGTTCTCCATCACGCTGCTGCTGGTCACCGAGTGGGGCGGCAAGGAGTACGACTGGGCGTCACCGCAGGTCATCGGGCTGACGCTGGCCTCGGCGGCCTCCCTCGCGCTCTTCCTGCGCCGCCAGAGCACCGCCGCCGAACCGATCCTGCCGCTGTCCATGTTCCGGGTCCCGGAACTGCGCTGGGGCTTCGCGATCCAGGGGCTCGTCGGGGCGGCCATGGTCGGCTCGATGTACTACGTGATGGTCTACCTCCAGGTCGTCCGCGGCATCGCGAGTTCCTCGGCGGGCCTCTACCTCATCCCCATGGCGATCGGCATGACCGTCGTCGGCATCGCCACCGGCAAGCTCACCGAACGCGGCTGGTCCGAGCGGACGTTCGTGATCACCGGCTCGGCGGTGACCGCCGTGGCCTTCCTGCTCCTCGCCACCACCGGCACCCACACCTCCCTGTGGTGGCTGCGCGCCGAACTGCTCCTCGTCGGCGCCGGGTTCGGCCAGCTGATCGGCCAGCTCATCCAGCTCGTCCAGTACGCGGCCCCCCGCCACCAGCTCGGCGTGGCCACGACCGGCATCCGCTTCTTCCAGACCCTCGGCACGGCCCTGGGCGCCGCCCTCTTCGGCACCCTCATCAGCCGGCTGAGCGACGGCCCGGACACGACGGCGTACGTCTCCGCCATGGACGCGGTGTTCCTGTGCGGGGCCGCGCTGATGGCACTGGGAGTGGCGCTGGCACTACGGCTGCCGAAGCCCGGCCGCGACGGCCAGGAGACCTCGGAGCGGGTCCGGCCGCCGGTGCCGGTCAAGGGCTGAAGTCCGTCGGGAACTCCAGGCCCGTGCAGTCACGGCGGGCGGCGACGTCGTCGACGTACGCCTGGAAGAGTGCGCGAAGGCGGGGGCGGATGTACCGGTCGTACGGGTACGGCACGGTCAGGGTGTGGAGCGCGGGCTCGCCGGCGCAGGTGGCGGAGGCCCACCAGACGTTGGCGGAGTCGTCGAAGCCGGCCGTGCCGGGGGTGAGGGCGGTCTGGTCGGTGCCCAGGCCCTCCGCCTTGACCTCGCCGGCCTCGTCGCCGAAGAACGACTCGGCTCGCAGCCACCAGGGGGTGCCCGGGTCGCCGCGGTCCCCGATCTCCTTCTCGCCGAGGCCGGACCAGATGCGCTCGACGTCCCCGTCGCTCACCGCGAGCAGGCAGCTCTCCTGCGAGGCGTGGGTCCCGGCCGGGGTGGCGAGCGCGCGGTCGGGGAGGCGGCCGCGGCCCTGCTCCCCGAGGTACGCGGCGTACCAGGCGCAGGTGCCCTTCGCCGTCGCCGCGGGCGTCAACCGCTTGCCCGGCGTGGGGAGTTCGGCACGGAGGGCGGGGAGCTCGGTCGTGCAGCCCGTCCGGTCCGCGAGGCGCTCGGCGGCGGTGCGGGCCAGGGTGGCGAGGGTGCGCCGGTCGGCGTCGGTGACCTCGGCGTCCCCGGTGTCGTACAGGGCGGCCGCCATCACGTTGACCGAGGTCACCCCGTCCGGCTTGTTCGGGCAGTCGGCCTTCACCGTGACGGCGTCGTCGGTGTACCGGCCGAGCCGTCCGTCGCCCAGCGGGTACTCGGCCGAGTCGGCGGTCCGACGGGTGCTGCCGCGGTTCTTGCCCGACCAGTCCTCGAACGGGTCGTCCCAACCGTCGACGAGCTGCGCGTACTCGTCGGACGGCGTCTGCCAGGCGGACAGCTGGAAATGGCCGTACGAGGTGCCCGGCTCCCCCACCCGGTAGATCACGCACAGCTGGGGAAGGGCGGCGAGGGGGTCGGAGCCGTCGTCGAGGCCGGACATCACGTCCTCCCCGTCACTGCCCGGACGTGCCCGGTCCGTGCCGCCGTTGAGGCCGAGGACCGGGTCGGGGTCGACCAGTCCGCCGCAGGCCCGCGTGATCTTCTCCCGGCTGGCGGCCCGGTCGAGGGCGTCGTCCGTCTCCAGCCACAGCCCCCAGCCGCCCGCCCCGATACCGAGGAACGCCGTGATCACCACCAGCCGGTTGAGCCGGTCGCTGAGCTTGCCGCCGCGGCCGGGTATGCGCAGGAAGGACGGGATCACGAGGCCTCCTCGGGCCGGGCCGCGAAGTCCGCGCCCGTCGGGAACTCCAGGCCCGTGCAGCCGCGGCGGGCGGCGACGTCGGTGACGTACGCCCGGAAGACCTGCTCGAAGTGCGGGCTCGCGGCCCGGGAGTCGGCACCGTAGTCGACTCGCAGGACGTGCACGGCGGGGGTGCCGTCGCAGACGGACGTCGCCCACCACAGGGCGGAGTCGGCGGCACGGCCCGCGGTGCCCGGGGCGACGGGGCTCGCGGCGTCACCGAGGCGGACGTCCTCGTCGTAGAAGGTCTGGACGTCGGCCCATTTCTCCTCGCCCAGGCGCAGCGCACACCGCTCCCGCCACACCCGCCCGTCGACGGGCGCGCCCATCGCCTCGTCCGGCAGCCACGGGACATGCGCCCTCGCCTGCTCCTGGGGCCGGTACCAGGCACAGGTGCCCTCGGCGTCCAGGGCGTCGGTGAAGCGGGGGGTCGCGGCGAGGGCCGGGGCGGCCGTGTCTCCCTCGCAGTCCAGCCGGTCCGCGAGTTCTCCGGCCGCGTGGACCGCGATGGACGCCATGCGGGCGCGGTCGCCGGTGGTGGCCGGCTTCGGGTAGTACGAGGACATGCCCGTGTAGGCGGCTGACGCGGTGACCTCGACTCGGCGGTCGCCGGGGCAGTCGAGGCGGACGGTCGTCTCGTTGGGGCCCGCGAGACCGGACACGCCGTTGCCGACGGGGACTTCCAGGCGGGCGAAGCGTTCGGGGAGTTCGGCGGAGGGCCGGGGCACGACGGTCTCGGTGCCCTCGTCGACCAGCAGCTGGAACAGCCAGGCGCCGTACGCGTCCCCGTCCGCACCCGCGTTCTGGATCAGACAGTCCGAGGGCAGGGCGTCCGGGTCGAGGGTCGCGCGGTTGCGGAGCACGGTGTCGGCCTTGTCCATACCGCGCACGTCCCGCACGTGCACGAGATCGGCGCAGCCCGCCCCGACGGCCCGATAGGTCCGCCACTCGTCCCACAGCACCGGCCCGCTCCAGCCGGCGCCGGCGACGGCGGCCAGACAGAACAGGACGTTCAAGGGCGTGCGTATCCGCGCCGGTACTTCCACCGATCCTCATCCCCCGTGTGCATCAGTGATCGGCAGAAGCTAACACGAGTGAAGGCCCCGCCCGTTGGAGCCGGGCGGGGCCTTCATACGCGCATCACAAGCTGGGGTCCGTCCTAGGCGAGCAGTGCCTCGATGGTGCCCTCGTGCGCCGTGCGCAGTTCCTCCAGGGACAGTTCGAACTCGCCCTGGAGCTCGACGGTGTCGCCGTCCACGACACCGATGCGGGTGACCGGGAGGCCCCGGGCGCCGCACATGTCGTTGAAGCGGACCTCCTCGGAGCGCGGGACGGCCACCACGGCACGGCCCGCCGACTCCGAGAACAACAACGTGAACGCGTCGAGCCCGTCCGGTACGACCAGACGCGCGCCCTTGCCGCCGAGCAGCGCCGACTCCACGACCGCCTGGATCAGACCGCCGTCGGACAGGTCGTGCGCCGAGTCGATCATGCCGTCGCGTGAGGCCGAGATCAGGATCTCCGCGAGCAGGCGCTCACGCTCCAGGTCGACCTTGGGCGGCAGGCCGCCCAGGTGGTCGTGGATGACCTGGCTCCACGCCGAACCGCCGAACTCCTCACGCGTGTCGCCGAGGAGGTACAGCAGCTGGCCCTCCTCCTGGAAGGCGACCGGTGTGCGGCGGGCGACGTCGTCGATGACGCCCAGCACGGCCACGACGGGGGTCGGGTGGATGGCCGCCTCGCCCGTCTGGTTGTAGAGGGAGACGTTGCCGCCGGTCACCGGGGTGCCCAACTGCTGGCAGGCGTCGGCCAGTCCGCGGATGGCCTCCGCGAACTGCCACATGACAGCGGGGTCTTCGGGCGAGCCGAAGTTCAGGCAGTCCGACACCGCGAGCGGCTTGGCACCCGTCGTGGCCACGTTCCGGTACGCCTCCGAGAGCGCCAACTGGGCGCCCGCGTACGGGTCCAGCTTCGCGTACCGGCCGTTGCCGTCCGTCGCGATGGCGACACCGAGGCCGGTCTCCTCGTCGATGCGGATCATGCCCGAGTCCTCGGGCTGGGCCAGCACCGTGTTGCCCTGCACGAAGTGGTCGTACTGCGAAGTGATCCACTTCTTGGAGGCCTGGTTGGGAGAACCGACCAGCTGGAGGACCTGCTGCTTGAGTTCCTCCGAAGTCCCGGGCCGCGGCAGCGCGTTCGCGTCGTCCGCCTGGAGCTCGTCCTGCCAGGACGGGCGGGCGTAGGGGCGCTCGTAGACCGGGCCGTCGTGCGCGACCGTGCGCGGGTCGACGTCGACGATCTTGCCGCCGTGCCAGAAGATCTCCAGCCGGTCGCCGTCGGTGACCTCACCGATGACGGTCGCGATGACATCCCACTTGTCGCAGATCTCCAGGAACCGGTCCACCTTCTCCGGCTCCACGACCGCGCACATGCGTTCCTGCGACTCGCTCATGAGGATTTCCTCGGGCGAGAGCGTCGAGTCGCGCAGCGGTACGTCGTCCAGGGTGACGCGCATGCCGCCGGAGCCGTTGGACGCCAGCTCGGACGTGGCGCAGGACAGGCCCGCCGCACCCAGGTCCTGGATGCCGACGACCAGCTTCTCCTTGAAGGCCTCCAGGGTGCACTCGATGAGGAGCTTCTCCTGGAAGGGGTCGCCGACCTGGACCGCCGGACGCTTCGACGGCTTGGCGTCGTCGAAGGTCTCACTCGCCAGGATCGACGCGCCGCCGATGCCGTCGCCGCCCGTCCGGGCCCCGTACAGGATGACCTTGTTGCCCGCGCCGGACGCCTTCGCGAGGTGGATGTCCTCGTGCCGCATCACACCGATGGCACCGGCGTTGACCAGCGGGTTGCCCTGGTAGCAGGCGTCGAAGACGACCTCGCCGCCGATGTTGGGCAGGCCCAGGCAGTTGCCGTAACCGCCGATGCCCGCCACGACACCCGGCAGGACGCGCTTGGTGTCGGGGTGGTCGGCGGCGCCGAAGCGCAGCGGGTCCACGACCGCGACCGGGCGCGCGCCCATCGCGATGATGTCGCGGACGATGCCGCCGACACCGGTCGCCGCGCCCTGGTAGGGCTCGACGTACGACGGGTGGTTGTGCGACTCGACCTTGAAGGTGACCGCGTAGCCCTGGCCGACGTCGACGACGCCCGCGTTCTCGCCGATGCCCACGAGCAGCGCGTCGGACTGGGGGGCCTTCTCGCCGAACTGGCGGAGGTGGACCTTCGAGGACTTGTACGAGCAGTGCTCGGACCACATGACCGAGTACATGGCCAGTTCCGCACCCGTGGGGCGGCGGCCGAGGATCTCGACGACCCGCTCGTACTCGTCCTTCTTCAGGCCGAGTTCGGCCCAGGGCAGCTCGACGTCGGGGGTCGCGGCCGCGTGCTCGACCGTGTCCAGAGGCGTCCGGCTCATGCGTTGACCAGCTTCTTGAGGATCGAGGTGAAGAAGGGGAGACCGTCGGTGCGGCCGGAGCCGATGAGCGGCTCGACGGCGTGCTCCGGGTGCGGCATGAGGCCTACGACGTTCCCGGCCTCGTTGGTGATGCCGGCGATGTCGTTGAGCGAGCCGTTGGGGTTGAAGTCCAGGTAGCGGAACACGACCCGCCCCTCGGCCTCCAGCTTGTCCAGCGTGTACTGGTCGGCGACGTACCGGCCGTCCATGTTCTTCAGCGGGATGTGGATCTCCTGGCCGGACTCGTAGTCGGCGGTCCAGGCGGTGTCCGCGTTCTCCACCCGCAGCTTCTGGTCGCGGCAGATGAAGTGGAGGTGGTCGTTGCCGAGCATCCCGCCGGGCAGCAGGTGGGCCTCGGTGAGGATCTGGAAGCCGTTGCAGATACCGAGGACCGGAAGTCCGGCCTTGGCCTGCTCGATGACCGTCTCCATCACGGGCGAGAAGCGGGAGATGGCGCCGGCCCGCAGATAGTCGCCGTAGGAGAAACCACCGGGAAGGACGACCGCGTCGACCTGGTGGAGGTCCTTGTCCTTGTGCCAGAGGGCGACCGGTTCGGCGCCCGCGAGGCGGATCGCGCGCTGGGTGTCCCGGTCGTCGAGACTTCCCGGGAAAGTGACGACGCCAATACGAGCGGTCACTTCGCGGCCTCCGCGACTTCTTCCACCTTCACCGTGAAGTCTTCGATCACGGTGTTGGCGAGGAAGGATTCCGCAAGATCGTGGATGCGGGCGAGCGCGGCCTCGTCGACCGGTCCGTCAACTTCCAGTTCGAATCGCTTTCCCTGACGTACGTCCGAGATGCCTTCGAAACCCAGGCGCGGCAGTGCGCGCTGCACCGCCTGGCCCTGGGGGTCGAGGATCTCCGGCTTGAGCATGACGTCGACTACGACGCGTGCCACTGGCACTCCCGGTGTGTGGTGCTGAGCAAGGTTCCTGCGGGGTCCGTCCAACAGGTGTCTTCAGACTACCCGCACAAAATTTCTACGCGCGTTGACTTGTAGGAAGCTACGTGAGGGCCGTCACGATCCGGTATCGACGGCCGCGTTCACGAAAATTTCCGGGAAAGATCCCCGATCGACACCCGATACCTATTGCGCTCAGACACGCGGAAGGATTTAGTCGGGCTTCCCATTGCATTGTCGGGCACTGTACAAATGAATTGGCAAGTGCCGTACGAAGGGACCGATATTCGTGGCGCAGAAGGTCGTGGTCACTCTCTTTGACGACATCGACGGCTCGGAAGCGGCGGAAACGATCGCCTTCGGACTCGATGGCAAGTCGTACGAGATCGACCTGAATCAAGCGAATGCCAAGGAACTGCGTAAGGCGCTCGCGCCCTACGTGGAGGCCGGCCGGAAGCGGTCGAGGTCCGGCAAGGCGTACAAGCAGACCGAGGTCGCCCCCGACCCGGCCGCCGTGCGCGCCTGGGCCCAGGCGAACAAGATGGACGTGCCCGCCCGCGGCCGCATCCCCAAGAAGGTCTACGAGGCGTTCGCCGCGGCGCAGTGACGCGACGGGCGAGGGCTCACAGGTCGTGCTCAGGGTCCGTCAGCGGGCCCTGAGGACAACCGACTTGCATTGCCCCCCACCTGGTCGGCTAGAGTCTGGAGCACGCCGAGGGGCGGGGACGGAAAAGCCCAGCCCACGGAGTACATGCGGGTGTAGTTCAGTAGCAGAACATCCCCCTTCCAGGGGGAAGGCGCAGTGTGCAATTCCTGTCACCCGCTCTGCATCGCCGGTCTGGTCCCCCTTGTGGATCAGGTAGGATGGTGCTCGCGCCGATCAGTGAGAGCTGGTCGGAGGCAATGCGAACGTAGCTCAGTTGGTAGAGCGCAACCTTGCCAAGGTTGAGGTCGCGAGTTCGAACCTCGTCGTTCGCTCTTGAATCAAGCCCCCCGGCTTCGGTCGGGGGGCTTTTTCGTGCCCGCATCGCCTTGTCGGCCGTCTGACATTTGTCATGGCGAGTGATGACAGCGCGCACTGCTTCCGGGGCCCGGGCGCCGGGATGCTGGTTCCATGAACACGAACGTGATTGAGGTCACTGACCTGCGACGCGTCTACGGGGGCGGGTTCGAAGCGGTCCGCGGGATCAGCTTCTCCGTGAACCGGGGCGAGGTCTTCGCGCTGCTCGGTACCAACGGGGCCGGCAAGACATCGACGGTGGAGCTGCTCGAAGGGCTCGCGCGGCCGGCCGGGGGCCGGGTGCGGGTGCTCGGGCACGATCCCTACGAGGAGCGGGCCGCCGTACGGCCGCGGACCGGCGTGATGCTTCAGGAGGGTGGGTTCCCGTCCGAGCTGACCGTCGCCGAGACCGCGCGGATGTGGGCGGGATGCGTGAGCGGGGCGCGGCCGCCGCTGGAGGCGCTGGAGCTCGTCGGGCTCGCGCGGCGGGCCGACGTACGGGTGAAGCAGTTGTCCGGGGGTGAGCGGCGGCGGCTGGATCTCGCGCTCGCGCTGCTCGGGCGGCCCGAGGTGCTGTTCCTGGACGAGCCGACGACCGGGCTCGACGTCGAGGGGCGGCGGGACACCTGGGAGTTGGTGCGGGCGCTGCGGGACGGCGGTACGACCGTGCTGCTGACCACGCACTATCTGGAGGAGGCCGAGGGGCTCGCCGACCGGCTGGCGATTCTCCACGAGGGGCGGATCGCGGTCACCGGGACTCCGGGCGAGGTGACGGCGGGGCAGCCGTCGCGGATCTCCTTCGAGCTGCCCGAGGGGTACTTCGTGGGGGATCTGCCGCCGCTCGGGGAGCTGGGGGTGCTGGCCCACGAGGTCGACGGCCGGGCCGTACGGCTGCGGACGCGGGAGTTGCAGCGGACGGCGACCGGGGTGCTGGTGTGGGCCTCGGGGGCGGGGGTCGAGCTGCGGCGGCTCGATGTGCGGTCGGCCTCGCTGGAGGAGGCGTTTCTGGGGATCGCCGGGCAGGCGCGGACGAAGGAGCGGGTGGCATGAGCGGGACGACGGCTTTCAGCACTCCGGCCGGGCGGGTCTCGGCGCTCGGGCGGGCCGAGGCGACGTTGTTCCTGCGGAGCAGGGGCATGGTCTTCTCCGCGGTGTTCCTGCCGCTGGTGCTGCCGTTCAGCGTGAAGGCGGCCATCCAGGACCTGGACCTCGGGAAGTCCGGGCTCACCGTGGGGCTGGTGCTGCTGCCCGCCGCGATCGGGTTCTCGCTGCTCTTCGCCGTCTACACGGCGCTCGTGGGCGTCTTCGTCGGGCGGCGCGAGGAACTCGTCCTCAAGCGGCTGCGCACCGGGGAGGTGCGGGACGCGGAGATCCTGGCCGGGGCCGCGCTGCCGGCGGTCGTCACCAGCATCGTGCAGTCGGTCCTCCTGGTGATCGGCTGCTCGGTCCTGCTCGACATGGCGGCGCCCAAGGCGGTGGCGCTCGCCGTCCTGGGGCTGCTCCTCGGCCTGGTGATCTGCGCGTCGCTGGCCGCCCTCACCGCGAGCTTCACCCGCACCGTGGAGAGCGCGCAGGTCACCGGCCTGCCGCTGATGCTGGTCTCGATGCTGGGCTCCGGGATCACCGTGCCGCTCGAGGTGCTGCCCGACCGGATGGCCTCGCTGTGCGAACTGCTGCCGCTCACCCCGGTGATCACGCTGGTGCGCGGCGGCTGGACCGGGGACCTCTCGGCGTACGAGGTGCTCGGCGCCGCCCTGACCGCGCTGGCCTGGGCCGCGCTGGGCGTGTTTGCTGTACGACGGTGGTTCCGGTGGGAACCGCGGCGCTGAGCACGGGAGCGGGGAGATGAGCGGTTCGGGGGACTGGTGGCGGCGCAAGAGCACGCCGGCCAAGGTCGAGACGTACACACGATGGTCGTTCCACTTCTTCGTGGTGGTCGAGGTCATCTCGCTCGGGCTGCCGCTCGTCGGTGAGATGGTGCCGTGGGTCGCCGCCTCGCTGGGTCTCGCGGTGGTCGGGCACTCGGTGGTCTGTGCCGTGACCGCCTCGCAGGCGCTGGACTGGACGCTCGGCCGCCGCGAGCAGCCCGTCCACATGCTGTGGACGCTCGGCGCGCTCACCGCGGCGATCGCCGTCATGGCGATCGCGATATCGGAGCACGGGCCGGGCGGGGACGGCGTCGACACCGCGGCCGGCTCGGTCTTCGCCGTCGTGCTGATATTCGGGTCGGGCATCTTCGCGCTCGGTATACGCAGCCGGCGGCGCATGTACTCCGTCGTCACGGGCTTCGCCGTCGGGGCGGGACTCGTGGCGTTCGCGGGCCGGCCCGGCCCCGAGGCCCTGATCAGCGTGCTGGTGGTGTTCCTCGGCGGCGGGTTCCTCGCCTTCACCTCCGCCTTCTCGATCTGGCTCCTCAACGCCGTCTACGAACTCGACGAGGCCCGCGAGACGCGGGCCCGGCTCGCCGTCGCGGAGGAGCGGCTGCGGTTCGGTCGGGACCTGCACGACGTCATGGGACGCAACCTCGCCGTGATCGCGCTCAAGAGCGAGCTGGCGGTGCAGCTGGCACGGCGGGGGCGGCCCGAGGCGGAGGAGCAGATGGTCGAGGTGCAGCGGATCGCGCGGGAGTCGCAGCGCGAGGTGCGGGATGTCGTACGGGGATATCGGGAGGCCGACCTCGGGGTGGAACTCGCCGGTGCGCGGGGGGTGTTGGAGGCGGCGGGGATCGCCTGCGCCTTCGAGGTGAACGGGGAGTCGGACGCGCTGCCGGCCGATGTGCAGTCGGCGCTCGCGTGGGCCGTGCGGGAGGCGACGACGAATGTGCTGCGGCACGGGGATGCCGGGCGGTGCGCGGTGGATGTGCGGGTGAGCGGGGAGCGGGTGGTGCTGACCGTGGAGAACGACGGGGTGGGCTCGGGCGCGGCGGCGTCGGCCGGGAGCTCCGGGGGCTTGGGCGGCTCTGCGGGATCCGGGGGCTCGGGCGGCTCTGCGGGCTCGGGCGGCTCCGGGGGCTCCGCGGGCTCGGGCGGCTCTGCGAACTCCGCGGGGTACGGAGGTTCGGGGCTGGCCGGGTTGCGGGAGCGGCTCGCTGTGGTGGAGGGGACGTTGGAGGCGGGGACCGTGGGGGGCGGGGTGTTCCGGGTGGTGGCCTCGGTGCCCTTGCGGGTGAGTGAAGTGAGTGAGGTCACGGGATGACGGTGCGGCTGTTGCTCGCCGATGACGAGCATCTGATCCGGGGTGCGCTGGCCGCGCTGCTCGCGCTGGAGGACGATCTCGTGATCGTCGCCGAGGCGGCGTCGGGGCCCGAGGCGCTGGCGATGGCGAAGGCGCACGCGCCCGATGTCGCCGTACTGGATCTTCAGATGCCCGGGGCGGACGGTGTGAAGGTCGCCACATCCCTGCGGGCCGAACTGCCCGACTGCCGCGTGCTGATCGTGACGAGTCATGGGCGGCCCGGGCATCTGAAGCGGGCCCTTGAGGCGGGTGTGCGGGGTTTCGTCCCGAAGACGGTGAGCGCGCGGCGGCTCGCGGAGATCATCCGTACCGTGCATGCCGGACAGCGGTATGTGGACCCGGAGTTGGCCGCCGACGCGATCTCCGCCGGGGACTCGCCGCTGACCGCGCGCGAGGCCGAGGTGCTGGAACTGGCCGCCGACGGGGCGCCGGTCGCGGAGATCGCGGAACGGGCCGCGCTGTCGCAGGGGACCGTGCGGAACTATCTGTCGTCGGCCGTCTCGAAGCTGGGCGCCGAGAACCGGCACTCGGCGGTGCGGCTCGCCCGGGAGCGAGGTTGGGTATAGTGGTTCTCGCGCCACGGCGCATGCGAACGTAGCTCAGTTGGTAGAGCGCAACCTTGCCAAGGTTGAGGTCGCGAGTTCGAACCTCGTCGTTCGCTCCAGAGAGAAGCCCCCCGGCTGGTCCGGGGGGCTTCTTCTTGTTCTACGACTTCTACGACTTCTACGACCAGGTCGTGCCCGTCAGACGCTCGTACGCCTCGATGTACTTGGCGCGGGTCGCGTCCACGACCTGCTGCGGCAGCGGCGGCGGGGGCTGCTCGCTCTTGCGGTCCCAGCCGGACTCCGCCGAGGTCAGCCAGTCGCGCACGAACTGCTTGTCGTACGACGGCTGCGCGCGGCCCGGCTCCCACTGCTCGGCCGGCCAGAAGCGGGAGGAGTCCGGGGTGAGGATCTCGTCCGCGAGGACCAGGGTGTCGCCGTCGAAGCCGAACTCGAACTTGGTGTCCGCGAGGATGATGCCGCGGTCGCGGGCGATGTCACGGCCGCGCGCGTAGACGGCGAGGGTCGCCTGGCGCAGTCGGGCGGCGGTGTCGGCGCCGACCTGGCGGGCGACCTCCTCGTACGACACGTTCTCGTCGTGCTCACCGACCTCGGCCTTGGTGGCCGGGGTGAAGATCGGGGCGGGGAGCTCGCTGCCGTCGACCAGGCCCTCGGGGAGGGCGAGGCCGCAGACCGTGCGGGAGTCGTTGTACTCGACCAGGCCCGAGCCGGTGAGGTAGCCGCGGGCCACCGCCTCCACCGGGACCATCTGGAGCGACTTGCACACGAGGGTGCGGCCGGCCCAGTCGGCGGGGGCGCCTTCGGGCAGGTCGGTGCTCAGGACGTGGTTGGGGATCAGGTCCGCGATCTGGTCGAACCACCACAGGGAGAGCTGGGTGAGGACCCGGCCCTTGTCGGGGATCTCGGTCGGCAGCACCCAGTCGTACGCGGAGATGCGGTCGCTGGCGACCATCACGAGGTCGCCCGCCTCGTTCTGGTACAGCTCACGCACCTTGCCGGTGTGGAGGTGCACCAGGCCCGGAACCTGGATCGGCTCGGGCTTTTCTACGAATCCGGACACGGTTCCTCCCCGTGGTTCTGTCCAATGGCTTGATTGTCCCGTATCGGGAGCCTGGCCAGGGACAGGGGGTCGGTGGTGCTCAGGGCAGGGGGGCGGTGGCGCTCAGGGTAGAGGGCCGGGGCGCTGACGTGGGGAGTCAGTCGCGCTTGCAGATGTGGTCCAGGAGGTTCGCCGTGGCGCGCTGGACTCGGGGGTCGATGTGGCCGGGGCGGTCCAGGGACGGGGACCACGCGAAGGTGCCGGACGCGAAGACCAGGGCGCCGGAGGGGGCACGGTAGAGGGAGGTCTCCTGGTGGCGGAGGGCGCCCTCGGTGTCGGCGTACGGGGAGTGGGCGAGCAGGATGCGGTCCTCGTGCTCGGGGAGGGGGGTGCGGGGGAAGTAGCGGTCGGCCTCGCCCGCCACCAGGCCCTCGATCTCGTCGCCCTCGTGGGCGCCGGTCGCATCCCAGAGCCAGTGGTCGGCGTTGCGGACGACCAGGGGGGACGGGTCGGGGACGCGGCCCGCGTACTGGATGCCGACCAACTGCTGTTCCGGGCGGTCGATTTCGCGCCACAGCACCGGGCGGCCCGGGCCCCTGCGCTTGCGGCAGGTCAGGAGGCGGTCGGGCACTCCGGACGGGGACGGGCCCAACTCCACCTGCCAGTACATGGTGTTGGCGGAGAGGAAGACGAGGGACGTGCCGTGGTCGCGGGCCCGCTCCACGGTGCGGCGCATGTTCGCCGACCAGTACTCGTCGTGGCCCGGGAAGACCAGGCCCCGGTAGCGGGTGGGATCGACGCGGCCGGAGTGCAGGTCGCGGGCGTCGGCGTAGGCCAGGTCGTAGCCGTAGCGCTCGGCGAAGCGGATGAAGTCGTAGGCGTGGCCCACGTGGAGGGGGAGCCCTGCGCCGGCGTACGGGCGGTCGAAGGAGACGGTCGTCGCCGCGTCGGACTCGCCCAGCAGGCGGCCCTGTTCGTCCCACGCGTGGTAGAGGCTGGCGCCGGTGCGGCCGTCCTCCGGGTAGAGGTTGTACGCCTGCCATGTCACGTCCGGCAGGAGGAGCAGCAGGTCCGCCGGGTGGTCGTGGCGGACGGTGAAGGGGACGTGGGAACGGTAGCCGTCGGCGGTGGTGAGTACGGCGACGTACGCGCCGATGCTCCAGTACGACGGGATCTGAAGGCGCCAGCTCAGCCACCAGTGGTGGCAGGAGACCGTGCGGTCCGCGGTGAGGGGCGGGGGCTGGACGATGCCGGAGAGGCGGGGGCTGGTGGTGATCTTCGCCGCGCCGTCGCCGCCGTAGTGGCCGATGCGGTAGACGTCGACGGCGAACTCCTGGGGCGGGTCGACCGTGATGTGGAAGTCGATGGCCTCGCCGGGGGCCGCGGCGCCGGTGGAGGTGAAGCCCTTGATCTGGCGGCGGATGTCGTCGGCGGAGCGGGGGCCTCCGGCGGTTCGGCGGGGGGTGGGGATTCGGGGGGTGGCTGGGCTGGTGCCGGATGCGGTGGCGCCTGTGCCTGGGCCTGGGGTGCCTGGGCCTGTGTCTGTGGTGCCCCCGTCCACGTACCAGGGGACCACCTGGCCCGTGTCGTTGAAGTACGTCTCGTCGCCGCGCAGCCAGGGGACGGGGCCCTGGCCGAAGGGGTCCGTCACCGCGTGCGCCAGCGCTCCCGACTCCCACCGGCGGATCTGTTCCGGACCCATGGCTGCTCCCCTCCCTCGTGCCCCCGTGTGTTCGTGCGGTCCTGCGGTCGTACGTGCGTTGCCGCGACGGCTGTCTTATGTCGTAAGCCCTTGCCATGTGCTCGATCGGTCCCAGCACATCACATTACGCACGCAGGCTGTCACTATTCGTTGCGAATTCGCCGAAAGTGGAACGAGGGCTTCCGGTAAGGGAGTTCGCCGAGTTGGTCGCGGGGTGCGCTCAGACGAGGCGGAGGGGTTTCTCCGGGCGTATTCCGGACTCCAGGA
The DNA here is from genome assembly GCF_040644695.1 of Streptomyces sp. NPDC046909. NCBI lineage: Bacteria > Bacillati > Actinomycetota > Actinomycetes > Kitasatosporales > Streptomycetaceae > Streptomyces > Streptomyces sp. NPDC046909. The sequence goes on along the minus strand of NZ_JBEYXC010000003.1, from coordinate 863,536 downwards.
GCCACGTGCGCAACGGGGTGGGGTCGCCGTCCTCGATCAGGCTCAGGACCACGGGGGTGAGGTCTGCCGCGCGGTCGCCGTTGATGAGGAGGGTCGGGCCGTCGAGCCAGTCGAGGCCGGGGGTGGCGCCTGCGGTGTCCATCGCGGCGCAGCAGACCATGGCGGTGACGTGGTCGGTGAGGAGTTCGCGGGCCGAGCGGGGGGCCTGCGGGGGGAAGAGGGGGAGTGCGCCTTCGTCCCAGAGGGTGGGGTCGGGGGTGGGAGGGTTGGGGGTGGTGGCTTCCTCGCGGGCCAGTTCCGCGGTCAGGGCTGCGGCGAGGGTGGCGGTGCGTTCGTTGTCGGCCTCGGCCTCGGCTTCGGCTTCGTCTTCGCCTTCGGCTTCGGCTTCGGCTTCGGCTGGGGGGGTTGCCGAGGTATCGGCTGCGGGCCCTACTGCCGACGGGGCGGCCGTTGGGTTGGCCGCCAGGGGGGCCCTGGGGTCCGAGGTAAGGGGTGCTGTCTCCCCCGGCAGGGACAGGTAGTCGAGGACCCGGGAGAGGGTTGGGCCTGCTGTTTCTCTGGGGTCTGGGGTGGGGTGGGGGGACTGGGCGTCCAGGACTCGGTGGAGGCGGGCTGCGTCCAGGCGCCACTTTCGGTCCACGACCTCGTCCGGGTATTCGTCCCAGTTGACCGGGGACCAGTCGGGGCCTGGCTCCGCGGGGCCGCCGTGGAAGAGGCGGGCGGCGAGGAGGGAGGTGGCCTCGTCGATGGTGCCGGGTTCTTCGAGGAGGTCGCAGGCAGGGCGTTCGCCCAGGCGGGAGGCGAAGCCTTCGGCGAGGCGGTCCCGGCGGGAGAGTTCCGTCAGTGCCGCCACGACACCCGCGTCCAGACGGGACGGCCAGCGGCCCATCCGCCAGGCGGGGAGCGCGACGCGGGTCAGGAGACGGTCCCAGCCGGCGTACGCCAGGCCCACCTGTTCCTGGGCGACGATCCGCAGGCCGTAGTCCACGGCCTGGGCGCGCTCGGCCGCCGCTGCCGCGACCCCGCGCTCCATCTGCGCCGCGTGCTCACGGCAGCTGCGCAGCAGCAGGCGGGCCACCCAGCCGACGCCCGCGCACACCACGCGGGTCAACGGGCAGCGCCCCGCCGTGGAGGCGACGGCCACCGCGGCGTCCAGGCCTCGGACGAAGCGGCGGGCCGCGGCTATGTCCGGGTGCGCCGAGGGTCCCGTACCGGCGACGACCGGGGCGAGGACCGCGCGGAGTTCGCCGACGCGCATCCACCACAGGAACGGGGAGCCGATGACGAGGACCGGCGCCGCCGTCGTACGCCTGGAGCCGCGGGCGCCCGTGAGTTCGTCGCGGTCCTCCTGCTGGGGCGGGCCGTGGGCCGGGTGGGTGCGGTCCTCCAGCCAGCTGTCGCAGTCCGGGGTGAGGGCTATCGCGGAGGGGGCGGGTACGTCGAGGCGGTCGGCCAGGTCGCGGACCAGGCGGTACAGGTCGGGCGCCGATTCCTCGGCGATCGGGACCGTGGGACTCACCGCCGGGCGGGCGCGGGCGACGACCAGGGCGATGCCGGCGGCGGCCAGCAGGACGACGACGGCGAGCGGGGTGACGGCCCAGCGCGCGGCGTGCCAGCCGGGGCCCACCAGATGGCCGGTGGTGTCGCCCGCGTACAACACCACGGCGACGGCCGCCGGCAGCAGCGCGACGGCCAGCGCGCGGCTGCGGATGCGCAGCACGGCGAGCGCCCGGGAGCGCGCGGCCTGTGCGCCCGCCTCTCCACCCATACCGGTCACGACCGGATGTCACCCCCTCGCTGCTGTCCTGGCTGCCTGGCAGTCCTGGCGTTGCTCACTCCCCCACTGTGGCACCCACCACTGACATCGCAATGCCGGTGGGCCAAGTGCCGGAACCTGCCGGAACGCTTGCGCCGCACCCTAGTTGGGGGCTCGGCCCACGTCAGCTGTAAATGGCTGCGGTCACTCGATGGAATGGCTTTGGGGAAAGGTGGATGACGGACAGCGAAGATCAGGCCTTGGATCTTGACTCAAATTCAGCCCCCGTCCGGCCTCGGATCCAGCCTTCCCCGTAGTGCGGCAACCCATCCCGAACCCGTCCCGGGCACGGGTCAGGCCCCGAATCCTGAGACGGAATCGGGGCCTGTCTGGTTCATCCGGTCTGCCGGTTACGCTCCCGCCGCGGCCTTCGCCGCGATGTCCGTGCGGTGCTGGGAGCCGTCCAGGCGGATGCGGGCGACCGCCTGGTACGCGCGGTCGCGGGCCTCGTTCAGGTCCTTGCCGGTCGCGGTGACCGACAGGACGCGGCCGCCCGCGCTGACCACGGCGTCGCCGTCGTGCTTGGTGCCGGCGTGGAGGACGTACGCGTGCGGGGCGTCCTCGGCGGCCACCGTGTCGAGACCGGTGATCGGGTCGCCGGTGCGCGGGGTGTCGGGGTAGTTGTGCGAGGCGATGACCACGGTGACGGCGGCGTCGTCGCTCCAGCGCAGCGGCGGGAGGTCGGCGAGGTCGCCCTTGGCGGCGGCCAGCAGGAGACCGGCCAGCGGGGTCTTCAGGCGGGCCAGGACCACCTGGGTCTCCGGGTCGCCGAAGCGGGCGTTGAACTCGATGACCCGTACGCCGCGGCCCGTGATCGCGAGACCGGCGTAGAGCAGCCCGGAGAAGGGGGTGCCGCGGCGGCGCAGCTCGTCGACGGTCGGCTGGAGGACGGTCTCCAGGACCTCCTCCACCAGCTTCGGGTCCGCCCACGGCAGCGGGGAGTACGCGCCCATGCCGCCGGTGTTCGGGCCCTCGTCGCCGTCGAGGGCGCGCTTGAAGTCCTGGGCGGGCTGGAGCGGGACGACGGTCTCGCCGTCGGTGACCGCGAAGAGGGAGACCTCGGGGCCGTCGAGGAACTCCTCGATGACGACGCGCTCGCAGGAGTTCGCGTGCGCCCGGGCCACGTCGAGGTCGGGCGTGACGACGACGCCCTTGCCGGCGGCGAGCCCGTCGTCCTTGACGACGTACGGGGCGCCGAAGGCGTCGAGGGCCTCGTCGACCTCCTCGGGGGTCGTGCAGACGTAGGAGCGGGCGGTGGGGACACCGGCCCCCGCCATCACGTCCTTCGCGAAGGCCTTGGAGCCCTCCAGCTGCGCGGCCTCCTTCGAGGGGCCGAAGACCGGGATACCGACCTCGCGCACGGCGTCGGCGACACCGGCGACGAGCGGCGCCTCCGGGCCTACGACGACCAGCTCGGCGCCGAGCTCGGTGGCCAGCGCGGATACGGCCTTGCCGTCCAGGGCGTCGACCTGGTGCAGCTCGGCGACCTCGGCGATGCCGGCGTTGCCGGGGGCGCAGTGCAGCGCGGTGACGTCGGGGTCGAGGGACAGGGAGCGGCACAGGGCGTGTTCGCGGGCGCCGCTGCCGATGACGAGGACCTTCACGGGGTCAGCGTAACCGGCGGGGGGCTCGGGGAATTGTGCGGGTTGCTGAAGGGGGTGGGGGGCGGGGTTTGTGGGTTTCTCCCAATCGGGGGGCGGAAGGGGCCCTCCCCCTAGGCATTCCCTGCTCGCCCCCTACTCGCTCCCCACTCGCTCCCTACTCGTTCGTGAACTCCTCCACCACCGTCGCCCCCAGTTCCCGCACGATCAGTTCGCGGCCGGAGAGGGCCGACTCGTTGAGGTCGGGGTCGTCGTCCTCGGGGATGTCGTCCTCGGGGGCGACCGGGGGCGGTTCCGGAGCGGACGGCTGGGGGGTGGGGGTGGGAGCGGTGGCGGCCGGGGGTGGTGTTGCCGGGGTCTGGGCGGGGGGCGGGGAAGTCGGCGCGGGGGACGCCGGGCGCTGCTGAGCGGGGGCCGGGCCGGGGGCCGGGGCGCCTCCGGCGTAGCCGCTGGGGGCGGCGGGGGTGCCGCCACCGCCGTAACCACCACCTCCGCCTCCGCCTCCGCCGGTGAAGCCGGACATGCCGCCGCCGGTCTGCGCGGGTGCCGCGCCGCCGCCCGACGCGTCGACGATCGCCTCGATCTTCCACTGGACGCCGAACTGCTCGCCCAGCGCCTGCTTGAGGATGTCCTCGCTGCCGCTGCTCACGAAGTTGTCGCGGGCGCCGGCGTTGACGAAGCCGAGTTGGAGGGTGGTGCCGTCGAAGCCGGCCACCTGGGCGTTCTGGCTGAGCAGGATCCAGGTGAAGCGGCGGCGGCTCTTCACGGCCTCCAGGATGTTCGGCCAGAGCATGCGGGGGTCGAGGCCGCCGGCCGGGGGGGCGTATGACGCAGCTGCGGCGGGGGGTGCGGCCTGCGGTGCGGGCGTCGGGGTGTGGGCGGGGGTGGCTGTGGGCGCGGGGGCGCTGGGGGTGGCCGGGGGTTGGCCGCCACCGGCCGGGGTTGCCGTGGGCCAGCCGCCGGGGCGTCGGCCGCCGCCTGCGGGGGCCGCGGTGGGCCAGGCGCCGGGGGTGGAGGCGGTGGGGGCGGCAGGGGGTGGGGTGGGTGCCTGGGGCTGGTGGGGCTGGGCGTCGCCTACCCCGGCGGCGGGGGTGGAGGGCATGGCAGCAGGGCCGGCGGCGGCGACAGGACCGGCGGCTGCACCGGCGTCACCGGGCGCGGCGGGAGCCGATGCCTGGCCCGGGGCAGCACCGTACGGTGCGGGGGCGCCCTGGCCGGGGGCGGCGGGGCCTCCCGCAGCGCCCTGACCGGGGGCGGTGCCGTAGTCGGGAGCCCCGGCCTGGCCGGGAGCGGCTCCGTAAGCCGGACCTCCGCCCTGGCCGGGAGCGGCTCCGTAAGCCGGACCTCCGCCCTGGCCGGGAGCGGCTCCGTAAGCCGGACCTCCGCCCTGGCCGGGAGCGGCTCCGTAGGCCGGAGCGGCGCCCTGGCCCGGAGTGGCGCCGTAGGCACCGCCCGCGCCAGCGGGCGCGCCGGCTCCCGGCCCGCTCGGGGCACCCGAAGCCCGTACGGCAGCGCGGGCCGCCGCGGCGCCGCCGCCTGGCGGAACCGGGGCCACGGCCGCTCCTCCGTGCACACCCCCATGCGCACCCCCAGGCACGCCTCCCTGCACACCCCCGTGCGCATCGGGGCCGGGGACGTAGCCCATGGCGGGTGCGCCCCCGCCGCCGGAGAAGTTCACGCCCCGCTCAAGGCGGTCGAGGCGGGCCATGAGGGAGCGTTCGTCGCCGTAGGCGGCGGGGAGCAGTACGCGCGCGCAGATCAGTTCCAGCTGGAGGCGCGGGGACGTGGCGCCGCGCATCTCGGTGAGGCCCTCGTTGACGAGGTCGGCGGCGCGGCTGAGTTCGGCGGGGCCGAAGGTGCCGGCCTGGGCCTGCATCCGTTCCAGGACGTCGGCGGGGGCGTCGATGAGGCCCGTCTCCGTGGCGTCGGGGACGGCGGCGAGGATCACGAGGTCGCGCAGGCGCTCCAGAAGGTCGGCGACGAAGCGGCGCGGGTCGTTGCCGCCCTCGATGACGCGGTCGACGACCTCGAAGGCGGCGGCGCCGTCGCCGGTGGCGAAGGCCTCGACGACGGAGTCGAGGAGGGAGCCGTCGGTGTAGCCGAGGAGGGAGGTGGCCATGGCATACGTCACACCCTCCTCCCGCGCACCGGCGAGCAGCTGGTCCATGACGGACATGGAGTCACGCACCGAGCCCTGACCGGCGCGGACGACGAGCGGGAGCACACCCTCCTCGACGGGGATGTTCTCCTTGCCGCACACCTCACCGAGGTAGTCGCGCAGCGTCCCCGGCGGCACGAGCCGGAAGGGGTAGTGGTGGGTCCGCGACCGGATCGTCCCGATGACCTTCTCGGGCTCGGTCGTGGCGAAGATGAACTTGAGGTGCTCCGGGGGCTCCTCGACGACCTTCAGCAGCGCGTTGAAGCCCGCCGACGTGACCATGTGGGCCTCGTCGATGATGTAGATCTTGTAACGGCTGCCCGCAGGCCCGAAGAAGGCCTTCTCGCGCAGATCACGGGCGTCGTCCACACCACCGTGGGACGCGGCGTCGATCTCGATGACGTCGATGGAGCCGGGGCCGTTGCGCGCGAGGTCCCGGCACGACTGGCACTCGCCGCACGGGGTCGGCGTAGGACCTTGCTCACAGTTCAGACAGCGGGCCAGGATGCGTGCGCTGGTCGTCTTTCCGCAGCCGCGCGGACCGCTGAACAGGTACGCGTGATTGACCCGGTTGTTCCGCAGCGCCTGCTGCAACGGGTCGGTGACATGCTCCTGCCCGATGACCTCGGCGAACGACTCCGGGCGATAGCGGCGGTACAGCGCGAGAGACGACACGCATACGAGGTTATAGGCGCCCACTGACAACCCGGGCCCACCGAGACTCCCCCGACTACCCCCGGCCGCCCTGGCAACGTAAGCGCCCCCCACGCACCCGCCAGAGCCAACCTACCCTTGCTGCCTTCCGGCCCTGGGGGAGTTCAGTCAGATAGCGCCGCGTGAGGGGCTGCCCAAACAGTACCCGATGGCCGGGGGTGGGAACGAGTTCGCGAGCACTCCTCAACGTCTTGTATTGTTTGCGGCGGAGGATTCGCCTAGAGGCCTAGGGCGCACGCTTGGAAAGCGTGTTGGGGGCAACCCCTCACGAGTTCGAATCTCGTATCCTCCGCCAGTGCCTCACCGGGCACGATGTCGAAGGGCCCCACCGCTTGCGGTGGGGCCCTTCGACGTTGTCCTCGGACTCGTTGTCCTGGTTTTTGTCCGCAGCGGGTGTTTGCGGGGCTTCTCAGGCGGCATCGGCGATGTGGCGCGCTCACTGCAGAACGTGGCCGAAGACCTCATTCGCCGGCCAGGCGTCGGCCACGACGGCGGACACCACCGCCCCGCCGAAGATGGTATCGATAGAGATAGTATCTCTGACGAGACTATCCTTGCGAGAGGCTCTTGCCATGCGTCGTTTCATCGGGCGGGAACGCGAGCTGAACGTGCTCGGCAACGCCTTGCGGGCGGTTGGCGATGCCGTCGGGTCGGCGAAACCCGGTCAGTGCGTCCTCATGCGCGGACGGAGGCGGGTCGGCAAGTCCAGCCTCGTCGAGGAGTTCCTCCGGCGTACCGAGACGCCGTATCTCTTCTTCACCGCGGCGGGCGGCGCGGCGGAGGACGAACTGACGGAACTGCTCGACGCCGTCGCCAGGTCCACCCTGCCGGAGCGGGAACTGTTCTCGGAGGAGACCCCCGGTCAGTGGAACGCGGCCCTCAGACTGCTCGCGGAGATCCTGCCCGACGACACTCCCAGCGTCGTCGTCATCGACGAGGTTCCGTATCTGATGGACCGCGTCGACGCCTTCGAGGGCATGCTCCGGCGGGCATGGGACCGGCTGCTCAGCCGCAAGCCGGTGCTTCTCCTCCTGGTGGGGTCCGATCTGTCGATGATGGAGGCGCTGAACAGCTACGACCGGCCCTTCCACCAGCGGGGCCGGGAGATGGTCGTGGGGCCCCTGAACCCGGCCGACATCGGCGAGATGCTCGGCCTCTCGCCCGCGGCCGCGTTCGACGCCGCTCTGGTCACGGGGGGCCTCCCCCTGATCTGCGCCGAGTGGCGGGCCGGAGCGGATGTCTGGGAGTTCCTGCGTGACTCGCTGGACAACCCGATCTCGGCGCTGCTGGTCTCCGCCGAACGCTCACTGGCGGCGGAGTTCCCACCACAGGCGATGAGCCGGGAGGTCCTGCGGGCCATCGGATCCGGGGAGCGGACCTTCACCAACATCGCTCGCGCGGCGGGCGGCATCGCCCACACCACGCTCACCCGAGCCACTGACGTCCTGACCGAGAAAAGGGTCGTGGCCACCGAACTGCCGCTCTCGCTGAGGCCGTCGAAGGAACGCCGCTACCGGGTGGCCGACCCCTACCTGCGGTTCTGGCTCGCGTTCCTGGATCCGCACATGGCGGAGATCGAGAGGATGCGAGGAGATCTCACACTGAGCCGGATCAAGGAGCGGTGGACGAGCTGGCGGGGCCGCGCGATCGAGCCCCTGGTCCGGGAATCCCTCGCCCGCCTCCTGCCGGACGGGCTGCTGCCCGCCGCCCCGGCCATCGGGGGGTACTGGACCCGCAGCAACGACGTCGAGATCGACCTGGTGGGCGCCGACCGGCAGCCCGTAGCCAAGCAGTTGCTCTTCCTCGGCTCGGTCAAGTGGCTGGAGAACTCCGCGTTCGACAGCCACGACCTGGCCGCACTGCAGAAGCACCGGGCCGCGGTCACCGACGAGCCGGTACCGCTCGTGGCGGTCTCCCGCAGCGGGATCGGATGTTCCGGTCTTCAGGCGGCTTACGGCCCCGCCGAACTGCTCACCGCCTGGCGCGGGGCGTGAGCAAGGCTGCCTCGTGTGGTCGCAGTTCGGGCGGAGAGCCGACGGGGCCCCAGCCGGTTCAGTAGTCCACGCGGTCCGACTTCGCCAGCCACGCGTCGAACGGCGCCGTCCGGTTCGGCATCTCCACGCGTTCGATCGCCAGCGGCCACAGCTCGGCGGGGCGCTTCTCGAAGAGGTCGTAGAACTTGCGGTCGTCGAAGCCGGCGACGGCCGCGTCGTCGCGGTCGGCGGCGAAGATGATGCGGTCGACGCGCGCCCAGAGGGCGGAGGAGAGACACATCGGGCAGGGCTCGCAGGAGGTGACGAGGACGCAGCCCTCAAGGGAGAAGGTGCCGAGCTTCTGGCAGGCGGCGCGGATCGCGCTGACCTCGCCGTGGGCCGTCGGGTCGAGGTGCGAGGTGACCTTGTTGTTCCCGATGGCGACGACCTCGCCGTCCTTGGCGATCAGGGCGCCGAAGGGACCGCCGCCGTTCTTCACGCTCTCGGTGGCGAGGCCGATGGCCTCGTCCATCCAGGTGCGCTCGATCTGCTGGACGGACGTTTCCTGGGTGTACGCGGTCACGGTCGCTCCTTCTTCTGTGGGCCACTGTGGGCCACCTACAGCGCAAGTAGACCCGCCGGGTCCCGGGGAGAGTCAGTCACCGAAACCATGAAGGAGTCGGCTGGCCGGGCGGCCCATCTCGTAGCTTCGTATGAAGGACAGAGGACCGGTAACGCCGTCGAATTCCACCGGAAACCGAAGGGTCGGCGGCCCTCGTCCCGAAGGGTCAGCGGCCCTCTGTCTCGAACGTGCGCAGCAGGTCCGCGGCGACGCTCACCGCGATCGTCGCGGGCTCCTTGCCGCTGATGTCGGACAGGCCGATCGGGGTCTTGATCCGGTCGATGGTCGCGTCGTCGTGACCGCCCTCGGTGGACAGCCGCTTGCGGAACCGCGCCCACTTCGCCGACGAGCCGATCAGCCCGATGGAGCCGAGGCGGTCGGTGCGCAGGGCGGCGTCGCACAGCGCCGCGTCCTCCGCGTGGTCGTGGGTCATGATCAGGACGTGGGTGCCGGGTGGCAGATCCTCCAGGACCTCCTCGGGCAGCAGCGGCGTGTGGTGGACGTGCACCTGCGCCACCGAGTCGGACAGCACCCCCAGCCGTTCCTCGGTGAGGATGTCGGAGCGGCTGTCGATCAGATGGAGGTCGAGGTCCTGACGGGCGAGGATACGCGCCAGTTCCAGGCCTACATGGCCGACGCCGAAGATCGCTACCGCCTTTACGACCGGGAGCGGTTCCAGCAACACCTGGACCGTGCCGCCGCAGCACTGCACGCCGTGCTGGTTGGTGACCTTGTCGTTCAGGGCGAAGTCCATCAGCTCGGGCTCCGGCTTGGCCGCGGCGAGCAGCTCGCGGGCCCGGTCGATCGCGACGGCCTCGACATTTCCGCCGCCGATGGAGCCCCATGTCTCGCTCCGCCCCACGACCAGCTTGGCTCCGGCCTCGCGCGGGGCGTGGCCGCGCACGGTCGCGACGGTCACCAGCACGCCGGCCTCCCGGCGTGCCCGCAACCGCGCGACCGCGGCGACCCAGGTCATGTCAGGCACCGCTCAGCGCTTCTACGTCGGATGCGTCGGACACATCCGATACGGCGGTGCTGACCTGGTCAGCGGCACCCTCACCGGACTCACCGGCCTCCCGCGCCTCCTGCACCGCCCAATACACCGCCTCCGGCGTCGCCGGCGACGCCAGGTCCACGCTGACCCCGCTCGGCCCGAACGCGGCGGCGGCCTGCCGCAGCGCCTCGCGCACCGAGAACGCCAGCATCAGCGGGGGCTCGCCGACGGCCTTGGAGCCGTAGACCGCGCCTTCCTCCGTGGCGTTCTCCAGGAGCGTCACATGGAACTCCTCCGGCATCTCGGAGAAGCTCGGCAGCTTGTACGTGCTCGCCGCCTGCGTCTGGAGCCTGCCACGGTGCGGTCCGTCGCTGGTGTCCCAGCGCAGGTCCTCCAGGGTCAGCCAGCCCGCGCCCTGCACGAAGCCGCCCTCGACCTGGCCGATGTCGATCAGCGGGGAGAGGCTCTCGCCGACGTCGTGGACGATGTCCACCCGACGGAGGCGGTACGCGCCCGTGAAGCCGTCGACCTCGACCTCGGCGGCGGCGGCGCCGTACGCGAAGTACTTGAACGGGGTGCCGCGGAACGACTTCACGTCCCAGTGCAGCCCCTCGGTCCGGTAGTAGCCGGCCGCCGACAGCTGCACCCGCTGGAAGTACGCGGTGTGCACGAGGTCGTCCCAGCCGACCTCCTTGTCGCTGCCCAGGGCGCGTGCGACGCCCTCGACGATGCGTACGTCGGAGGCGTTGACGCCCAGCTGGGAGGCGGCCACCTGGAGGAGGCGGTCGCGCAGCTGCTCGCAGGCGTTCTTGATGGCGCCGCCGTTGAGGTCGGCGCCCGAACTGGCCGCGGTCGCCGAGGTGTTGGGCACCTTGTCGGTACGGGTCGGGGCGAGGCGGACCTTGTGCAGCGGGATGCCCAGGGTGGTCGCCGCCACCTGGATCATCTTGGTGTGCAGGCCCTGGCCCATCTCGGTGCCGCCGTGGTTGATCAGGACGGAGCCGTCCTTGTAGATCAGCACCAGCGCGCCGCCCTGGTTGAAGGCGGTGAGGTTGAACGAGATACCGAACTTGATGCCGGTGATCGCGAGCGCCCGCTTGGTGTGCGGGTGCGCGGCGTTGAACGCGGCGATCTCCCGCTTGCGGTCGGCGACCCCGCCCTTGTCCTGGACCTCGCGCCAGACGGTGGCGATCCGCTCGGCCTGGGTGACCAGCTGCCCGTACGGAGTCGTCTGGCCCTGGTCGGGGCGGTAGAAGTTGCGCTCGCGCAGCTCCATGGGGTCGAGGCCCAGCTGGGGCGCGACGCGGCCCAGGATGTCCTCGATCACCAGCATGCCCTGGGGGCCGCCGAAGCCGCGGAAGGCGGTGTTGGAGACCGTGTTCGTCTTGGCGATACGGCCTGCGACCCGCGCGTTGGGGATCCAGTACGTGTTGTCGATGTGGCACAGCGCGCGGGCGAGGACCGGCTCGGACAGGTCCAGGCTCCAGCCGCCGTCGGCGGTGAGCGTGGCGTCGAGGGCCTGGATACGGCCGTCCGCGTCGAAGCCGATCTTCCAGGAGGCGTGGAAGCCGTGCCGCTTGCCGGACATCGTCAGGTCCTGCGTCCGGTTGAGCCGGAAGCGGACCGGGCGGCCGGTGAGCTTGGCGCCGAGCGCGGCGACGGCGGCGAAGCCGTGCGGCTGCATCTCCTTGCCGCCGAAGCCGCCGCCCATCCGCAGGCACTGCACGGTGACCTCGTGCGCCGGGATACCGAGCACATGGGAGACGATCTCCTGGGTCTCCGAGGGGTGCTGGGTGCTGGACTGGATGAAGATCTGGCCGTTCTCGTCGACCTGGGCGAGGGCCGCGTGGGTCTCCAGGTAGAAGTGCTCCTGGCCGGAGAACTGGAACTCGCCGGTGAACACGTGCGCGGAGTCGGCGAAGCCTGCGGCGATGTCGCCGGTCTCCATCAGCGGGCGGGCGCCGTGGTAGCTCTCGGCGGCCATGGCGTCCTGGAGCGTGATCACCGCGGGCTGCTCGTCGAGCTCGACCTCCACGGCGGCGGCGCCGAGCCGGGCCGCTTCGAGGTTCTCGCCGAGGACCCAGGCGACGGCGTGGCCGTAGAACATGACCTCGTCGGGGAAGAGCGGCTCGTCGTGCTTCATGCCGGCGTCGTTGACGCCGGGCACGTCGGCGCCGGTCAGTACGCGGACCACGCCGGGCACGTCGAGGGCGGGCCCGGTGTTCAGCTTGGTGATGCGGCCGTGGGCCTTCATGACCTGCACCGGGTAGGCGTGCAGCACGTCCTTGGTGCGGTGGATCAGGTCGTCGGTGTAGAGCGCGGTGCCGGTGACGTGCTGGTAGGCACTCTCGTGCGGCAGGGAGAGGCCGACGGCCGGCTTCTCGGGTCGCTCGGACAGATGGCTCATGCCGACACCGCCTCGGTGGTCTGTGCGTGCAGCTTCCTGAGGCTCTGGCCGAGCATCGCGGAACGGTAGAGGGAGCTGGCGCGATGGTCGTCCATCGGCGTGCCCTCACCCCGCAGCACCCGGGCCGCTGCCTCTACATTCTCCGCCGTCCAGGGCCTGCCTTCCAGGGCCGCCTCGGTGGCGAGGGCGCGGATCGGGGTGGCGGCCACGCCGCCCAGGCCGATCCGGGCCTTGCGGACGATGCCGTCCTCGATGTCGAGCGCGAAGGCGACCGCGACGCTGGAGATGTCGTCGAAACGCCGCTTGGCGATCTTGTGGAAGGCCGCGACCGGCGCGAGCGGCAGCGGGACGCGGACCGCGCGGATCAGCTCGTCGGGCCGGCGCACGGTCTGCCGGTAGCCGGTGAAGTACTCCGCGAGCGGGACGACCCGCTCCCCGTCGGCGTCGGCGAGCACCAGCGACGCCTCCAGGGCGAGCAGCACCGGCGGGCTGTCACCGATGGGCGAGCCGGTGCCGAGGTTGCCGCCGAGGGTGGCGCCGTTGCGGATGAGCCGGGAGGCGAACTGCGGGAACAGCTCGGCCAGCAGCGGGACTTGGCCGTCGAGGCGGCGCTCGATCTCGGTGAGCGTGAGCGCCGCGCCGATCTCGATGAAGTCCGACTCGACGCGCAGCTCGCGGAGTTCGGGCAGCCGGTCGATGGCGACCACGCAACCGTCCCTGCGGGAGCGGATGTTGACCTCGACGCCGTAGTCGGTGGAACCGGCGACCACGACCGCGTCCGGCCGCTCGCGCAGCACCCGGAGCGTCTCGGCCAGGGTCTCCTTGCGCAGGAACGTGCTGTCGTCCCGGGTGTACTCGGTGGCGACCGCGGCGGGCGGGGCCTCCTCGCGGCGCAGCGCCAGGGGGTCCTCGTCGGCGGGCTCCCCCACGGCGAAGGCGGCGTCGCGGATCGGGCGGTAGCCGGTGCAGCGACAGAGGTTTCCGCTGAGCGCGTGCAGGTCGAAGCCGTTCGGCCCGTGCTCGTGGTCGTGCTCGTGGTCGCCGCTGTCCGCCGGGTCCGCGTCCGCGTGGGCGCAGCGGTCGGGCCGGTAGTACTCGGAGGCCATGCTGCAGATGAATCCCGGCGTGCAGTAGCCGCACTGGGAGCCGCCGCGCGCCGCCATCTCCTCCTGCACCGGGTGCAGGGCGGGCGGGGTGCCGTCCGCGCCGGCGGTGGCGAGGCCCTCGGCGGTGATGACCTCCTGGCCGTCGAGCGCCGCGGCCGGGACCAGACAAGCGTTGACCGCCACCCAGTCGGTCGGCTTGTTCACCCCGGGACGGGCCACCAGGACCGAACAGGCGCCGCACTCACCCTCGGCGCAGCCCTCCTTGGTGCCGGTCAGGCCCCGCTCGCGCAGGAAATCCAGCACGGTGGTGTGCGGCGCCGCCGGTGAAACCGGTGTTTCTTTGCCGTTAACCGTGATCCGCGCTTCCGTCATGACAGGCCTTCGATTCGGTGCGTGATCCGTCGATTCATCATGTTCGCCAATTTCAGGCACTTTCTGTGTTCAGTCGCGCCACGTGACAGGAGCGGATGCAAAACGGCTCGGCACGCAGCAACGACGTGCCAGAAATGGTGGCGGGAAACCCCGAATGTGCCACGGCCGGGCACAGCGGAAACGGCGTGCTCAGCAGCCGTGCGCGATACGACCCGGAACCCAGACCGTGCACTGGGCGAGGCGACCGAGATCAGAGCTGGTGTTCATCCGCTGGTCGCCTCCTTTCGGTGGTTTTGGGTCGACGTCTACCGCAAAATAGTGGCCGGGGCCATCGAGGTCAAGGGTTCACCGGGTGCCCCGACTTCGAATCTTGTATTTTCCACCAATGCGGAGCCTGGTGGGTTGTCGAAAGGCCCCACTGTCCACAGTGGGGCCTTTCCATTGTCCACCTCGGAGGGCCGTCCTGGGAGGGACTTCCTGGGAGGGCCCCGAGGTCACTTGCCCTCGGCCAGCGTGTGCGCCACGAGCGCGTTGGCGTGGCCGTGGCCGAGGCCGTACTCCGTTTTGAGCCAGGTGACGAGCTGCATGTGGCGGGTGAGGGGGGAGCTGCGGATGAGGTCGACCCATTCAGCGATCGGGCGGCCGTACTTCTTCTCGATGGAGGGGAAGTAGGAGGCGGGGCCCTTCACGGGTTCGGTCATGTGAATCGCGTCCTCTCGTGGCGGTGTCACCCTCTATGACCGTGGACGGAGTCAGAAGTAATCGGAGGACGAACGACCCGGCGACCGGCTCCCCGCGCGCCTCCTACAGACGCGGCTCCCGCACCACCGCCACCTCGCCCGCCCCGACGGTGACCGCGCCCGGCGCCGGCTTGCCGGTGAGGAGTTCGGTGGCCCCGACGGACACGGCGATCTCCGCGCCGCCCTCGGTGTGGTTGATCAGGAAGAGATAGTCCGCGTCCGCACCCCGCCGCAGCACCGCCTCGACACCCTCGGGAACCTCACGGACCGGCAGTACGCCCGCGTCCGCGCACATCCGGTCGAGGAGCGCGGCGAGTGTCGTCGGGTCGGGACGCGTGGCGACGTACCAAGTGGTGCCCGCGCCGAAGGAGTTGCGGGTCACCGCGGGTACGCCGTCCAGCGGCCCCCGCGCGTACGTCGAGACGGCCTCCGCCCCCTCCAGCCGCACCCGCTCCGACCACACCGACGCACTGCCACCGCCGTCCAGCTCCACCGACTCCCCCGGCAGCAGCGGGAACAGCTCGTCCGTCCGCACCCCGAGCGCCGCACGGAACGCGCCCGGGTAACCCCCCAGCCGCACATGACAGTTGGCGTCCACGGCCCCGCTGTGGAACCCCAGCGCCAGCGTGCCGCCGCGCTCCGCGAAGCCGGTCAGATTCGCCGCACCCTCGTCGTCGACGAGGTACAGCGAAGGGGCCAGGACCAGCCGGTACGACGACAGGTCCGCGTCCGGCGGTACGAAGTCCACGGCGACGCCCGACCGCCACAGCGGCTCGTACCAGGACCGCACGAGCTCCTGGTACCGCACCTCGGCGCTCGGCTGCGAGGGCAGTTCCAGAGCCCAGCGGGCGTCCCAGTCCCAGACCACGGCCACCTGCGCCGGGACGGTCGAGCCCCGCACCTCCGCCAACGCCCGCAGATCCGCGCCCAGTCGGACCACGTCCCGCCAGATCTGGCTATCGGTCCCCGCGTGCGGGAGCATCGCCGAGTGCCACTGCTCGGCACCCGCCTTGGCCGCGCGCCACTGGAAGTAGGCGATGCCGTCGGCGCCACGGGCCACATGGGCGAGGGCGTTGCGGCGCAACTCCCCTGGATTCTTCGCCCGGTTGACCGGCTGCCAGTTCACCGCACCCGTCGAGTGCTCCATCAGCAGCCAGGGACCGCCGCCCGCCAGGGAGCGCACCAGGTCCCCGCTCAGCGCGAGGTCGATGTGCGACTCGGGGTCCGTGGACTGGAGATAGTGGTCGTTCGAGACGACATCCAGCTTCGGGGCCCAGCGCCAGTAGTCCAGCGCGTCGAAGTTGTGCATCACCATGAAGTTGGTGGTGGCGGGGATCTCCGGCGCCGCCGCCCGCAGCACCTCGCGCTCGGCCTCGTACAGCGAGAGCAGCGCGTCGCTGGAGAAGCGGCGCCAGTCCAGCTGGTGGGTGGGGTTGGGGACGGCACCGGTGGCGCGCGGCGGGATGATCTCGTCCCAGTCGTAGTACCACTGGCTCCAGAAGCGGGTGCCCCAGGCGTCGTTCAGCGCGGCCAGGTCATCGCCGTACTTCGCGCGCAGCCACCCCCGGAACGCCGCCGCGCTCTCCTCGCAGAAGCACTCCGCGTTGTGACAGCCGTACTCGTTGTGGACGTGCCACATCACCACGGCCGGATGATCGCCGTACCGCTCCCCCAGCGCCCCCGCCATCCGAAGCGCCGCCTCCCGGTACGCCGGGCTCGACGGGCAGAACGTCTGGCGGCTGCCGTACGACAGTCCCCTGCCGTCCTTGTCCACGGGCAGCGCCTCGGGGTACTTGCGGAAGAACCACGCCGGGGGCGCCGCCGTCGGGGTCGCGAGGTCGGCCGCGATGCCGTGGGCGTAGAGCATGTCGAGGACGCGGTCCAGGAGCGTGAAGTCGTACTCGCCCTCCCTCGGCTCCAGGAGCGCCCAGGAGAAGATGCCGACGCTGACCATGGTCACCCCGGCCTCGGACATGAGCCGCATGTCCTCGGCCCAGACCTCCTCGGGCCACTGCTCGGGGTTGTAGTCGCCGCCGTAGGCGATGCCGTTCAGCATGATCCACCTCGGGTGAGCAGCCTGCGGGTCGTCTCCACGCCCCACGGGTCCAGGGAGAGCAGCCGGTCGCTGGACGCCATCAGTCCGCCGGTCGCCTCGACGTGCGCCGCCCAGCGTTCCCGTGTCTCCACGGCCGGTCGGGCCATCAGGCAGTCGGGGTCGTTGACCCAGAACCGGCCGTGCTGCCACTGGCGTCCGACGCCCGTGAACTCCGCCGGGTCCTGGCCGGGCTGGCTGTAGTCGTCGGCCTCGGGACGCCGGTGCGGGGCCGTGTCGGGGCTGACCCGCATGGCGTCGAAGAGGCCGACGGAGGCGAGCAGCGGGGCGCCGCAGCCCAGGAGATAGGCCTCCTCGCCGATCGCCTCGCGGATCAGCCGGATGCCTTCGCGGTACGCCGTGAGGGGGTCCGCGTCGGAATGCCGTACGCCGTCCAGGGCGCCCGCGTACAGGAAGTCGACCTTGAAGTAGTCGTAGCCCTCTTCAAGCAAGGTCCGGAAGACGGAGGTCAGATACTCCGCCGCCTCCGGGTGGGTCGTGTCCAGGACGCTCAGGTCGTGGCCCCAGTTGCGGCCGGCGTGCAGGAAGCCGCCGTCGAGGTCCTTGACCAGCCACTCCGGGTGGTCGGCGGCCAGGTCGCTCGCCGGGTCGACGAGGAAGGGTGCCGTCCAGATACCGGCCCGGCGGCCCCGCGCGCGGATGGCGTCCGCTATGCCCTGGCGGGAGCGGAAGCGGCCGGAGAGGGTGAGCCAGTCGCCGAGGGCCTTCTGGTAGCCGTCGTCGATCTGGACGACGTCGATGGGGAGGTCGAGGGTGTCCATCGCGCGGAGGTTCTCGTGGATGTCGTCCTCGGTGACCTGGGTGAAGTACTCGTACCAGGAACACCAGACGGTCGGCGCCGGGCGCGGGGGCGCGAGCTCCAGGGCCGAGGCCCACTCCGCCAGCACCGACTGGATGTCCGTGCCGGTCCACTCCTTCACCGGGCCGTCGGCGCTCACCTGCGCCACCGCCCCGTCCACCACGAGCCTGATGGAGGGGACCTCGCGGGTCGGATCCACGGCCGCCCACAGCCGGACCGCCGAGCCGTCCCCGGGGTCCAGGGCCAGCAACCCCTCGCCCTGGAAGACTCCCTCGGGAACGGTGACGCCGGGGCGGTAACAGACCGTCGCCCAGTTGGAGTTGGTCGGGCGATACGGGCGGTCACCCAGGGCGTAGGCGCCGCTGGGGCTCCAGGACTGCCAACCCTCTTCGTGGACGCGGGCGTTGGCCGGGTCCACAGGGACGGATGCGACCGGCATGAAGGAGTGGAGCACGGTGGTTCTCTTTCAAGTACGAGTTCAAGTACGAGGGACTCAGCCCTTGTTGGCGCCCAGCGTCAGGCCGCTCACGAACTGCCGCTGGAGCGCGAAGTACACGATCAGTGTGGGGATCGCGGTGAGCAGCGCGCCGGCGGCCACCAGGTTGGGGTCGGTGAAGTACTGGCCGGAGAGGTTGTTGAGGGCCGAGGTGATCGGCATGTTCTCACCGGTCGAGATCAGCACGATGGCCCAGAAGAAGTCGTTGTAGATCCAGATGGACAGCAGGGTGGCCAGAGCCGCCATGGCGGGCTTGCACAGCGGCAGCGTGATCTGCCAGTACAGGCGCCACACGGAGGCGCCGTCGACGAGTGCGGCCTCGGTCAGTTCGTGCGGGAGCGAGCGCATGTAGTTGCTCAGCACGAAGGCGCAGAAGCCGGACTGGAACGCCACGTGGATGAGGACCAGGCCGAGGGCGGAGTCGTAGAGCTTGCCGCTCATGGTGATGCCCGGCAGGTCGATGAGCAGGTACAGGCGGTACAGCGGGGTGATGATGACCTGCTGGGGGAGCAGGTTGCCGGCCGTGAAGACCAGCAGCAGGGCGAGGTTGAGGCGGAAGTCGAAGCGGCTGACGTAGAAGGCGACCATCGACGACAGCAGCAGGGTCAGCAGCACCGCCGGGACCGCGATGAGCAGCGTGTTCCCGAAGTAGTGGAGCATGTCCGACTGCTGGAAGGCGTTGGTGAAGTTGTCGAGGCTCAGCTTGTCGGGCCAGGAGACATAGCCCTTCTCGCTGGTCTCCGCGTACGGCCGCAGGGCCGCGAACAGCGCCCACAGCAGCGGGGCGAGCCAGGCCAGGGACGTCACGATCAGGAAGGTGTGCAGCAGGATCCGGGCCGGGCGTACCGGCTTCCCGCGCAGGGCGAGGGAACTCATGCGCGCCGCTCCTTCCGGAAGGTCGCGATCAGGTACGGGATGATCACGGCGAGGGAGATGACCAGGAGCACGACGGCGATGGCGGAGCCGTATCCGATGCGGCTGGACTCGCCGATGATGTTGTTGGTGACCAGGATCGACAGCAACTCGGTGCCCTGGGCTCCCTTGTTGAAGACGAAGACCAGGTCGAAGGCGCGCAGGGCCTCGATGATGGTGACGACGAGGACGACCGTGTTGGTGGGGCGCAGGGTCGGGAAGATGACGTTCCTGAACGTCTGCCACTCACCGGCGCCGTCGAGCGCGGAGGCCTCGCGCAGGGCCGGGTCGACGCTCTTCAGTCCGGCCAGGTAGAGGATCATCATGTAGCCGGCGTGGCGCCAGGAGGCGGCGATCAGGATGGCCCAGAGGTTGAGGTCGGGGTCGCCGATCCAGTCGATGTAGTGGCCGGGGGTGTTGGCGCCGATCACGCTGTTGATCAGGCCGGTGTCCGGGTTGTAGATGAGCTGCCAGACGAATCCGATGACGGCCATCGACATGACGACCGGCAGGAAGAAGGCCGTCTGGTAGACGCGGCTGAACCGGATCTTCTTGTCCAGCTGGACGGCCAGGAACAGGCCGAAGGGCGTCGGCAGCAGGATCAGCACCACGAACCAGACGACGTTGTGCTGGACGGCGGGCCAGAACTGCGGGTTGTTGGTGAACAGTTCGCGGAAGTTGTCCAGGCCGACCCACTTGATGGAGTCGAAGCCGATGCCGTCCCAGGTGGTGAAGGCCAGAGCGATCGACGCGAGGGCCGTCAGCCAGACCAGGGCGACGTGCAGGATCGTGGGCACGCCCGCCATCAGACCGAGGGTGATCCGGTCGCGGCGGGTGAGGAGGCGGCGGTGACCCGTCGGCCTCTTGCGCGGGGCGACGCCCGAAGGCGACGCGAGGGGCGCCGCCTTCGGAGTCTCGGGGCTCTTCGTGCCGGTACTCATGACGAGGCGAAGATGGTCTTCTTCTGCCGCTCGATGGAGGTGAGCAGGCTGTCGATGCCCTTGGGGTCCCGGATGAACTTCTGGAGCGCGGGCTGCATCACCGTGGAGGTGAAGTCGGGGCGGCTGTCGCGGTCCATGAACTGGGTGAGGCTCTTGGCGCCGCTGATCATGTCGTACGCCTTCTTCTGCAGGGCGGTGTACGAGGAGGTGTCGGCGGTGCTGGACGCGGCGACGACGCTGGCGTCGGCCTTGAGGTAGATGGCCTCGGCCTCCGGGGTGCCGAGGAACTCCAGGAGCTTGACGGCGCCCGCGTGGTTCTTGGGGCTCTTGCTCATCATGTAGCCGTCGGTCGGCGCCTCGACGGTGTCCTGCCCGAACTCGGGGCTGATCTCCGGGAAGGGGAAGAAGTCGAGGTCGTCCGCGATGGTCTTGTCGGTGGCCTGCTGGCCCACGAAGGAGCCCAGCAGATACATGCCGGCCTTGCCGGAGAGCATGCTCTGGGCGGCGTCCTGCCAGGTGCGGCCGACGGCGCCGTCCTGGTGGTAGGGGAGGATCTCGGCCCACAGGTCGAAGGCCTTGCGGACCTTGGCGTCGGTCCAGGAGGCCTTTCCGGCCATCAGGTCGACGTGGAAGTCGTAGCCGTTGGTGCGGAAGTTGAGCTGGTCGAAGGTGCCGAGGGCGGGCCAGGCGTCCTTGTCGCCGAAGGCGATCGGGACCAGGCCGTCCTTCTTCATCTGCTTGCACAGGGCCACGAAGTCGTCCCACTTGGTGGGCACCGTGTAGCCGTGCTTCTGGAAGACGCTCTTGCGGTAGAAGACCGCCCACGGGTACGTGTCCAGCGGCACGAAGTAGTACTTGCCGTCCGCGCCCTTGCTGAGCTTCTTCATCGCCTCGGGGAAGTTCCCGCCGATCTTCTCCCACACGTCGTCGAGCGGGGTGGCGAGGCCCTTGGCCGCGAAGAACTGCATGCGGTACCCGGCGAACCAGTTGAACACGTCGTCCGGCGTGCCCTGGAGGTAGGCGTTGATCTGCTCCTGGAACGTGTTGTGGTCCTTGGTGTTCACGTCGACCGTGATCCCGGACTGCTTCTTGAAGGCCGCGTAGATCTCGGCGTACGCCTTCTTCGGCACGGCGTCCGAGCCGTTGGACCCGAGGGTGACGGTCTTCGGGTCGGACGCGGTGCCGCTGCCGCCGCAGGCGCTCAGCAGGGGGATCCCGGCGCCGAGGAGGGCGGCGCCGCCTATGCCGCGCAGGACGGAGCGGCGGCTCGCGGAGGGGAGGGAGAAGTCAGGCATGAACGGCTCCTGGGGCAAGGTTCGGCCAGGCAGGGCTAAGGGGAACGCTGAAGTCCGTCGTAAACGACCAGAAATCAACTTGACCGAACACGGTTGCGTAATGACAGCCGTATGTCCTGTCATGCGTCAAGAGGCGTCCGTCACCTTTGTTGAAACGTGACCGACACATCCAAGATCGATCCGATCGCCCGAATCGCCTTCGACGGGTCGAACGGACCGCTGGTTTTCCGCCATGACGGCCCGGCGTGGAAGTGGTGCTGACGGCCCCCGAGGGCGCCCGCCCGACCGTCTACCGCCTCGCCCACCGCAAGGCCGCCGAGGTGGCCGTCTTCGCCGCCACCGTGAACGCGGCGCTGCCCGAGCGGGTCCGCCGGGACGGGGAGACGCTGGTCGTGGTGGAGGAGGCCGGAGCCTCGCGTACGCCGTTCTGGGCGTCCGGCGACTTCTGGCTGTGGACCGTGATCGGGCTCGTCGGCGCGGGCTGGGTCGCCGGGCTGGCCACGCTGATCGCGCACCGGCGACATCATCGGCGCGATCCTCTGGTTCTTCGGCACGAAACCCCTGCTCATCGGGCTCGCCCTGTACACCCTCTCCGCCATCGAGCTGTACGACCGCGCGATCCTGCGGCGCCGGGGCGTCTCCGTCCTGGCGACCTACTCCCACACCTCCGGCAAGAAGCAGCTGTACAGGTTCACGGACCTGGAGGGCGTACAGCGCCACTGCGAACCGGACAGCGCCGCCGAGCCCGTCAGCGTGTACGTCAGCCCGAGGCAGGTGCAGGTCTCCTACGACCCGCGCAAGCCGGACCGGGTGAAGGCCCGACTCCCCGTGCGCACCTGGGTGCTGAGGTCGCTCGGCGTGGGCGTCTTCGGCACGGCCATGGTCTACACGGGCCTGTGGATGCTCCCGTACCAGCTCTACCAGGTGCTGTCCTAGCCGATCGTGACGGCCTTCGTCTCACTGACCTGGTCGACCTCGGAGACCCGCACGGTCACCCTCATCTCCCACGTACCGGCGATCGGCAGATCGAGGTCGTCGCTCCCCCAATAGCCGCCCTTGTCGGTCACCTTGGCGTCCAGCGGCCCGATGTCCTGCGCCGGAAGGCTGAAGGCGAGCCGCAGCTCAGGGACGATCGCGAAGCCGCCCTGGGCGTCGAGGACCACCGCCTGCACCGAGTTCCGGCCCACCCGCCCGGGGTCGAGGGTGATCTGCACCTGCCCCCGGGCGCCGCCGATCTCGAACGGCACGTAGTTGACGGACGCGACCGGCAGCCCGATGGCCGCCGGGCTCTTCGCGGCCTCAGCCTCCGCACGCCCCGGCACGGTCCCCGTGAGCACGGTGGTGATCACCAACACCACCACCCCCACGGCGACTTCGGCGAGCACGGACCGCCGCAGCCCCCGCCGGTCAGGAGCGACAGGCGGCTCGTCCGGTGGCCCGTCCGGCAGCGCGGGCCCACCCCCCACCGGCTCCGGCACCCGCTCCCGCTCCTTTTCCAGTACGACGGTCCGCGCCCCCGCCGTCGCCAGCCGCACCGTCCACAGCCGGGAGAACCCGGCCGCCGTCAGCAGCACGACCACCACGATCAGCTTGGCGACCAGAAGACGGCCGTACGTCGTCCCGCTCAGCGCGTCCCAGGAGCCGAGGCCGCGCCAGGACTGGTAGACGCCGGTGACGACCAGGACGGTCACGGAGGCGAAGGCGAGCCGGGAGAAGCGGGTGACCGTGGCCGGGTCGACGACCGCCGCCCGGTACAGCGTGACCACCAGGGCCGTGAGACCGCCCAGCCAGACCGCCATCGCCAGGACGTGCAGGACCGAGGCGGCCATCGCGACCGGCACCTGGATGCCGGCGGAGGCGTGCTCACCGGCGGCCCAGGTCAGGGCGAGGCCGAGGGCGAGGGCGACGCCGAGGGCGTAGGAGGAGCGGCGGCGCCGGAACAGCCGTAGGAGGAAGACCGCCGTCAGCGCGAGCAGCGCGAGGCGGGCCAGCAGGACCACGCCCGGGCGGCTCGTCACCGTCCGTTCGAAGGCCGCCGCGTCGAAGGCGGTCGCGGGGCCGGTGCCGGCCTCGTAGGGCGCCCGGAGCACGAACAGCGCGACCGTGGCCGCCGTCAGGGTCCACCAGCCCGTCCGCAGCAGCCTGGGCAGGAGGTTCGGGTCGGCCGGTCGGCAGGCCGCGAGGAAGACGGCCGTGCCGATGAGCAGCGCCACGGCGAGATAGGCCAGGTAGCGGGCGATGTTGTAGAGGCCGGTCGTCGCCGGGTTCTCCACGGGTCCCCGGTCCACGGTCGCCGCCGTCGCCGAGGGCGCGCCGATGGAGAAGGTGAACGCCCCCGACACGGGGTGGCTGTCCGCCGAGACGACCCGCCAGGCGACCGTGAAGGTGCCCTCGCCGAGACCGGACGGCAGCGTGACACGGGCCGTGTCCGAGCGGCCCTCCGCGTGCCCCGCCTCCCCGGTCCGCACCCGCTCGTTCTCCGGGCTCAGCACCCGGAAGGAGTCGTCGAGCAGACCGACGGACTCGGTGAAGGTCAGGGTGAGGGAGCGGGGGGCGGACTTGAGGACGGCTCCGTCGTCGGGGTCGCTTGCGCGGAGGGCGGCGTGGGCCGACGCGGATCCCGCGCCGCCGAAGAGGAGCAGGACCAGCAGGGTGCCCAGCAGCACCAGCCCTTGAACTCGCCGCCGTCCTCGTCCACCGTCACCGCCACGCTCCACGCCAGCACTCCGTTTCGCTGTTCGGTACAGGTACGTGCGCGGGCGCCGGAACACTCACCAGCTCGGCTGAGCCGACACCCCGCCGTCGACGACCAGGTCCTGCCCGGTGATCCAGGAGGCGAGCGGCGAGGCGAGGAACACACAGGCGTACCCGATGTCCTCCGCCGTGCCCAATCGCCCCAAGGGCGCCTTGCGCAGCCACCGCTCCACTCCCTCCGGCCAGTCCGCCGCCAGCCCCTCCCGGTCGACGAGCCCGGGCGAGACGCTGTTCACGCGGATACCGCGGGAGCCGTACTCCAGCGCCGCCGACCTCGCGTGCATGACGATCGCGGCCTTGGACGCGGAGTAGTGGGCGTGCCCGGCGGCGGGGGCGTGCGCCTCGATCGAGGCGATGTGGGTGACGGAACCCTCCTCCATCACCTCGGCCGCGGCCTGCGTACAGGCGAACACACTCGTCAGATTGGTGTCGACGACCTCCCGCCACTCGGCGGCCGTCATCCCGGGCAGCGCCCGGACGGGCTGCACCCCCGCGTTGTTCACCAGCGCGGTGAGCCCCCCGCCCCACTCGGCCGCCTCCCGGACCAGCCCCCGGCAGACGTCCGCATCCCGCAGATCGGCTCGCAGTACGACGGCCCGGGTGCCCAACTCCCTTACCCGCGCGGCCACTTCCTCCGCCGCCTCGACCGCCGTACGGCAGTGCACGGCGACCGCCGCCGCCCCCTGCTCGGCGAACCGCAGCGCGATTCCCCGCCCGATACCGCCGCCCGCGCCCGTGACGAGGGCGACCTGTCCTTCGAGGAGTCTCATGGACGGCACAGTCGCGCGATCCGCTCGCCCTCGGCGGGATAACGCGCCATCAGCGCCTCGAACTCGCCGTGCTCATAGCCCTCGTAGGTGAACCCGGGCGCCATCGTGCACCCGAAGAACGTCCACGCGCCGAGCGTCCGCGCCCCCATCCAGGTGCCGCCGGGGACGGTCAGCTGAACGTGCTGGCCGGCGAGGACGTCCGGCCCCAGGACGGGTGTCGAGGACGTCCCGTCGGGGGCGAGGAGCAGCAGTTCCAGGGGGTCGCCGAGGTAGTGGTGCCAGATCTCGTCGCTGGGCAGGCGGTGCAGGGCGGAGTGGTCGTCGGTGGTGAGGAGGGCGACTATCGCGGAGCCCTCGGGGCGTCCGTCCGCGCGCTCGGGGCCCGCCCAGGTCCGGCGGAACAGGCCCCCCTCGCGCGGGATCGGTTCGAGTCCGTAGTGGGCTACGAGGTCTTCTGGGGTCACCCCGGGAAGGCTACCTCCCGGGTCAGGAAGGCCAGTTGGGCGTGCTTCTCGGGCAGGTACACGTCCGGGATGTCGATCTCCGGCAGCAAGACCCGCTCCCCGGCCACGAATCCCTGGCGCAGGAAGCGGGCGATCGCCTTCTCATTGCGGACATCGGGATCGACGACGACCCGTGCCCGGTCGAGGCCGACCAGGACGTACCTGGCGACGGCGCCCAGCAGCGAGGAGGACCACCCCGACCGCGCGGCCCCGGGGGTGACGGGTGCGAGGAGGAGGTGGATGCCGATGTCCCCGGGCTCGACGGAGTAGCACTCGCTGACCCGGTCCGCCTCGGGCTCATAGGTCTGGAGGAGCCCGACGGGTTCGCCGTCCTTCTCTATGAGATAGGCGTGGTGGGTGTCGAGGGTGTCCATGTGGGCGTAGATGTCGGTCACTTGGTCCTGGGTGAGGCCGTTCATGCCCCAGAAGGCGGCGCGTTCCTCGCTGACCCAGCCGTGCAGCACCTCGGCGTCGCCCTTGGCGTCGAGGGGGCGGATACGGACGGTGCCGAACCCCTCGACGTCCTCGGCATGCACGTAGAAGTCAGACATGGCTCTCCTTGCTGAGCTGGTCGAAGTCGGTGACGACCGGGACGAGGTCGCCCACGAGCCACAGGGGCAGTTGATCACGGTGGTGGGGCGAGCCGGGCACCCCGCTCGCGCCGAGCGGCACGACCCAGCGGCTGTCCTCGCGCCGGGCCAGGTCCCAGACGTACCGGGCGGCGGGGCCGCGCGCGGCCAGGTCGGTCAGGCCGGGCACGGCGGAGGTGCAGAGCACGCAGTCGTGGTCGCCGGAGAGGCCGGGTCCGTCGAACGTGTCGTCGGGCAGCGCCCGCCACGCGAACAGGCGGTGGGTGTCGCCCCAGGTCCCGGGTGGGGTGGTCACGGCGGCCACCTCCTCGACGGCCGCGCGGATCTCGGCGGGGCGGTCGACGCCGTACAACTCCTCCGCGCGCAGCAGGTGTTCGAGGGCGTAGCCGATGCGCGGGGTCAGGCCGAGCCAGGGGAGGAGGACCTCGGGGTAGGCGGGCGGGGTGGTCAGCGCGGCGAACGCGGGGTGGGCGGCGAGGCGGCGGACGACCGCGCCGCGCACCGCCGAGTAGAGGGCGGCGTCGGTGCTGTCCGCGTCCATGCGGCGGTTCCAGCTCAGGAGGGTGTCCCGGAGTTTGGCGGCCTCGGGGCTGAGGTTCTCCAGGAGGGCGAGCTGGTCCAACAGGGGTCCGGCGGAGGCGAGTCGGGTGTCCATGTGGAGGGCGGGCATGTCGGCGGCCGTCCACTTCTCCTTCTCCGCCAGCAGTTCGGCGATGCGGTGCGCGCGGTGCGGCGGGGCGAACTCGACGCCGAGCGGTGCCGCCGGGCCGCGCTGGTTGGCCATGACGGCGACGCCGTCGGTGAGTCCGGCGCGGGGCATGTCGTGCCAGCCCTGCCACGCGTGCCCGGGTTCCCAGGCGGGCACGACCCGCGTCCGGTTGGCCTCGGACCGCACCGGCACCTTCCCCGCGACCCGGTGCAGCAGCCCGCCCTCGGTGTCGGCGGCCTGCACGACGTTGACCGGCTCGGCCCAGCTGTCGAAGGCGCGGTCGATGTCGGCGACCCGGCGGGCCCGGAGGAGGGGGAGGAGGGTGCTGAAGCCGAGGTCGTGGGTGACGCGGGGCGGGTTGCGGAGGCTGAGGGCGAGGGGTGTGCCGTCGTCGAGCCCCTCCGGGCCGCCGGCGATGACGGGCCCGCGCTCGGTCTCGATGACCTCGACCTCGACGGACTCCTCACCGGCGACCTCGATGACCTCGGTGTGCCGGGTGGCGCGCGCCCACCTCCCGTCGGGACCGAGGGCTTCGACACCGGCCCCGGTCCTGCGCAGCCGCTCGCTGTACAGGTCCTGGTAGTCGGCCATGGCGTTGGTGATGGCCCAGGCGACCGTGCCGGTGTGGCCGAAGTGGGCGATACCGGGGACGCCGGGGACGGCGAGGCCGATGACGTCGAACTCCGGGCAGGAGAGATGGATCTGCTGATAGACGCCGGGGTCCTCGATGAAGCGGTGCGGGTCACCGGCGATGACGGCCTGTCCGGTCACGGTCCGCTCACCGCTCACCAGCCAGCCGTTGCTGCCGGAGGTGCCGGGCCCGTCGATGGCGAACAGCCCGACGGCCTCCTCACCGAGGTGCTTCACCGCCTCCGTACGCCACAGCTTGGCGGGAAAACCGGCGAAGAGGATATGGGTGGAGAGCCAGACCCCGAGCGGCGTCCAGGGCTCCCAGCGCCCGGGACTGCCGAGGGGCAGAACGGCCCCGGCCAGCCCCTCGTTGACCCCGTCGACGTACGCCCGCACCCACTCCGCGGTCTCCGGATCCCGCTCCTCCAGCCACTCGAAGCACCGTCTAGCGGTGTCGTCGAGCCGGACCCGGCGCACGAACCGGTCCCAGGAAAGGGAGTCGTTCCCGAGCAGAGAAGCAGAGGTCCCGCGCGCCCGGTGCCGCTCGACCTCCAGCTGCCAGGCCCGGTCGAGAGCGGTGACCCGGCCCTGGGCACGGGCGAGTTCGAGCACGCCGCCGGCGCGCAGATGCGGGACACCCCAGGCATCCCGGTAGATCTCGGCGCTCACTCTGTCTCTCTCCTGTGCTTTAGGTTAGGCTCACCTAAGTAACCGGTGGTGAAATCGTACGCGAAGGGTGAAGAGACGATGGGGCAGGGGCACGGCTGGGAGGGCGCGGTCCTCAGACTGCTGCGCGCGAAGGACTACGTCTTCACCGTCACCGGCGCCGAGGACGTCACCCCGCACTACCGCCGCCTCCACCTCACCGACGGCGGCATGCTCGCCACGACCGGCGTCCACCCCACGATGTGGGTCCGCCTCTGGTTCTCCGACGCGGGCAAGCCCCACCAGCGGGCCTACACCCTGGTCGACGCGGACCCTTCGGCCGGCACCTTCAGCCTGGAGTTCGCCCTGCACGAGGGCGTCGCGAGCGACTGGGCCCGCTCGGCGAAGCCCGGCGCCACCATCGAGGCGACGGTCCACGGCACAGCCTTCGAGCACCCGGACCCTTCCCCCACCCACGTCTTCGCGATCGGCGACCCGGCCTCCCTCCCCGCCATCAACTCCCTCCTCGCCGCCCTGGACTCCTCCCCCGCCACGATCTGGTTCGAGGGCGACCCCACCGGCCTCCCCTTCCACACGGACCCGACCCGCCACGACATACGCCCCGTCGACACCCTCTCCGACCGCGTGAAGGCAGACCTCCCCGACCTCCTCAAAACCCACCCCGACGCCTACATCTGGATCGCCACCGACACCCGCACGACCCGCACCCTCTCCGCGTACGTCCGCAAGGAACTCGGCGTACCCAAGGAGCGGCTGCACGCGCTGGGGTACTGGCGGGCGGCCTGACGTACAACCATTCACGGGGTTCGTGTGTCATGTGGGACGCCTGGTGCGTCAACCCGCATGTCGAGGAGTCCCGTTGCGCAGAGCAGTCACCGCGGCCGCCGTACTCACCGCGGCCGCGGCCGTCACCCTCACCCCGGTGACGTCGTCCGCCGCCGCCCCCTACAAGGGCGCCAACACGGCCGCCGTCCAGGACGACTTCAACGGTGACGGGTACCGGGACCTGGCGGTCGGGGCGCCGAACGCGGCGAACGGCAGTGTGGAGGAGGCCGGTGCCGTAGTCGTGCTGTACGGGTCGAAGTCGTCCGTGAGCAGCACCCGCCGGACCGTCCTCACCCAGGCGACCTCCGGAATCCCCGGCGACCCGGAGAAGTGGGACGAGTTCGGCCGGACCGTGACCAGCGCCGACCTGGACCGGGACGGCTACGCCGACCTCATCGTCGGCACCCCGCACGAAGACGTCGGCGGCGTCGACTCCCGGGGTGCCGTGACCGTCGTCTGGGGTGGGCCGAACGGGTTGAAGGGCGGCGCGAGCATCGCCCCGCCGGCCGGGTTCGGTGAGGGCATGACGTACTGCCGCTTCGGCATGTCCGTGGCCGCCGGTGACATGAACGGCGACGGCGCCCCCGAACTCGGCATCGGCTCCGCCTGCAACACGGCTTCCTACACCGGGCCCTTCACGCGCACGGGCAAGCCCGCCGCGAAGTACCTGGAGTGGCGGGAGAACGCCCGGGGCGTGGTGATGGGGGATGTCAACGGCGACGGCAGGTCCGAGCGCTTCTACCTCGCCGGACCGACGGACGGCGACATCCGCGGCCCCGTGACCCTCGACGCGGGCGCCCCCGACTCTGAGGACCCCTTGATCAACCAGGGGGTCGAACTCCCCTACGCCGACGGCCACACCGGCCAGATCGGCGACGTCAACGGCGACGGCTACGGCGACCTCGTCACCGGCATCGCGGGCGACGACGCCCACTTCAACGAATCCGGCGCGGCCCGCAAGGGCGGCGAGATCCAGGTTCTCTACGGCAGCGCCCAGGGCATCACCGCCGACCAGAAGCCCAAGGTCTTCCACCAGGACACCGCGGGCGTACCGGGCGTCGCGGAGTGGGGCGACTGGTTCGGCCAGTCGCTCAGCGTCGGGGACGTGAACGGCGACAGGTACGCCGATGTCCTGGTCGGCTCCCCCTTCGAGGCCGTGGGCTCGCGCGAGGCCGCCGGTACGGCCGTGCTGCTGCGCGGCTCCGCCACCGGCCTCGGCACGGCCAAGGCCGCCGGATACACCCAGGACACGGCCGGTGTGCCCGGTGCCGTCGAGAAGGGCGACCAGTTCGGGGCCGCCGTCCACCTCGCCGACCTCAACGGGGATGGCAAGGCCGAGACGGTCGTCGGGGCACCCACCGAGAACAGCGACGGCTGCCTCTGGATCGCCCGTGGCGCGGCAGCCGGCCCCGTCCTCAACGGCTCGGTGAACCTGTGCGGCAAGAGCGCCGGAATCACCGTGCGCGGCGTGAAGGGCTACTTCGGCGCCGCGCTGACCAGTCCCCACGTGGAGATGTGACCGCACCGGAGGCATGATCGGGGTCATGGACGTCACCCTGCACCTCGCCCAGGACCCCGCGGCCGACGAACTGCTCGGGCGCTCCCCGCTCGCCGCGCTGGTCGGCATGCTGCTGGACCAGCAGGTGCCGATGGAGTGGGCGTTCAAGGGGCCGCGGACCATCGCGGACCGGCTCGGCCTCGACGACCTGGACGCGCACGAGATCGCCGCGCAGGACCCGGAGGCCTTCGGGGCGCTGCTCTCCGACAAGCCGGCGGTCCATCGCTACCCG
Organism: Streptomyces sp. NPDC046909; assembly: GCF_040644695.1. NCBI lineage: Bacteria > Bacillati > Actinomycetota > Actinomycetes > Kitasatosporales > Streptomycetaceae > Streptomyces > Streptomyces sp. NPDC046909. The sequence continues at coordinate 833,240 of NZ_JBEYXC010000003.1, read as the reverse complement.
GGGTCCATGGCCAAGCGGATCCAGCAGCTGTGCCAGTACCTCGTCGAGCACTACGACGGGAACGCCGAGCTGGTGTGGAAGGGCGTCGAGGACGGCAAGGAGTTGCTGCGGCGCCTGGAGGAACTGCCCGGCTTCGGCCAGCAGAAGGCACAGATCTTCCTGGCGCTGCTGGGCAAGCAGCTCGGCGTACAGCCGAAGGGCTGGCGGGAGGCGGCCGGCGCGTACGGCGAGGCCAAGTCCTTCCGGTCCGTCGCCGACATCACGGGCCCCGAGTCCCTGTCCAAGGTCCGTGCCCACAAGCAGGAGATGAAGGCGGCGGCGAAGGCGGCCAAGGCCGCGAAGAAGTAACCCGTACGGCCCAGCCCGCCGCGCGGGACGCTCGTAGGCGGTCCAAGCATGGACCATGACCGAGGCACCGAGCGGCTCCTCCTGGAGCCCGGAGTACGACGACCGCAAGGTTCACGCACAGCGCCGGGACCCCGAGCCGGAACCGCCCTTCGAGGGGCCCCTGCACGCGCTGTCCAAGGCGGCCTGGCAGGTGGTCCTGGTCACCGGGGTCGCCTCGCTGATCCTGGGCGTCCTCGTGCTGGTCTGGCCGGGCTCCACGCTCCTCGCCACCGGCATCCTCTTCGGCGTCTACCTCGTCATCAGCGGCGTCTTCCAGCTGGTCTCCGCCTTCGGCACGCACAAGACGACCGGCCTACGCGTGCTCGCCTTCATCAGCGGCGCCCTGTCGATCCTGCTGGGCCTGTTCTGCTTCCGCGGCCCCATGCAGTCGATCCTGCTGCTCGCCCTGTGGATCGGCATCGGCTGGCTCATCCGCGGCATCACCCAGACCCTCGCCGCCGCCTCCGACCCGTCCATGCCCGCCCGCGGCTGGCAGATCTTCCTCGGCGTCCTCACCTTCATCGCCGGCATCGTCCTGATCGACTCCCCCTTCGAGTCGGTCGCCGTCCTCACCGTGGTCGGCGGGATCTGGCTGGTCGTCGTCGGCATCGTCGAGATCGCCACGGCGGTACGGATGCGCGGCCGCGCCCAGCAGGTCCCGCACGACGTCTGAGACACCTGTCGAGTAACCCGTGCGGGCGGATCTCACCGACGACGCGATGAACCTCGTACTCCCCGGGGCAGACCAGCAACCATGAGCAGCACCAGAACCTGGCTCCGCGCCTTCGTCCTGCTGCTCGCGCTGCTCGTACCGGGCGCACACGCCGGAGCGCACGCCGCCACCGCCGTCACCCCCGTCGTCTCCACCGAGATCACCGAGTACGACGTCCTGGACACGGCCCTGCGACCGGCGGCCCAGCGTCCGGTCGCCCCACTGCGTCCCGCGCCCCGCGTCGAGCCGGCGCCCCCCATCACCCCGGAGCGCACCCCGCTCCCCGCGCCGCCGCACCCGTCGTACGCCCTGCACACCCTCCGCACGGTGGTCCTGCGCTGCTGACCGGCCCTCGCACCAGAGGCCGCTGTCAGCAACGAACGCAAGGAGCACAACCACCATGCCCGTCGACCCGTACGCCGTCCTGCGCGCCCTGCTGCGCGCGGAGGCCGCCCGCAACACGCCCAAGCCGCAGGCCGCTCAGGAGGAGCAGAAGCCGCCCGTGAAGGAAGTGAAGCGCGGCTGATCCGGTGGCGGAGGCGGGGCCCTCCGGGGTCACCGCCTCCGCCGTGCCGTACCGAAGATCGAGCGGCTGATCTCACGGCCGATCTGCGTGCCCAGCGAACGCGCGAGGGACTTGAACATGCCGCTGCCGACGACCTGTTCGACCATCGACGGATCCTCCTTGGGCCGGTCCTTCTTCGGCTCCTGTGACTTCTTCGGAGGTGCCGTCATCTCGTCCGGCCCCTTGGCGCCACCGGAACTCAGCTTCTCGAACGCCGACTCTCTGTCCACAGCCTGTGCGTAACGCCCGTACAAGGAGGAGCCCTTGACCGCCGCGTCGAGGGCGCCGGTGTCGATCGGGCCCATCAGGGACTCGGGGGCCCGCAGCCGGGTCGCGGCGACCGGCGTCGGGGCCCCCTTCTCGCTCAGCACCGTGACCACGGCCTCGCCGGTCCCGAGCCCGGTGAGGAGTTCCTCCAGGTCGTACGCGGAGTTGGGGAAGGTCTTCACCGTCGCCTTCAACGCCTTCTGGTCGTCCGGTGTGAAGGCCCGGAGCGCGTGCTGGACGCGGTTGCCGAGCTGGGCGAGGACATCGGCCGGTACGTCCTTCGAGGTCTGCGTCACGAAGAAGACGCCGACCCCTTTCGAGCGAATCAGCCGGACGGTCTGGGTGATCGAGTCGAGGAACGCCTTCGAGGCGTCGTTGAAGAGCAGATGCGCCTCGTCGAAGAAGAAGACGAGCTTGGGCTTGTCGACGTCCCCGACCTCGGGCAGGTCATGGAAGAGGTCGGCCAGCAGCCACATCAGGAACGTCGAGAACAGGGCCGGTTTGTCCTGGACGGCGGGCAGTTCGAGGACGGAGACCATGCCCCGCCCGTCCGCCGCCGTGCGCAGCAGCTCGTTCGTGTCGAACTCCGGCTCCCCGAAGAAGTCGGCCATGCCCTGCGCCTCGAAGGCGGTGAGGGACCGCAGGATCACCCCCGCCGTGGCCGTGGACAGCCCGCCGATGCCCTTCAGCTCGCTCTTGCCCTCGTCCGAGGTCAGGAAGGTGACGACGGCCCTGAGATCCTTGAGGTCGACGAGTTCGAGCCCCTTGGTGTCGGCGTAATGGAAGATCAGGCCGAGGGACTGCTCCTGGGTCTGGTTGAGCTGGAGCACCTTGGACAGGAGCAGCGGGCCGAAGTCGGTGACGGTGGCCCGTACGGGGATGCCGTGACCGAGGCCGCCGAGGGCGTAGAACTCGGCGGGGAAGCCAGTGGCGGTCCACTGCTGATGGACGTCCCGCGCCCGCCCCTGGACCTTGTCATTGGGCTGACCCGGCGCCGAAATACCGGACACATCGCCCTTGATGTCCGCGAGGAAGACGGGCACGCCCTGCGCGGAGAGCTGCTCGGCGATCAGCTGGAGCGTCTTGGTCTTGCCGGTACCGGTGGCCCCGGCCACCAGACCGTGCCGGTTGAGCATCGGCAACGGGATCCTGACCTGCGCGTCCGGCAGACACACCCCGTCCCACAGCAGTGCGCCGAGATCGAGGGCGGGCCCGGTGAAGGCGTACCCGGAGGCGATCTCCAGGGCCTCCTTCGGAAGGGCGGGAGCGCTCCCCGGAGCCTCGGGAGCGGCGGCCTGCGGCATGGTCTCGCTGTCACTCATCTCAGGCACCTGTTCCGATTTGCCCCCGTTTACAGCATCTTTTCCAGCGTCGCACTCCGTCGCCATGGCTGCGCCCGGAACGTCTTGACCGGTAGGCTTTCCGTGTGATCTTCAAGCGCATCGGAAACGGCCGGCCATACCCCGACCATGGCCGGGAAAGCACCCGGCAGTGGGCGGACGTCGCGCCGCGCCCGGTCCGCCTCGATCAGCTGGTGACGACCAAGGGCCAGCTCGACCTGGAAACCCTGCTCGCCGAGGACTCCACGTTCTATGGCGACCTCTTCGCGCATGTCGTGAAGTGGCAGGGCGACCTGTATCTCGAGGACGGCCTGCACCGCGCGGTACGAGCGGCGCTCCAGCAGCGTCAGGTGCTGCACGCGCGTGTACTGGAGCTGGATTAGCGCCGGATTACGTGGCCGCCCTGTAAAGGGTTGGCCCTTTCGGGTTCACCTGGCCCGGATCCAATGATCATTTAGTAGGCATCGCCGCCCCGGCGCACTACGCTGCGCCCATGAGCATGCTGACTCCCCCAGGCATGGGCGGCAAGTACCGGATCACGGGGGACAAGTACCCACGCATGCGCCGCCCCCGGCGCCGCGGCAGGCTCGTGTTCGCGCTGCTGGCCTCGGTCACCGCGCTCGGCCTGGTCGGCTGGGGCACCCTTCAGCTCATCGGCATCTTCACCGGCGGCGACGACACGGCGTCCGCGGCAGGCCCGAAGGCGGACTGCGCCTCCAAGGCCTCCCCGTCGGCCTCGGCTTCGACGCCCGCCACCGCCTACCCCAAGCCCGCCCAGATCACCGTCAACGTCTTCAACGCCACCCCCCGAGCGGGCCTCGCCAAGAAGACCGCCGACGAACTCAAGAAGCGCGGCTTCAAGATCGGCGACGTGGGCAACGCGAGCGCCCAGTTCGACAAGAAGGTGACGGGGACGGGGATACTGCTCGGCCCCACATCCGCCGTGAGCACGTCATTGCCGGTGCTCGGCACACAGTTGGCGGGCGCGGAGGCGCGCGCGGACAGCCTTAAGGGCAAGGACGTGGATCTGATCATCGGCACGGCCTTCAAGTCGCTCACTGCAAAGACGGCAGCGGACAAGGCCCTGGCCCAGCTGGGCGCACCGCAGCCGACGCCGACTTCTTCAAAGAAGCCCTGCTGAAGACACCTAAGGGGCGCGGGGCTGTATCGATTTGCGGCTACCGCCGCGTGGGCGCGATCAACCACAAACAACCTGCACTCGCGTCGAATCCCGCACCCCTGGGGCAATAGGCGTGCTTCCTTACTTACTCCGCAGCCCCATAAAGACGATCCCCCGCGTCCCCCAGCCCCGGCACGATGTACCCGTGCTCGTTCAGGTGGCTGTCGACCGCCGCCGTCACCACCGTCACCGGCGTCCCCGCCAACTCCCGCTCCATGAGCTCCACACCCTCGGGCGCGGCGAGCAGCACGACCGCGGTCACGTCGTCCGCCCCGCGCTTGATCAGCTCACGAATCGCCGCGACGAGCGTGCCGCCGGTGGCCAGCATCGGGTCGAGGACATAGACCTGCCGCCCGGAGAGGTCCTCCGGCATACGCGTCGCGTACGTGGACGCCTCCAGCGTCTCCTCGTTGCGCACCATGCCCATGAACCCCACCTCGGCGGTCGGCAGCAGCCGCACCATGCCGTCGAGCATGCCGAGGCCGGCCCGGAGGATCGGCACGACGAGGGGCCGGGGGTAGGAGAGCTTGACGCCGGTGGTGGAGGTGACGGGGGTCGTGATGTCGACCGCTTCGGTGCGCACGTCCCGCGTGGCCTCGTAGGCGAGCAGGGTGACCAGTTCGTCGGCCAGCCGGCGGAAGGTCGCGGAGTCGGTGCGCTGGTCGCGCAGCGTGGTGAGCTTGTGGGCGACCAGCGGGTGGTCGACGACGTGGAGGCGCATGTCCACAACATTAACCGGGCCCGCTGTCACCGGCGTCCCGTGCGGCCTCCCTTGCTGGGGCAAACCCCACTTCACCCGTCCGCTGGCATCAAACCCCCCGTCGGAGGGAAAGTGGGAGGGACGCGACCGGGTGGTGTGCCTATGCCGAACCAGGAGTCACAACAGGAGACCGACGCCGAGCGCCGCAGGCGCCGCGCCCAGTTCCTGCGCGATCTCGCCGAGGCCCGTGAGCTGCGCGACCGCGTCCAGCCCCGGCGCGCCAAGGCGGCCCGGCTGCGGCACGCGATGCGCATGCGCACCTTCCGCTGGTAGGGCTCAGGGCTTCCGCCGGTGGGGCTCAAGGCTTCCGCCGACAGGGCTTGGGGCGTTCTTGGACCGCCTGATGCGTGCGCCGCGCCGGGAGCCGCGTACGATCCCGCTGGTGGACGATCAAAACGGGCGGACACAGGGTGCCGAAGACGTCCCCTGAACGCTCCGTTTCTGCCACGATTCCGAGTGGGTGGGGCTCGGAGCCAATGCCTCCCCGCCCAACAGCCTCCGCCGGGGGGACCCCCAACCGGCACGCCTATGACCAGTGGGAGAGTCACGGTGTACTTCGCCGCACTGCTCGCGCGCACCGAAGACGGGTGGGAAGCGAGCGACACAGAGCTCGACGATGTGGAGACCCTGTCGGATCTGGCCGAACTGGCCCGTGAAGCCTCGCCCGAGGACGACACGGTGCTGGTGCTCATCGAGCAGGAGGACGCCTGGTTCGGCGTCGTCCGGATCGACGGCGAGGACGACCCCCGTATCTACGTCTCGGACGCCGCCGCCGCTGCCCGCAGCAGTTACGGCGAGATCCTGCTCACCGACGAACTGCTCGGAAGGGAGCCCGGGGACGACGACACCGACCTGGACGCCCTCGACCTCGACGGCACCGAGGACGGTGAGGACGAGGAGGAGGACGACGACACCGAGGGCGGCGGCTCCGCCGAGGCCGTACCGCACGGTCCGGTCGGTGACCCCGGGATCCTCGACGACCTGGGCGTCAGCGAGAAGGAGCTGAAGTCGCTGTCGGAGGACGCGCTCGGCGAGATCGCCGAGGCCCTGGGCGCCTCGGAGGTCCTGGAGACCGTCCGCTGACCGGGAAGACCGTAGGAGGTCCCCCGGACCCGGTACGTGACCGCTGGCGGGCCGCGATGCGGCTCGCCCTGGACGAGGCCGGGCGGGCCGGTCCGGACGTACCCGTGGGGGCCGTCGTACTGGCCCCGGACGGCACGACCGTGCTCGGCGCCGGGCACAACGAACGCGAGGCGGTCGGCGACCCGACCGCCCACGCGGAGGTCCTGGCCATCCGCCGGGCCGCCGCGAAGCTCGGGGAGTGGCGGCTGACCGGCTGCACGCTCGTCGTCACCCTGGAGCCCTGCACGATGTGCGCGGGCGCCCTGGTGCAGTCCCGCGTGGACCGTGTCGTCTACGGCGCCCGTGACGACAAGGCGGGCGCGGCCGGCTCCCTCTGGGACGTCGTCCGCGACCGACGGCTCAACCACCGCCCCGAGGTGATCGAGGGCGTGCTCGCGGAGGAGTGCGCGAGCCTGCTCACGGAGTTCTTCCGGAGCCGCTGATACCGATTTCAAAGCAGGCCCCACTGTGTTGTAAGGTCTCTCTCGGTAGCGTGTCCGAGCGGCCGAAGGAGCTCGCCTCGAAAGCGAGTGTGGCGCAAGTCACCGAGGGTTCAAATCCCTCCGCTACCGCTTGAGAAGGGCCCCGTCGAGAGACGGGGCCCTTCGTGCGTGCCGGGAAGTTCGGGGAGAAGTTCGGGAAGGGGTTCGGGAGAAGAGAAGGACGGGGGAAGCGGCATCGGGGGGGACAAGCCGCTTCCCCCGACGAGGTCCGGACCCACAAGTGCGCGCCGCTTACGGGGGAAGCCGGGGCGCGTACCCCGCAGTGGGGTCCGTTCCCGCCCGGGGATTCCTGCCAGATCCGCCGGGCTCACGATCAATCCTGCGCGCCGCGGCGGCCCGGCGGGCTCGGCAAAAGGCCCGGAACCGCAGGTCGTTGGTCCTTAAATGTGATGTGAGGAAGTTACACTCGCCGCCGCACAGGAGTCCCAACAGGCACAACAGTCACGGGGGAGGCCGCGATGGCGGTGAATTCCAAGAAGGCCGCTGTCTACATCGTCGTGGTCTTCGTGCTGTACGTGATCATCACGGACCCGGCCAAGGCCGCGGACTACGTCCAGATAGGGTTCGAGGGCATATCGGACGCCGCCAAGGCCATCGGCGACTTCTTCACCTGGCTCGCCGACGGGGCGCAGTAGCCGCAATCAGGAGCGCACATGATCCGCCATCTCGTCCTCTTCAAGCTGAACGAGGGCGTCGAGCGCGACGACCCGCGGGTCGTGGCGGGCGTCGAGGCCTTCCGTGCCCTCGACGGCAAGATCGAGGAGATCCGCTTCTGGGAGCTGGGCTGGAACCTCAGCGACCGCCCCATCGCCTACGACTTCGCCATCAACTCGGGGTTCGAGGACGCGGACGCGCTGCGGCGGTACGTGGAGCACCCGGAGCATCAGGCGGGGGTGGCGCTCTGGAAGGAGTTCGCCACCTGGGTGATCGCGGACTACGCGTACTGAGCGGTACCGACCGGTACTGGACGTACAACTTCCCCACCAACACGGCGTAACGCAACGTTATGCGGTGCTTGCACACAGTGCACATGTCTTGTGATGCTATGACCGCTTTTGACGGATGAGTTGACCGATGAAGAGGTGGCGTTGACCGTGTCGGCCAGTACTGCGCCCCCTCAGGAAGAGGCGGCCCCCACCCCCCAGCGCAGCCGCGGCGCCGACACCCGGGCGCTCACCCAGGTGCTCTTCGGCCAGCTCAAGGGGCTCCGGCCGGGCACGCCGGAGCACAACCGGGTGCGCGGGGCGCTCATCGAGGCCAATCTCCCGCTCGTGCGCTACGCGGCCGCCCGCTTCCGCTCCCGCAACGAGCCGATGGAGGACGTCATCCAGGTCGGCACGATCGGGCTGATCAACGCGATCGACCGGTTCGACCCGGAGCGGGGCGTGCAGTTCCCGACGTTCGCGATGCCGACCGTCGTCGGCGAGATCAAGCGGTACTTCCGGGACAACGTACGGACCGTCCACGTCCCGCGCCGGCTCCACGAACTCTGGGTCCAGGTCAACAGCGCGACCGAGGATCTGACGACCGCCTTCGGCCGTACCCCCACCACCGCCGAGATCGCCGAGCGGCTGCGGATCGGCGAGGACGAGGTGCTGTCCTGCATCGAGGCCGGGCGCTCGTACCACGCGACCTCGCTGGAGGCCGCCCAGGAGGGCGACGGACTGCCCGGACTGCTGGACCGGCTCGGCTACGAGGACCCCGCGCTGGACGGCGTGGAGCACCGGGACCTCGTACGGCATCTGCTCGTCCAACTGCCCGAGCGGGAACAGCGAATCCTGCTGCTCCGCTACTACAGCAATCTCACCCAGTCGCAAATCAGTGCGGAACTCGGTGTCTCCCAGATGCATGTGTCGCGGCTACTCGCGCGTAGCTTCCAGCGGCTGCGGTCGGCCAATCGGATCGACGCATAGTCCGAGGCATCACCGGCACATAGTCGGAAGCACGGCCGAGGCATAAGGGGCGCACGGTCGCACGTTCCGGAACACCGCAGTTCGCAAGCAGGAGCGAGGTGTAACCGGCGCGAGCGAATCGCTCACCAGGCCTCTTCCCGACACTTCTGTGCCGAAAAACCGTCAGACCCCCTTTATCCAGGGCGTATTCACGTCTCGCATGTCGACATGTCACTACAGCGTGTTGCCGACATGTGACATTCTGCCGGAAGAGCGTTTGCCGGGGCTTCGGCTCCGGTATTCAGGTGAAGGCTGGCGTTCCTCGCAGGAGCGTTCGCCACGACCGTCCCGCGACCCAAAGGGGGTGGCATGTCCGCAGACCAGGGCAGCTCGAAGGTGCTCACGCTCACCAAGAGCGAGGCTGCGCCCGCGCTCGACGACAACACGGCCGTCGAGGCCGTGGCCGAGGCCGTAGAGGCCCCGGCCCTTCCCGCGACCTCGGGGGCCATCGACACCCGCACCCTGTCCCGCTCCCTCTTCCTGCGGCTCGCCGCCCTCGACGAGAACAGCCCCGAGCGCGTGTACGTCCGGGACACCCTCATCGAGCTCAACCTCCCCCTCGTGCGCTACGCGGCGGCCCGCTTCCGCTCTCGCAACGAACCGATGGAGGACATCGTCCAGGTCGGCACCATCGGCCTGATCAAGGCGATCGACCGCTTCGACTGCGAACGCGGCGTGGAATTCCCGACGTTCGCGATGCCGACCGTCGTCGGCGAGATCAAGCGGTTCTTCCGCGACACGTCGTGGTCCGTCCGCGTCCCGCGCCGGCTCCAGGAGCTGCGGCTGGCCCTCACCAAGGCCAGCGACGAGCTCTCCCAGAAGCTGGACCGCTCCCCGACCGTCGCCGAACTCGCCGCCGTACTGGGCGTGTCCGAGGAGGACGTCGTCGACGGCCTCGCGGTCGGCAACGCGTACACCGCCTCCTCGCTGGACTCCCCGGCCCCGGAGGACGACGGCGGCGAGGGCTCCTTGGCCGACCGGCTCGGCTACGAGGACACGGCCCTCGAAGGCGTCGAGTACCGCGAGTCGCTGAAGCCGCTGCTCGCCAAACTCCCGCCCCGCGAGCGGCAGATCATCATGCTGCGCTTCTTCGCCAACATGACCCAGTCGCAGATCGGCGAGGAGGTCGGCATCTCCCAGATGCACGTCTCCCGGCTGCTGACCCGGACGCTGGCCCAGCTTCGGGAAGGGCTCATCTCGGACTGACGGGTCTGACCGAGGGGGCCCTGCCTACGCAAGTCGCGTATAGGGCTTCCTTACTGACGGAGTGTCAGCCACACTGGCGCGATGCTTCGGGCGACTGCGTGGACACATGGCCGTCGAGGTGCCTTCATCGGTACGTCGGCGGCCGTCGCCTGTCTGGGGGCAGTGCTCGGCGCCTGCGGCGGCGGGAGCGGTGACGGCGGGTACGTCGCCGTAGGCCCTGCGGGCGGCTCGTCCGGGGTGGCGGTCCAGCCGACAGGGGAGGTCCGGGTCGTGCCGTTGGAAGGGGCCGCCCCGTCTTCGTCCTCGTCGGCGGTAGCGGCATCGCCCTCTGCGGCCGCACAGACACCGGCGGCGAGCACGCCGGGAAGCGGTGCTCCTTCTTCGAGTGACGGCACGGACTCCCGTCGTACGCCCACGAGTTCGCCGTCCGTCGAGAGCCCTGCGGCGTCACCCGGGCCCGCCGTACTGACCGTGAGCGAACCGGAGCGGGCGGCCGGCGATCAGCGCTGGTGCGAGAAGGTGACCCTGGTGTTCCGCAACTCCGGGGGCAGTGCGGTGCGTTCGGGCACGGTGACCTTCGGGACGCACATCATCGGAGCGCTCGGGATCGACTGGGGGACCGTCGAGTCGGAGGTGGCGCTTCCGGCGCCTGTCGGGGCCGGGGAGCGCACGGAGAAGACCTGGACGGTGTGTGTCGACACGTGGCGGGTGCCGCTCGGGATGCACATCGAGACGCGGGACGTCGATGTGCGGTGGGAGTGAGCCGGCGGTTGGTTACTTGAGCGCCAGCCACGCCACGGCCGCGACGATCGCCACGGCGACGACGACGCCGAGGATCAGACCGATGCGGGGGCCGGAGGAAGCCGCCGTCTGCTGCTGGGCCTGGGGGGACTCGTCCACGAACGCGCGGAACATCTGGGTGCTGCCGGCGGGGTCGTAGTTGCCCTGGGGGTCCTGGGTGTTAGCCATGGGCTGAGACCCTAGCGAATGTGTGGGGGCGGCCCAAGTGGGGGGCTCGTCGGTTCGTTGCCGGGTGCGGGTTCGTGGGGGCTGGTCGCGCATTTCCCCGCGCCCCTGGGGTGGGTGCAGTGCCCCCTGTTCAGCCGCCACCTGCGTGTTTACTCTCGCAATACTTGGCTTTGCCAAGTTTTTATGGCGGGCTCACACCGGTTTATTTGCCTGTAGCAACCAATCGCTTCTATGGTTGCCCCAAGCAACGAATACGGGAGGTGTGATGGCCGGGCAGGCGCAGTACGAGGAGCTGATGCGTCAGTTCAGTGCCTTCGGTGCCGTGAAGAGGGAGATGGGGCGGATCCTGCCGTCCGACTGCCCCAGCGGTTCCGCCGCCGTGCTGACGCTGCTCGCCCGTCATGGGGACATGCGCATGAGCAAGCTCTCGGAGCTGCTGGCCGTGGACATGTCGGTGACCAGCCGGCACGCGGCGCATCTCGCGGAGCGGGGCTGGATCGACCGGTCCCCCGACCCCGCGGACAAGCGCTCGCGCATCCTGCATCTCACGGCCGCGGGCCAGGAGGTCGTCGACCGGATGTACCGGCTGACCTGCCGGATGCTCGCCGAGCGGCTGAGTGACTGGAGCGACGACGAGGTGGCCCAGCTGAGCGGCCTGATGGCCCGGCTCAGGGCGAGCTTCGACGACTGCCGGGCCGGCACGCACGCCGCTGCCCACAGCCCTGTCCACACCCCTGCCCCCGCCGCTGCCGGCATCTCCCGCGTATTCGAAGAGACCACCCGTACACCAGCGAACACGTAAGTAAAGGAAGCCCATGGCAACGACCACACCACCCGGTGTGCGGGCTCACGCCAAGCACGGGGGAGGCGCCGACAACGCCCCCATGACGCACCGGCAGATCATGGAGGCGCTCTCCGGGCTGCTGCTCGGGATGTTCGTGGCGATCCTGTCGTCCACGATCGTCTCGAACGCCCTCCCGGAGATCATCGGCGACCTCGGCGGCGGCCAGTCCGCCTACACCTGGGTCGTCACCGCCGCCCTGCTGTCGATGACGGCCTCCACTCCCCTGTGGGGCAAGCTCGCCGACCTCTACAGCAAGAAGGCGCTCGTCCAGATAGCGCTCGTTATTTATGTGCTGGGATCCGCGGCCGCCGGGCTCTCCCAGAACGCCGGGATGCTCATCACCTTCCGAGTCGTCCAGGGCATCGGCGTCGGCGGGCTCTCCGCCCTCGCGCAGATCGTGATGGCGGCGATGATCTCCCCGCGCGAGCGCGGCCGTTACTCCGGCTACCTCGGCGCGACCTTCGCCGTGGCCACCGTCGGCGGTCCGCTGCTCGGCGGTGTCATCACGGACACCTCGTGGCTCGGCTGGCGCTGGTGCTTCTACGTCGGTGTGCCCTTCGCCGTGATCGCGCTGATCGTGCTCCAGAAGACCCTGCACCTGCCGGTCGTGAAGCGGGACGTGAAGGTCGACTGGGCCGGCGCGTTCTTCGTCGCGGCGGCCGTGTCGCTGCTGCTGATCTGGGTCACCTTCGCCGGTGACAAGTACGACTGGGTGTCCTGGCAGACGTACGCCATGGTCGGCGGGTCGATCGCGCTCGCCCTGATCTTCGTGCTCGTCGAGTCGAAGGCCTCCGAACCCCTCATCCCGCTGCGGCTGTTCAAGAACCGGACCATCACCCTCTCGTCCATCGCGTCGATGTTCGTCGGTACGGCGATGTTCTCCGGCACGGTCTTCTTCGCCCAGTACTTCCAGCTGGCCCGCGACAAGTCCCCGACGATGTCCGGTGTGCTGACCATCCCGATGATCGGCGGACTGTTCGTCTCCTCCACCGTCTCCGGGCAGTTCATCACCCGCACCGGGCGCTGGAAGGCGTGGCTGGTCAGCGGTGGCGTGCTCATCACGGCGGGCCTCGGTCTGCTGGGCACCATCCGCTACGACACGGACTACTGGAAGACCGCGGTCTTCATGGCCCTGCTGGGTCTCGGCATCGGCATGATGATGCAGAACCTGGTGCTGTGCACGCAGAACCAGGTCGAGCCCAAGGACCTCGGTTCGGCGTCCTCCACGGTCACCTTCTTCCGGTCCCTAGGCGGTGCGATGGGCGTCTCGGTGCTCGGCGCCGTGATGGCCAACAAGATCACCGACTACGCCACGGACGGCATCGCCGCCCTCGGCCCCAAGTACGCCTCCGCCGCCTCCGGTTCCAGCTCCTCCAGCTCGATCCCGGACATGGACGCGCTGCCCGCGCCGCTGCGCACGGTCATGGAGAGCGCGTACGGGCACGGCATCGCGGATGTGTTCCTGATCGCGGCGGTTCTCGCGGCGGTCGCCTTCCTGATCACGCTGTTCATCAAGGAGGTTCCGCTGAGGACGAAGGGTGCGATGGCGCAGACTGCTCCTTCCACGGAGGCCGCTCCTTCCGCAGAGGCCGCTCCTTCGGAGGAGGTCGTGGCCGAGGCTCCGGCCGCTTCCGAGGAGCGGGTCCCGAGCTGGGCGGTTTCGGAGACGCAAGCGGCCGCCGACGGCACGCAGAAGCTGGCCGCCGTCGCCACCGTCGAAGCGCCCGCCGCCGTGTCGGGTGGTATCCCGGTCCGCGGATACGTCCGCGGCGCCGAGAGCGCGCCCGTCCCGCAGGCCGCGGTCACGCTGATCTCCCTGGCCGGACGGCAGTTGGGCCGGTCGGTGACGCAGGCCGACGGTTCGTACGGTGTGGACGCGCCGAGCGTGGGGTCGTACGTGCTGATCGCCTCCGCCGACGGGTTCCAGCCGCAGGCGTCCACGGTCGTGGTCAACGGTGAGCCGGTGGCGTACGACATCCTGCTCAGCGGGACGAGCGGGCTGAACGGGGTCGTGCGGGCCGCGGACAGCGCGCTGCCGGTCAAGGACGCGATGGTGATCGTGACCGATGTGCGGGGCGACCTGCTGGCCACCGGGACCACCGGTGAGCAGGGCGAGTTCGGGTTCGCCGAGCTGGTGCCCGGGGCGGTTACCGTCGCGGTGAACGCCGCCGGGTACCGGCCGCGCGCGCTGCCCGTCGAGGTCGGCGGCACCGGGGTCACCCGGATCGAGGTCGAGCTGGAGTCCGGGGCCCAGGTCCAGGGCGTCGTACGGGCTCCGCACGGGCCGCTGGCCGATGCGCGGGTCACGCTCGTCGACGCGGCCGGCAATGTCGTAGGGACCGCGACGACCGGATCGGACGGGGCGTACGCCTTCACCGACCTGGACGCCGGTGACTACACGGTCATCGCCACGGGTTACCCCCCGGTGGCGACGGCCCTCACGGTGGGCGGTCGCGGAACCGACGGCCACGACATCGAGCTCGCCCACCCCGGCGAGTGAATCACTGAATACCCCGGCCCGTGCGGCGCGTCCCGAGCGGAGGCGCGTCGCACGGGCCGGTTCCATGCGAGGAGTTTGTGAGATGGGACTGACCGCGAGGATCCGTACGCGGGACGGATGGGCCGTGTCGCACGCGGTCGTCACGCTGACCGACACGACGGGCGCGCAGGTGCGGCGGGTCGAGGCCGACGCCGAGGGAGCGGTACGCGATCCGGAGGCGCTGGCTCCCGGGGCGTACACCGTCATCGTCACCGCCGTCGGGTACGCGCCCGCGGCCGCGAGCGCGATCGTCACGGCGAGCGGTCGTGCGGAGGTGGGCACGGTGACGCTGGCGCGGCAGGGCGGGGCGGAGTTGCCGCCGCCGGGTGCGTGGACGGTGGACCCGGCCCACTCCACGGTGGGGGCGGTGGCTCAGCACCTGGGGATTTCGAGCGTGCACGGACGGTTCACGGAGTTCGCCGCCTCGATCGAGGTCGCGCCGGACGATGTGGCCAAGTCGCGGGTGGAGGCGGTGATTCGGGCGGACTCGATCTATACGGGGAATGCGATGCGGGACGGGCACTTGAAGTCCGCCGACTTCCTGGATGTGGAGAGGTTCCCTGAAATCACGTATAGGTCTTCGGGGTTGACGGTGGCCGGGTCGGATCGGTGGATCGTGCGGGGGGAGTTGTCGCTGCACGGGGTCGTGCGGCCGGTGGATCTGGACCTCGCGTATCTCGGGACCGGGGCCGATCCGTGGGGTGGGACTCGGGCGGCTTTTCGGGCGACGGCTCAGTTGCGGCGGGAGGACTTCGCCATGAACTACAACCAGGTGGTGCAGGCGGGGATTGCGGCGATCGGTACGACGTTGAAGGTGGAGCTGGATATCCAGGCGGTGCAGGGGGATTCGCTGCCTCAGGTGTGAGGGCGGCTGGGTCAGCGGTCAGCGCCGGTGGCTGTAGCTGAACAGGCGAGAGCGGGCCTCCTTTGCGCTCATCCCGAGGGCGGTTCCGATCGTCTCCCAGGACACCTCGTCGGGGTCCACGTTGTACGCGGCTTCCCGGCTGATGCGGGTGGTGAGGCGCTCCAGGCGGGCAACGGCCTTCAGCGCCGCGACCGGTGCGTCGTCGGCGAGCGCGGTCAGCCGCTCGTCCAACCGTTCCAGCAGGTCGGCGAGGTCCTCGGGGAGCGGTACCGAACGTTCCTCCACCTCGCGGATGTGCTCGGCCCAATCGCCGTACGGGCCCGGGGTGTCGGGGACATGGACGTAGATGCCGTCCCTCTCCACCTGGCTCCAGTCGATGGGATGCAGGGTGCTGCCGCGCCAGCCGCACGAACACGCGCCTCGTAGGTCCGTCGCCAACGGCGCGCGGTGCTCGCCGTGGTACACCCACCAGTCGGTCGTCTCGTGGAACTCGGCACCGCTGCCGCTGTCGAAGATCCTCGGCTTCGGCTCACTGCCGTCGGCGAGGACGGCTGCGGCCCTGCCCTCGTGGGTTTTGTGGAACTGCTCGGTGGTCCAGCCCATGGGATCCTTCCTCCTTGCCGGCCGCGTACGGTGCGGCGGGGGGGTACGGGGTCGTGGTCGTCTCACCCGTCCAGTCGTCTCACCCGCCCACCTCGAACCACAACAGCTTTCCGGCACCGCGGTCCAGCAGACCATCCCCCAGCGGCCAACCGCCCCAGCAGTTGGCGTACTCCTGCACAAGGCGCAGCCCGCGTCCGCCGTCCGCGTCCGTCGGTACCGGCGGGACGGAGTCTCGGGGCGGCGGGCCGAAGGGGGCGGGGATGCGGGGGTGGTTGTCCCAGACTCCTACCCGTACCCGCCCGTCGTCGAGGGCGGTGAGGCGGAGGGAGGCGGGGCCGGTGGTGTGCCGGTAGGTGTTCGTCACCAGCTCGGAGGTCAACAGCTCGACGGGGTCCAGGATTTCGAGGCGACCGTGGCTGTCGAGCACGGACCGTACGGTCATACGTGCGACGCGTGCGGCGTGGGGGTTGTGGGGCAGGCGGAGGGCGTACGCCCAGGTGTCGTACGGGGCTACGGTGACCATGAACGGCTCCTACGGTGAGGGGGGGTTGGGTCGATCGACGTCCCGGCCGGGCGGTGGCGGTGCCGCGCGGACAGGGGGGCGCGGTGCTCTTCCGGCTTGTCGGGCGGGAGTTGAGCGGCTTGGGTTTCACCGTAGCGGAAGCCGTAGGATGGTTACTACGAAACCTGCGGATGCATGCGCATTAACACTCGTGTGAGTGACCGCGTACGAATCAAGGCACAAGGAGCGGAAGAACATGCCGCCACGGCAGAAACCCACCGCGCGCCAGCTGCGCCTGGGCGCTGAACTGCGGAAGCTGCGCGAGAACGCAGGGCTCACCGCCCGTGTGGCCGGCGAGATGATCGGTGCGAATCAGGTGCGCATCAGCAACATCGAGACAGGACGCTTCGGCCTCAGCGAACAGCGCATTCGCACGCTCGCTCACAACTACGGCTGCACCGACGCCACTCTGATCGACGCCCTCGTGGCCATGGCGGTTCATCGCAAGCGCGGCTGGTGGGAGGAGTACCGGGACACGCTGCCGCCGCGCTTCCTGGATCTCGCCGAGATGGAACACCACGCCGTCGCCCTCCGCGTGGCCCAGGTCATCAACATCCCCGGCCTGCTCCAGACGCCGGAACACGCCCGCACCCTGTTCCGCCAGGTTGTGCCGGAGCTGCTGCCGCACGAAATCGAGTACCGCATCTCCCACCGCATCAAGCGCCAGGCCATCCTTCACCGCGAGGAACCGCCCCAGTACACGGCGATCGTTCACGAGGCCGCTCTGCGCATGCGGTTCGGCGGCCAGGAAGTGGCCCGCGCCCAGCTGGACCACCTGGCCAAGATGAGCGAACTACCGCACGTCACCCTCCGGGTGATCCCGTTCGACGGCACGGCGTTCCCCACGGTCGGCCACGGGTTGGACTACACGTACGGGCCCGTACCCGCCCTCGACACAGCACAACTCGACGCGGCTCACGGCAGCGAACTCGTTGATGCTGCCGCACAGTTGACCAAGTACCGACTCATCCTCGACCGGATGCAGCAGGTCACCCTGGAGCCCGCGCCCTCCCGGGACCTCGTCCACCGCATCGCCCAAGACACCTGAGAGCCGAGCCGTGACCGAACTCAACTGGCAGAAGTCCACGTACAGCGAGGAAGCGTCCTCGTGCGTCGAGATAGCCCCCTCCCCCACCGCCATCCACATCCGCGACTCCAAGGACCCCTCCCGCCCCCACCTCACCCTCCAGCCCACCACCTGGGCGGACTTCGTCTCGTTCTCGACCGCATGGAGGCGAACGCCCTCAAACCCGCAGAGTCCCGTGAGCTGATCCACCGCATCACCCAGACCGTTTGAGGAAACCGTGCCCGAACTCCACTGGAAGAAGTCCAGCTACAGCGGCGACGGCTCGAACTGCGTCGAAATAGCCACCGCCCCCACCACCATCCACATCCGCGACTCCAAGTGCCCCCGCGGCCCCCGCCTCACCTTCCCCCTCGCCGCCTGGGCGGACTTCCTCCCGCACGCGGCGGACGCGGGGCGCTGACAAGCGGCTTCCCGTGTGACGGCCCGGCGTCAGCTCGCGTTCCCCGGGGCCCGGCCGCATCCAGGTGCTCCCACGCCAGCCCGGTCGGCCGGAATATCCGGCGCCCTTGTCGATGCGGACGCCCGCCCGGTTTACCGCCCACCGTCGCCGCCTCCCGAGCCCCCGCGGGATCAAGTAGATGGAAAGGGCGCGGATCGGCGAGCCGGTCCGCGCTGGTGAAGCGAGCCGTACGGGCTGTCCGGTGCGCCGGATCCGGAGCCTCCCGGTCGTCGCCGGTCCGTGAAGGGCCACGTAGCGGGTCCGGCAGAGGGTGGAGTCGGGCGGTGCGAGGGGATTCGTTGTCTCCGCTGGTCTGACCTGGTTGTTCACAGTGTTCGGCGGGGCCGCTGAACAACCCCGCGGCGGCCGAGACTTGGCGCATGGGGGACACCAGAGACGAGACAGCGGCGCCGGTACGGGTGCTCGTGGCGGACGGTCACGAGCTGGTCCGGGCCGGACTGGCCGCGCTGATCCGTACCGATCCGGGGCTGTGCGTGGTCGCGGAGGCGGGCGACGGGCTCGACATGGTCACGCGGGCGGCCCGCTGCCGGCCCGACGTGATCCTGGCCGAGCTACGGCTGCCCGGTATCGACGGCACCGAAGCCTGCGCCCGCGTGCTGGCGGCGGCGCCCGAGGGCACGGCGCCCCGGGTGCTCACGATCACCGACCGGGCCACGGACGAGGAGATCCACGCGGCCCTGTGCGCCGGGGCCGCGGGCTTCCTGTTCAAGGACGCCCGGCCCCGGCGCCTGCTCGCCGCGCTGCACACCGTGGCCGGCGGGGACTGTCTGCTCGCGCCGGCCGTCACCCGCCGCCTGCTGCGCGCCCAGGCCCGCTCCGGCACCACGGCCGGTGCGCCGGCCCCGGATCTGGACCGGCTCACCCCGCGTGAGCTGGAGGTACTGCGGCTCGTCGCCACCGGGGCCCTGAACGGGCAGATCGCCGCCCTGCTGACGGTGACCGAGGCGACGGTCAAGTCACACATCAGCAGGGCGATGACCAAGCTGGGGCTGTACAGCCGGGCCCAGGCCGTCGTCCTGGCATACGAGTCGGGGCTGGTCGTACCGCGCCGGCCGGCGGCTCAGGAGACGTAGAGCTTCTTGGGCAGCGGGTAGCTGCTCCGCAGGTCCTTGAGCCGACGGATGTCGGACGGCTTGAGCTTGATGCAGCCGTTGGACTTGTAGTCGCTGTTGCCGTCCCAGCGGTAGGGCTCGGCGCTGCCCTGGGTGCCGTCGGGCTTCATCTCGCTGTGGATGAACAGCTCGGTGCGCGGTGTGCCGTTCGAGCACGTCGTGTCGTTCAGCAGCCAGGCGAGACCGTTGACACCGTGCAGACCGCCGTTGTGGTGCTTGTAGAAGGTCTTGATCTTGTAGGTGCCGTTCGGCAGCCAGCCCTGGTTCCGCTTGCAGGCGTTCGTGCTCCCCTGCCCCGACCCCGCACGCCAGGTCGCGACCGTCGTGCTGTGGGAGATGTCGTTGACGATGTGCACGTAGACGAAGCTGAGCTTCGAGTTGGACGGGTTGGAGCTGTTCTTCTTGAACTGGAGGTAGGTGTAAGCGCTGTTGGACGCGGCCGGTACGGACGTGGCCGCGCTCTGGGTGACCGCGGTGGTGGCCCGGTGGTCCGGCAGTGCGACGGCGGCCGTCGGGACCGTCGCCCCGGCCACGGCGGCCAGCATCGCGGCCATCGCGACGGTCTTGGCGACACGGCGTGTGTTCCCCCGCTGGAGCGTCATGGAAGTTCCCTTCGTCTGGAGTCTCGTCCGGGTGCGGAGCCGTCCGTCCGGGCGGCTCCTCGTGACGAACAACGTAGGAAACACAAGGCACTTGGGTCGTCCCGCAGTGGTGGGAAGGCTCCTCTCAACCTGAGGTGCAGAAAGCACCCGGTCTCAACTCCCGTCGCAGGTACGGCGGTAGGGAACGTCGGGCAGATAGGTCCGCCAGGCCGCCCGGTCCAGGCCCCCGCCGGCCCGGGCACACACCCGCTCCACGAGATCGCCCGCGTCGGTGCCGTAGGACTGGAGCGTGCTGTGCAGACCGGAGGTGCGCAGGGTGCGGCCGTCCGGGGACCAGGCGAGGGCGAGGACCGGGTCCCCGGGGGTGGGCAGGGCGGAGCCGAGGGGCTGGTTGCCGGGTACGTCCCAGAGCCGGACCGTGCCGGAGGCGCCGGCCACGGCGAGGGTGTGCCCGTCGGCGGAGAAGGCGAGGGCGCTCACCCCGGCGGAGCCGCCGGAGCCGCCGGAGCCGTCCTGATCACCCATGTCTCCCGCGTTCCCGCCGTCTCCCCCGCTCTCGGTCCCGGAGTCGGCGATGCGGGTGCCGGGAAGTACCGCGACGCGGCTGCGCAGTTCCCCGTCCCAGACGGTGACCCGGCCGAGGGTGTCGCCCACCGCGAGGTAGGCGCCGTCGGCGCTGAAGGCGAGCGCGCTGACCGGGTACGCGCTGAGGGTCCGCCGGGTGGTGCGGGCGGAGGTGCCGGGCGCGGGGTCGGCGACGATGCCGTGCCAGGTCACCAGGGTGCCCGGGCCGGGGCGGAGGGCGAGAGCGGCGCCGTACAGGCCGGGCAGCGTCTTGGCCCGGGTGGCCCGGCCGGCGCGGGCGAGGTCCCAGACCTGGACCGACCGGCTTGCCTGGTCCGAGGCGTAGGACAGCACCAGCCGGCGGCCGTCGGCGCTCAGCGCGATGGCGTGGACCTGGCCGAGCGACGCCTTCGGGAGGCTGACGGTGGCGTGAGTACGGCCGGTGCGCAGGTCACGGACCTGGATGCGCCAGGGTTCGTCGAGGGTGTAGGCGAGATAGCGGCCGTCGGCGCTGAACGCCATGGAGTTCCCCACGCAGGTTTCCACGGCGCCCGGACCGGGATCGCCCCCGCCCGACACCATCCTCTGGCCGACGGCGAGCGCGGCGTCCGCATCGGAGTCGGGCAGCTCCCAACCCGCCTGCGGGTCCTCGTCGTTCATGTCCGTGCAGGGGGTGCCGGGCAGCGCGGCGACGGTACGGCCGGTACCGGCGTCCAGCAGCCGGTAGCCGCCGGGGTCGTCGAGGTCCGTCGAGCGCAGCAGGGCGAGCAGGCGGCCGTCCTGGCTGAAACGGGCCAGCTGGGTACCGTAGTTCTGCCACCGCCCGGTCGTGGCCTGCCCCAGGGACAGGGAACGCACCGCTGTGCCGGGCGCGTCGAGATAGCGCAGCACGCCGTCGGCGGGGTCGAGGCGGACCTCGGCGGCACTCTCCCCGGTCAGGGTGTGCCGGAGCACGGGCGCGGTGGGCGAGGCCAGCCGCCACATCAGCAGCCGGTCGTCCCTGGCCGCGGTGACGAACCTGCCGTCCGCGCTGAAGCGCAGCTCGCGCAGGCCCGTGCCGCCGCCCGTGAGCGGGGCGAGTTCGGTGCCCGCGCGGGCGTCCCACAGCCGGATGCCGGAGCCGGTGGCGAGGGCCAGGGTCCGCCCGTCCGGGGCGAAGGCGAGCCCGCCGCCGCCCTCGGCACACGTGCCGGACGGCAGGTTCCCGACGCCCGGCAGGCTCAGTCGGCGCCCCCGGGTGAGGTCCCAGACCCGCAGGGGGTGCCGGTCGGAGCACACGGCCAGCAACCGGTCGTCCGGACTGACGGCGAGGGCCTCGGCGTAGTCGCCGCCGTCGCGGGACAGCCTCAGCAGCTCGCGGTGCCGGTGTACGTCCCAGACGCGCAGGAGCGGGCTGTCGTCCGTGTCGCTGCCGTCCGTGTCGCTGCCGTCCGTGTCGCTGTCCTCGGAGGCGTCGGCCGAGGCCTCGGCGCTGTCGGCAGGCGCGCCCGCACTGGAGGCGGAGGCGCCCTCCTCGCTCACCGGCACGCCCGGGGCGCCGTCGTCCGTCTCGGCCACCGCCAGCGTGCGCCCGCTCGCGCCGAACACCGCGTCGATGCCGTTGCCGTCGAAGCGCGCGGTGACGCGGCCCGTGCGCAGGTCCCACAGCCGGGTCGACTCCCCGAGCAGGACGAGGCTTCGGCCGTCCGGGGCGAGCACGGTCCCGAAGGTGTCGGGGGCCGCGTCGCCGAGGCCCGGATAGGTGTGGGTACGACGGTGGGTGCGCACGTCCCAGATGACGACCCGGTCCTTGGTGACCGACACCAGGGTCCGGCCGTCCGGGCTCAGATGCCGTTCGGACAGGCTGTCCTCTTCCGCGTCCTCCTCGGATTCCGGGCCCGAGCCCGAGCCTGATTGCGAGTCGGTCCGGGTATCGGCCTCGGGCACGGCCAGTACGTCCTGCTCGGGCCGGTACAGGGCCGCCAGCAGCGCGGAACGGGTCTCGGTGGTGTCCGCCAGCCGCCACGCCGCGACGCTCAGCCGCATCGCGGTCACCGGGTCGGTGAACCGCACGCCGTCCGCGAGCGCGGCGATCCGCCGGGCCTCGGCCTGGACCGCCCGCCGCTCGCTGGTCCGGCCCTGCTGCCAGGCGACGGCTCCCGCGACCAGGGCGAGGGCGACCAGGGTGGCGAGGACCGAGGTCAGCAGCCGTCGGCGACGGCTGTCACGGGCCCGGGCGGACCGGCTGGCCACCAGGAACTCCCGTTCCAGAGAGGTCAGTTCCCGCTCGTCGAGCTGAGTCTCGGCAGCGGCCAGCCGGGCGCCCCGGTACAGGGCGCCCGGCTCCCGGCCGAGGTCGCGCCAGGTACCGGCCGCCTCGGTGAGTCCTCGGTGCGCGCGCAGCCGTTCGCGGTGCTCGTCGATCCAGCCGGACAGCCGGGGCCAGCCGGTGATCAGAGCCTCGTGGGCGAGGTCGACGGTGTCGTCGTCCAGGGTGACGAGCCGGGCCCTGGCCAGCCGGTCGAGGACGGGGGCGAGGTCGGCGTCCCGCGCGAAGTCCAGCTCGCCCCGGCCGAGCGGACGCCGGGTGTCCTGGGCGTGCTCGCCCGGGGTGATCAGCCGGAGCAGCAGGAGCCGGGCGGGAACGGCCTGCTCCTCGGGCAGCCTGGTGTAGACGTCCTCGGCGGTCCGGGCGAGGGCACCGCGCAGCCCGCCCGCGGCCTCGTACGCCTCGACGGTCAGCGTCCGGCCCCGGCGCCGGCGCCAGGTCTCGCGCAGCACATGCGACAGCAGCGGCAGCCCGCCCGGTTCACCGGCCGCCTCCCGCACCAGCAGTTCGGTCAGCTCCCGCTCGACGAGCAGCCCGGCCGAACGCGCGGGCCGTACGACGACCTCCCGCAGCTCGGCCGCCGACATCGGCCCCACCAGCACACCGGCCCCGGCGCCGGCCCCGGTACCGGTACCGGTACCGGTCAACGCTTCGGCGAGGGCGCGGTGTTCGGCACAACGGCCGTAGAAGTCGGCCCGTACGGCGATCACGACCCGCAGCCGTCCGCCGGGGCGCCGGGCGTCGAGCAACTGGTCGATGAACCCCGCGCGTTCGGCCGGATCCTGGCAGAGGGTGAAGACCTCCTCGAACTGGTCGACCACCAGCAGCGTGTCGCCGGGTCCTTCCTTGGCGCGCAGCGCCTCGGCGTGGGCGCGCAGCGGATGCGGGCCGGGGGTGAGGACACGGATCGCGGCCAGCGCGGGCCCGTCGCCGACGCCCCCGGTCCTGAGCGCGGGGATGAGACCGGCCCGCAGCAGCGAGGACTTGCCGCTGCCTGACGGTCCGAAGACCGCGGTGAACCGGCCGCCGCGCACCCGCTCGCACAGGTCCGCGACCAGGGCGTCCCGCCCGAAGAACCGTTCGTGATCGCCGGGTTCGTACCGGGCGAGACCCTGGTACGGCGCCTCGTCCCCGTCGTCCTCCCGCGCCGAGCCCGCCGCCTTCCGCCAGCGCCGCTCCCACTCCTCGGCGTCCCCGTCGCAGGCCCGCACATAGGCCAGGGTGACGGCGAGGGAGGGCAGTTGGTCGCCGGCCGCCGCCTGGGAGAGCGCGCTCACCGAGTAGGAGGCCCTGCGGGCCAGCTCCCGGTAGGTGGGTCCGCCCGCCGCCCTCCGTAACTCGCGCAACCCGTGGGCGAACTCCTGCACCGGCCCCGCGACCGGATCGACCGGCCGTTCCCTGCGCCCCACGAACGCCGCCCCCCTGTCGTACGCCCGAACCACCCGTAGGCACCCTAGGCTGACTCCATGGCACCGAAGAACATCGCGACCAACACGGCCGTCTCCCTGGACGAGTTGCTGGACTTCGTACGACCCCGGCACCGGGCCCTGCTGCTGACCCGCCGGGCCGACGGGAGTCCGCAGGCCTCGCCGTTGACCTGCGGGGTCGATGACTCGGGGCGGATCGTGGTGTCCACGTACCCCGAGCGGGCGAAGACGCGTAACGCCAAGCGGGACGAGCGGGTGAGCGTCGTCGTACTGAGCGACGACTGGAACGGACCGTGGGTCCAGATCGACGGCACGGCCGAGGTCATCGACTCACCGGAGTCCGTGGAACCGCTGGTGGAGTACTTCCGGAACATCTCGGGGGAGCATCCGGACTGGGACGAGTACCGGGAGGCGATGGTGAAGCAGGGGAAGTCGATCATCCGGGTCACACCGGAGCGATGGGGGCCGGTGGCCACCGGAGGGTTCCCCGCACGGCTGACGCCCGAGGACTGATCAGCACCGTCCAGCGCAGCTCGACGGACGGAGTCCGGCGCAGCGCCCCGAAGCCTGCGAAGCAGCGCGAGGGGCGCAGAAGGAAGGAGCCCGGGAGGCGATGGTGAAGCAGGGGAAGTCGATCATCCGCGTCACGCCGGTGAAGTGGGGGCCGGTGGCCACCGGAGGGTTCCCAGCGCGGCTGGCTTCGCCGGACGCCTGACGGGAATCAGGCCCTTTTCACCATCGCCTCGATTCCCGCGACCAGCAGGTCCAGGGCGAAGTCGAAGTCCCGTTCCCACATTTCCTCGACCGTGTCGCCGCCTCGGGCCGCCATGATGTCCTCGGACTGTTTGACGACCTCGGCGGCCTGCGGGGCCTGGGTGACCGTGCTCATGGCGTGGCGGAAGTACTCGTCGGGGGTCATGCCGACGTCCGCCGAGCGGGCGATGAAGTGGCCCTCGATGGTGCCGAAGCCGTAGACGAACTGGAAGACGGCGGAGATGGCGGCGGCCAGTCCGTGGGCGGGCAGGCCGGTGCGGCGGATGACGTGCTGGATGACTCGGGCGAACTCCAGGTAGTTCGGGCCGATGTTGAGGAACGTGCCGCTCAGGGGGGAGACCCAGGGGTGGCGGACCAGCAGGGTGCGGTAGCCGCGGGCCAGGGTGCGCAGCTGGTCGCGCCAGTCCTCGTCGGTTTCGAGGTCGGGCAGGGTCAGTTCGCCGCAGACCGCGTCGAGGGCGAGTTCGAGGAGGTCGTCCTTGGTGTCGACGTACCAGTAGACGGACATCGCGGTGACGTTCAGCTCGGCCGCGAGGCGCCGCATGGAGAACTTCGACAGGCCCTCGGCGTCGAGGAGTCGGACCGTGACGGATGTGATGCGGTCACGGTCGAGGCCGGACGGCTGACCTCCCCGCCGAGCCTTCCCGCCGCCCAGCCACACGCTGGTCCGCGCCGCCTGCTGGCCTGCCTTCACCATGGCGCACCTTCCTGGTCCTACAAATCGCGCAAATCGCCGATCAGCTTAAGCGCCCCGTCAGAGGCGCGGGACCGTATCAATGTGCGGCTCCGCCGCGTGGGCGCCAGTAACCACGAAGCACCCGCAGCCGCCCACGCACCGCACCGCACCGCCCGAGCCCCTACGCGACCTCTTCCCGCTCAGCCCGCCGCAACAACGCCCCCGCGACCAACCCACCCAGCAGCACAGCCACCGCTCCCACCAACAAACTGCTCTCCAACCCGGAGGAGTACGCCTCCGTGATCCGCGCCCTCTCCTCCGCCGACCCCGCCGCGGCCAACGCCGCCGGCAGCGAAGACGCCGCCACTGAAATCAGCGCGGCGAAGCGGGAGTTCAACACCGCGCCCAGGACCGCGACCCCCAGCCCCTGCCCGAACTCCGCCACCGTGCCGTTGATCCCGGCCCCGATGCCCGCCTTCTCCGGCGGGATGGAGCTCATGATCGCGTGCGCCATCGCGGGGTTGGCGATCGCGGCGCCCGCGCCGATCAGAAGCAGCCCCAGCAGGGTCCCGGCGTAACCGCCGGAGGCCACCGTCGCGATGGACACCAGGCCCGCCGACATCGACACCATGCCCAGCCCGATCGCGGCCGGGTTGCCGAGCCTGGCCGCCCACTTCGCGGCCAGCCCCGAGAAGTTGAGGGCCACGATCGTCAGCGCGAGCGGAGCCGTCCGCAGGCCCGCCTCCAGGGGGCCGTAACCGAGGACGAACTGCATGTGCTGG
The DNA here is from genome assembly GCF_040644695.1 of Streptomyces sp. NPDC046909. Lineage (NCBI taxonomy): Bacteria > Bacillati > Actinomycetota > Actinomycetes > Kitasatosporales > Streptomycetaceae > Streptomyces > Streptomyces sp. NPDC046909. The sequence goes on along the minus strand of NZ_JBEYXC010000003.1, from coordinate 807,072 downwards.
GTGAGGAGGAAGAGCGAGCCGCCCATGCCGAAGGTGATCAGTACCGCGCCCGCGATGGCGCCCGTGAAGCGGCGGTCGGTGAAGAAGTGGAGGTCGAGCATGGGGTACTCGATCCGGCTCTCCCAGTACGCGAAGCCGGCCAGCACCACTGCCGCCACGGTCGCCGACGCCAGTACACGGCCCGACGTCCAGCCGTGCTCCGGGCCCGAGATGATCGCGAAGACCAGCGAGGCCATGCCGATCGTGGACAGAAGCGCGCCGAGGAGGTCGGGGCGGTCGCCGCGCGGGTTCTTGGATTCGGGGACCAGGGTCGCCGTCGCCACCAGGCCCACCGCCGCCACCGGGAGGTTGATCAGGAAGATCGCGCCCCACCAGAAGTGGTCCAGCATGAAGCCGCCGAGCAGCGGGCCGCAGGCGAAGCCGAGCGCGTTGACCGCCGCCCAGATGCCGATCGCCTTCGCGTGCTCCGCGGGCGCGAATATCTGCATCACGACGGCGAGGGTCGTCGTCAGCAACAGCGCCCCGCCCACGCCCATACCGGCCCGCGCGGCGATCAACTGGCCCGTGCTGTCGGCGAGTCCGGCCGTGAGCGAGCCCGCGCCGAACAGGGTCAGACCCGCTGTCAGCATCTTCTTGCGGCCGTAGCGGTCGGCGGCGCTGCCGGCCGTGAGCAACAGGCCCGACTGGACCAGGGAGTACGCGTTGATCATCCACTGGATGTCCGACGTTGCCGCGCCCAGTTCCTCGGTGAGGGAGGGGATCGCGACGTTCAGGACGGTGTTGTCGAGGACGACCGTGAGCTGGGCGAGGCAGATGACGCCGAGGATGAGCCAGCGCTGGGGGTGGCCTTGAGCGGCGGTGACAGGGGTGGGAGCGGGGGTGGGAGCGGGGGTGGGAGCAGCGGGCATGCTGTACACCGTAGAACAGTTCCTATACGGCGTACAACGGCGTTTCCTGTCGTACAACGACCTTTCCCGTCGTACGACGAAGAGGGCGGCGACCGTCATGGCCGCCGCCCTCCCTCGTTCCTTACGTCAGCTGCTCGCCTTCTGCGTCAGGTCGTAGAAGGTCGACGAACCCACCGTCACCTTCTTGAAGTTGGCCTCGACCCACTCGGTGATCTGCGAGGACGTGCCGCTGCTGCTGCCGCCCATGCCGCCGCCGGAGCCGGACGAGATGAAGTAGTGGATCTTGCCGTCCTCGACGTACTGCTTGAACTGGGCCAGCGTCGGGGACGGGTCGGTGCCGTTGAAGCCGCCGATGGCCATGACCGCGTCGCCCGTGGAGAGCTGGTAGCTCGCCGCGTTCTGGGCGCCGATGGCCGCCGCGACCCAGGTGTAGTCGTCGGAGTCGGTCTCCAGGAGCTTCTTGGCCTCGTCGGAGACGGTCGCGCCGTTGAGGAGGCCGCCGACACCGCCGCCGCCACCCATGCCGCCGCCGTCGCCGGTGGTGCCGCCGGGCATGCCGCCGTTCTGCTGGGTCTGGCCGCCCTGGGTGTTGCCGTTCCCGTTGGTGTTGCCGTTGGTGTTGCCGTTCTGGCCGGGCATGCCGCCGCCGGGGAAGCCGTTGCCCTGCTGGCCCTGGCCCTGCGTGTTGCCGTTGCCGGTGCCGCCCTGCTGGTTCTGGCCCGGCATACCGCCGCCCATGCCACCGCCGCCACCGGGACCGCCGCCCCGGCCGCCACCGCCGCCCATCATGCTGGCGCCGGCGGGACCGGCCGTCACGATCGAACCGGTGTGGCCCTCCTGAAGGGTGCTGATCGTGTACGCCGTCGGACCGGCCAGCGAGGCCACCAGGCCCACCGACGCCGCCGCGAGGGCGAGCTGCCGGTTGATCCGGCCCGCGAAGACCAGGCCGAGCGCGGCGGCCAGGCCGCCGATGAGGACCAGCCACTTCAGCCAGGGCAGGTAGTCGGAGGTGCGGTTGAGGAGGACGTACCCCCAGGCGGCGCTGGCCACGACCGCGGCCGCGAGGGTGATCGACGCCCAGATCTCGGACCGCTTCTCCCACAGCAGGGTCGAACCCATGCCGATCACCGCGGCCATGTAAGGCGCGAGGGCGACCGTGTAGTACTGGTGGAAGATGCCCGCCATGTAGCTGAAGACGACCATGGTGATCAGCAGCGAGCCGCCCCAGACCAGGAACGAACCGCGGGTCACCGACGTCCGCTTGAGCTTGCGCGTCGCCACCAGGCCCGCGACCAGCAGGATCAGGGCCGCCGGGAGCAGCCAGGAGATCTGGCCGCCGATCTCGGAGTTGAACATCCGGTCCCAGCCGGTCTCGCCCCACTGGCCGGTGCCGCCGGCACCGCCACCGCCGCCGACCGAGCCGGTCTCGTCGCCGTTGAGGCGGCCGAGTCCGTTGTAGCCGAAGGTCAGTTCAAGGAAGGAGTTGTTCTGGGAACCGCCGATGTAGGGGCGGGAGGACGCGGGCCACAGTTCGACGATCGCGACCCACCAGCCGCCGGACACGATCAACGCGGCCGTCGCGGCGGCCAGTTGGCCGAAGCGCTTCTTCAGCGACACCGGCGCGCAGACCGCGTACACGATCGCGAGCGGCGGCAGGATCAGGAAGGCCTGGAGGGTCTTCGCGAGGAAGGCGAAACCGATCGCCGCACCCGCCCACAGGAGCCACTTCGTGCGGCCGTCCTCCAGGGCGCGGACCACGAAGTAGCAGGCCACGGCCATCAGCAGGGCCAGCATCGCGTCCGGGTTGTTGAACCGGAACATCAGCGCCGCGACGGGGGTGAGCGCGAGCACGGCGCCCGCGATCAGACCGGCCGCGGGGCTGAAGCGGCGGCGCACGGAGGCGTAGACGACGGCGACCGTGCCGACGCCCATGAGGACCTCGGGCATCAGGATCGCCCACGAGCTGAGTCCGAAGACCCGCACCGACAGGGCCATCGGCCACAGCGAGGCCGGGGGCTTGTCGACGGTGATCGCGTTGCCCGCGTCCAGCGAGCCGAAGAAGAACGCCTTCCAGGACTGGCTGCCGGCCTGGACGGCCGCGGAGTAGAAGGAGTTGGCGTAGCCGGAGGAGGTCAGGTTGTAGAAGTACAGCGCCGCGGTGGCCAGGAGCAGCGCCCAGAAGGCCGGGCGGGCCCAGCGGGGGTCCTCGGGGCGGCCGCGCCACAGTCTTTTCACGAAGGGCTGCTTGGGTTCACCGGCCTCGGGGGCGGGCGGGGCCGCGGGAGCCGAGGGCTCCTGCACGGCCGTACTGGTGATGGTCATCGGGGATCCCTCGGATCGGTGTCGGTGGGACGGACCGGCTGCAACTGCATCGTGGCGTCCCTCCAGTTGCGGTCCGCGGCTTCACCGGCGCGGAACTGGTCGTCGTACGAGAAGTGGTTGCCGCCTGTGCGCGTCGGCAGCGGCGCGTGGAACGGCTGCGGCTGCGGCTGGGGGGCGGTGGAGGTGGTGGAGGTGGCGTACGTCGGCGAGGACGGGGAGTTGACCGGCTGATGCGAGGCCACCACCGTCGACTCGCGGCGCTCCGGGAAGACCCAGGCGCGGAAGAGCAGGAAGCGCAGGACGGTCGCCGCGAGGTTGGCGGCGATGAGGACCGCCAGCTCGGTGGAGTGCGCGGGGTTGCTGCTGGCCGCGTTGAGGGCGGCGAGCGAACCGCTGGTCAGGGCGAGACCGATGCCGAAGACGACGAGCCCCTGCGCCTGGTGCCGGACGGCGCCGCCGCTGCCGCGCACCCCGAAGGTCAGCCGGCGGTTGGCCGCCGTATTGGCGACGGCCGAGACGAGGAGGGCGAGCGCGTTGGCGACCTGCGAGCCGCCAAACTGCCGGAAGACGCTGTAGAGGAGGAGGTAGAAGAGCGTCGACAGCCCGCCGACGACACAGAATCCGACGAGCTGGCGGGCCAGCCCCTTCGGTACGTCCTTGATCTCGCGGTCGCGCGGATCGTCACCGAAGGGCCGGGTGATCCGGTCCAGCGGAAGCGATCCGGTGGCCAGGGCCTTGCCCACCCGCCACACCCCCTTGAGGTCCTCGGTCGCCGTCTTCACGATGTGGACGGTGGAGTCGGGGTCGTCGACCCAGTCGACAGGCACTTCGTGGATACGGAGTCCCGCGCGCTCGGCGATGACCAGCATCTCGGTGTCGAAGAACCAGCCGGTGTCCTCGACCATCGGCAGCAGCACCTGCGCCACATCGCGCCGGATGGCCTTGAATCCGCACTGCGCGTCGGAGAAGCGGGCCTGGAGCGAACCGCGCAGGATCAGGTTGTACGAGCGGCTGATGAACTCCCGCTTGGGGCCGCGCACCACTCGGGAGGAGCGGGCGAGCCGCGAGCCGATCGCCAGGTCGGAGTGGCCCGAGATCAGCGGGGCCACCAGCGGGAGCAGGGCGTTGAGGTCGGTGGACAGGTCCACGTCCATGTAGGCGAGGATCGGGGCGTCCGAGGCGGACCACACGGTGCGCAGGGCGCGACCGCGACCCTTCTGCTCCAGGCGGAAGTTGCTGACCTCGGCGATCTCCGCCTCCAGCCGCGCCGCCACCTGAGGGGTGGTGTCCGTCGACGCGTTGTCCGCGATGGTGATCCGGAACGCGTACGGGAACGTGCGCTTGAGGTGCTCGTGCAGTCTCAGCACACACGGCTGGAGGTCCTTCTCCTCGTTGTAGACGGGGATCACTACGTCCAGGACAGGCGTACCGGCGTCTCCGGCCGGGAGGTGCTCCCGCGCCGGCAGGTTGCCGGGAGAAGAGTCGGTTCGCATGACACTGACTCTCGTCAAGTGCCCTGTTGCACCCATGTGGTGGCACTGTGCTGTACCTGTGAGTGCGATTGCCAATTCGTTTCGGGCGCCGGGCGGGGCGTCATGGGGGCGAGCGCGGGGAGGTGCACCGTGAACACGGTCCGCCCCGGAACGCTGTCCACGGTCACGGCACCGCCGTGTGCGGTCGCGACGGCCTGCACGATGGCGAGCCCGAGCCCCGTGGATCCAGAGGCACGGGAACGGGAGGAGTCACCGCGCGCGAACCGCTCGAAGACATGCGGCAGCAAATCCGGCGGGATTCCTTGGCCGTTGTCCTCGACATCCACGCACATCCACGGCCCGCGCCGCTGAATGCGGGCGGTGATGGTGGTCCCGGGCTCCGTGTGCTTACGGGCGTTTCCGAGCAGGTTGATCAGCACCTGCTGAAGGCGTGCGGCGTCACCGGAGACGAGGGCCGGTTCATCGGGCAGATCGAGCCGCCAGTTGTGCTCCATACCGGCCGCCCGGGTGTCGCTGATCGTGTCCACGACGAGCGGGATGAGGTCGGTCTGCTCGAACTGGAGGGGACGGCCCGCGTCGAGCCGCGCGAGGAGGAGAAGGTCTTCGACGAGCAACGTCATGCGACCCGCCTCGGATTCGATACGTCCGAGTGCGTGCCGGGTGTCGGGGCCGATCTGCTCCCTGCCGCGTCTGGTCAGCTCGGCGTACCCGCGGATGGAGGCGAGGGGTGTGCGCAGTTCGTGGCTGGCGTCCGCGACGAACTGCCGTACCCGCATCTCGCTCTGCTGGCGGGAGTGGAGGGCCGCGTGGACATGGTCCAGCATCCGGTTGAGGGCGACGCCCACCTTGCCGACCTCGGTGTTCGGGTCACACTCCGACTCGGGGACCCGCTCGCTGAGGTTGACCTCGCCTGTGTGGAGGGGGAGTTCGGAGACGCGGGTGGCTGTGGCGGCTACTCGGCGGAGGGGGCGGGTGGCTACGCCGACTATTACGGTGCCGGCGATACCGGCGGCGACCAGGCCTGCGGCGGTGACGCTGGCCTCCACGGCGATGAGGGTGTTGAGAGTGTTGTCGACTTCCTTGGTGGGGAGGCCGACGTAGTAGCTGCCCTTGTCGCCTGAGTTGTACTTGACGCGGTACTCACCGAGGCCAGGGATCTCGACGGTGTGCGTCTTGCCGTCCTGGGAAACCTGGTTGAGCGCCTCGATCGCCTCGTCGCTCAGATCCGTCGGCGTCGTCTCGAAGTCGTCGTTGTTCTTCACCCCCACCTTGGCGTCGGTGATGACGTTCTTCTTGACCACGGCCGCGATAGCGCCCTGCTGCGGCCCCTTGGTGACCAGGTCGTCCAGGTCGTTCGTAGTGCTCGTGGGTGGCGCGTTGCCGCCGGCCTTGCCCTGCTGGCCGGGCGGAGCGCTCACACCTGCGGCCCGCATGGCGGCCTCGCCGACCTTGGAGTCCAGCTGCTCGTACAGATGAGACCGCAGCGCAAGCGTGGTCACCGTGCCGATCACCGTGCACACCACCGCGATCAGCACCACGGACGCGACGACGAGCCGGGCCCGCAGCGTACGCGGCTTACCCAGTCGCTTCCTCTGCGGGCGCGTCGGCCGTCGTCGTCCGCTCATGACGCCGCGGGCTTGATGAGGTAACCGGCACCACGCCGGGTGTGGATCATCGGCTCACGACCGGCGTCGATCTTGCGCCGCAGGTAGGAGATGTAGAGCTCGACCACGTTGGCCTGCCCACCGAAGTCGTACGACCACACACGGTCGAGGATCTGCGCCTTGCTGAGAACACGCCGGGGATTACGCATCAGGAAGCGCAGGAGCTCGAACTCGGTCGCGGTGAGGTGGATGGACTCACCGGCACGCGACACCTCGTGGCTGTCCTCGTCGAGGGTGAGGTCCCCGACGACCAGCACGGAGTCGGACCGCCGGTCGGCCGCACCGGAACGACGGATGAGCCCACGCAGCCGAGCCACGACCTCTTCGAGGCTGAACGGCTTGGTGACATAGTCGTCGCCACCGGCGGTGAGCCCGGCGATCCGGTCCTCCACGGCGTCCTTCGCGGTGAGGAACAGAACGGGAACGTCCGGCAGCTCCCGGCGCAGCCGCCCGAGAACGGTCAGCCCGTCCATGTCCGGCAGCATCATGTCGAGTACGACGGCGTCGGGCCGGAACTCCCGAGCGGTCTGGATGGCACCCGTGCCATCTCCCGCACTCCGGATCTGCCATCCCTCATAGCGAAGGGCCATGGACAGCAGCTCGGTGATCGACAGCTCGTCGTCCACCACAAGCACTCGGACGGGGCTCCCGTCCGGCCTCAGCAGTTCGGTGCGCCCCTGGGGCGAGGTCGTGGTCATGTGGACACACTGTCTGGATCCTCTGAGAGCACCCTTTCCACTTCCTGTGATTTCCCTGAGAAACTCACAGGGAACGCCAAGCCAGAGCCTCTCCCACCGCCATCCGCAAAGGGATACGTCAGCATTTGCGGCGCTTTATGCCGCCCGGACGGCCTCGCCCTTCAAAGGAAACCCTTTCTGGAACCTGTCACCACCTCGGCCGCGAACGGCCGGGTTTCTCACCCCGGCAGCTCACACCTCGTCGCGCTCCCGACTACCCCCTACAACAGGACGGTCACGGGTCGCATCTCCCACCAACCAGCTATACCGATGGTGGAACGGGCATGGTGACGAATGCCCACGCCGAGCGCGCGCGGTCGCGCACGTTGACCCCGGCGACGACATCGGCGGGGCCAGCGAGCCCGCACCGACGACAACGGAAATGATCTCGAGCCGACCGGTTGGCCTTCTCGGTGTGGCCACAGCGTGGACAACGCTGCGAGGTATAGGCCGCGTCCACCTCCACGAACGGCACCCCGGCCCGTTTGGCCTTGTAGGCGAGGTGTCGTCCGAGCTGGTCGAACGGCCAAGAGAAGAGCCTGCCCCGCTGGTCGCGACGAGGCCGTACCCGTTCACGGATGCCGTCAAGTGCTTCGACGCCAATTCCACGACCGGTGCGTTGCGCGACGGACACGATCTCCTTGCTGATGCAGTGATTCACCTGGGTGGCATGCCGGTGCTCCTTCCGCCTGCGGCACCCCATGCGCCGCCAGGCCGATCGGGTGTTCTTCGCCTGCAATTCGGCACGCTTGTGAGCCTGCCAGCGCCTATAGCGGGCGAGACGACGGCCCTGATAGTTCGCTCCGTCGCTGGTAGTGGCCAAGTTCACGACCCCACGGTCCACACCGATGAAGCCGACCGGTTCGAACACATCCGGGGTAGGGACCTCGCAGGTCGCCACCAAAAACCACTTACGACCACGCCGAACAAGATCAGTTTCACCCTGCCGGTATTCAGCCAAGGTCTTGAGGTGGTCAGGAGCACCTACAAATCGAAGGTGCTTCATTCGTCCGGACACTGTCCAGATCGACACCGTGCGCGCGTCCATCTGCCAGGACAAGCAACGGTCATCGAAGGGCTGACCGGCCTCGGGCCGGAAGGTAATCGGTGAGCTGGTTGCCTTCCGGTATCTCTTGGAACCTGGCGCACCCAGATTTCCGGCCTTCAAGTTCCCGCGCAGCGTGGCATAGGCGTCCACCACCTTCTTCACCACACGCACCACAGGCTGCGCCGACAGTCCGAAGGCCGCCTTCACATCGGCGTACACGGCCCGCTGCAAGGAGTTGCGATCCTTCAGCCGCTCATCGAAGGACACCTGTGAGACGTAGTCAGCAGCACGGTTACACGCCCGCAGGGTCGCCTCAAGCGCCAACGACTGCTCCGGCGTCGGCAGCAACTTGACTTGCACTACGAGCTTCACGATCACTGAACCTACGCATCTGAACGACCATCGGCTCTGCGTTCGGGATAGGCCACCAGATCGAGTGAACTCTCTGAATAGCAGCCCCATGTGTGGCGATAGGACCCCTCGGAAGTACGCGCACTTTTCAGCAACTGGCCCGCTCGAATCCGTGGCTGTGCTCGACCCTGGCGATGTGGATCACGTACCGCTCGTGCCAGTGCTCCCGCCCGTAGGCCTTGGCCTCCCGGTGCTCCGTGTTCTGTCGCCACTGCTCGATGTCGGCCAGGTCGCGGAAATAGGCGACGGTGATCGACAGCCCGCCCGGTGTGCGGGCGGAGTCCTCGCCGAGGAAGCCAGGGATCTCTTTGACGAGCTCGCCCATGCGCTGCGCGGTGGCACCGTAGCCGCCGTCCCGCTCAGTGCGCAGGGAGGTGAAGACGACGGCGTAGTACGGAGGTTCGTGGGCGGCGACAGGTGTAATGCAGTGATCACTCATGTCGTCCACGATCGGCCGTGCCCCAGGGCCGCGTCCATGCACCTTGCCCAAAGGGATCCGGGAGGGATCCGAGTTTTTACCATCCGCCTCAAGCCAGGCTTGACCTGTCAGAACAACCCGTCCTGCACCCCTGTCTCCTTCACCTGCTTCCTGAACTCCCGTACCGGCACGGAGAGTTCCTCGGCCCCGGTGGGGACCAGCCCCCACCCCGTCATCAGCCGCGTGTCCAGCACGACCACCCCGCCTCCGCCTCCGCCTCCGCCCCCACCTCCGCCCCCGGTCTCCAGATGCAGATCCGGCCCGGCGGCCGCGACCAGCCGCCCGCCGATCGCACCGCCCGCGACAAGCTCCGCCACCTGGCCGACCGCGGCCGGGAGGTCCGTGAGGCCGAACACCCCCGCGTGGTCCACAGGTCGGCACGGCTCGGCCCGCAGTGACTCCGGCCAGCCGCCCAACCCGACGGCGCGAGCGTGCAGTTCGATGATCTCCGCTGCCCGCTCCGCCTCCGTGCGGGGCAACTCGGAACGCACCGCGCGCTTGTCGGCGTAGGGAATGCGGTCCGGCACCCGAAGAGCCGCCCGCAGCAGTTCCTCGGTCCGCCGCGCCGCCATCAGCGGGCCGACGCCCAGCCAGCTGAAACAGACGGCCCCCTGCTCAAGCAGCCGGGCGGACCCTCGCTCCTCTGCGGTGATGCCGACCTTGGTCATACCGGGTCCGAACCAGGCCAGATATACGTGGTACGGCCGGGGGTCGTCCGCGATGGTGTCGGCGGCCACCGAGTGCGCCCGGTCCAGCCGCGCGCACTCCTCGCACCGCGCCCCCGTACTCCGCCCCGGCACGGCCGCCCGCACCGGACACGCATGCCCCCGCGCTCCCACACATGTCCGCACACCCCCGTCCGCGACCCCGAAGGCCACCCGTTTCCCCCAGGTCAGCGCACTGCGCCGCCCGCCTTCCCACGTCAGCACGGGACCGTCCGCCGCCCACCGCAGCCCCGAGCACTTCCATGCCTGTGCCATCACCGACGAGAGTAGGGGGCGGCACTGACAACGGGCGCTGAGCTGCGGAAACGAGGCCGGCCCGTCCCCGTCCCCGTCCCCGTCCCCGTCCCCGTCAGCGTGAGGTCTCGGCGGCAGCCGGGGCCGACGGGACCGCCGTAACCACGACCCCGGATTCCCGTACGCGCCCCCGCCCCCGCCCCGCCAACCGACACCCCACACACCCCGGATGCCCCTCCCGCGCCGACAGATCCCGAGTCCGCCACCCCCACTGCTCCCGAGGCCGTCGCCCCGGCGCCTTGCCCCACCCGGAGAGATGCAGGACCCAGGTGACGAGCACGCTCCCCGCGACGACGGCGAGCCCACCGGCCACCACCAGGGCGGACACCATGACCACCCCCAGCCCCAGCACGACCGACCCGGCCGTGGCCACGGCGAATCCGGTCCACCCCGCGACCGTGTGCCCCTCGTCATACTGGTGCGCACTCACGTTCCGACCTCCCGCTCCCGTTCACCACAAATTCCCTCACGACGTAAGAAATTTAGCACCGAAACCTCTCACGATCTAAGGTAATTACGAAGATGCCAGCCAAGCCCCGCCCCGCCACCACCCCGGCCCAGGCGCTGACGTCGATGGACTCCCTCATCGCGACGCATCTGCTCGGCCAGCAGGAGATGGCCCAGCGGCTGGGCCTGAACGTCACCGATCTCCTCTGCTTCGCCTGCGTCCTGAAGGCCGGCGAGGACCTGCTCACCGCGGGCGACCTGGCGGAGCACGCCCATGTCACGACGGGCGCGATGACCGGCATCCTCAACCGCCTTGAGCGCGGCGGCTTCATCACACGCGTGCCCGACCCGAAGGACCGCCGCCGCGTCCGAGTCGCCGCGGTACCGGCCGCCGTCACCCGAGTCACGGCCCTGTACGGCCCGTACTACGCCCGCCTGGACGACCTGTTCGCCGACTACTCCGCGGACGAGATCGCCGTACTCAACGACTGGTTCACACGTACGACGGGTCTGGCCCTGGAGTACATCGAGGAGTTGCGGGAGCAGGACGGCGGTCGGGACGGCGGCCGGGACGGTCAGCGGTCGTAACGATGGGCGTGAGGCCGTTCGGCGTGGGGCGGGGCCCAGGGCGTTGGTAGGGCTGGCACCACCTTCGGTTCGGTAGGGGACACCCTCGTTCCGGAGGGCGCGCGACGAGATCGTAGAAGCGTGCCGATCGGGGCCGTAGGCCGGGGAGTTGCCGCTGGTCCGGGGTCGGTCGTGTCCCGTCACCCCGTCGCGAGCCCACCCGGAAGGAACCGGCCGCGAGCCCGCCCCGCCCGGAAGGAAACCGTCATGGAGACGCAGCGCACGGAGGACCGCCCGGTGGGCCCGTTCGCCTCCTTCGTCCGGTTCGTGGTGTGCGGCGGGGGCGTAGGGCTGCTGTCGAGCACGGCCGTCCCGTTGCTGGCGCTGCTGATGCCCTGGGCGGCGTCCAACGCGGTCATCACGGTCGCGTCGACGATCCTGTGCACCGAGCTGCACGCCCTGTTCACCTTCGGCACGGGCCGCCGAGCCGGTCTGCGCCGCCACCTCCAGTCGGCGGGCTCGGCGACGGCGGCGTACGTGGTGACGTGCACGGCGATGTTCCTGCTGCACTCGGTGCAGTCCTCGCCGGGCCTGCTCTGGGAGCAGGCGGTGTACCTCGGCGCGTCCGGCCTCGCCGGCATCGGCCGCTTCCTGGTCCTGCGGCTGTTCGTCTTCGCGGGCGCCCGCAAGGAGACAGCGACGACGACGGTACGACCGCTGCGGCCCGCCCACCGCCTCAGCCGCGGCAACCTCCAACTCGCCTGAACCACATGCCCCTTGACCCGCACACGCCGCCGAGAACCCCACCCTCCCCACCCGCCGGTACACCTCGCGCCCCGCTCAAGGGGGGCTAGCAGGATGCTGCGGTACGGCTAGCCACACCCCCGGTCCGGTAGGTCCCTCCATGGCGGCGGCACGGCGGCAGGAGCATCGTGGATTGCAGAGGAAATGCACACGATCCGCAGACGATCAGCAGAGGATCCGCAGACGATCCAAGAGGCACAGACAGACCCCCTCCCGGAAGGAAGACCCCATGAAGTCGCTGCCCTCCCCCGAGCCGAACAGCACCTCGCACGAGGACGAACTCGCGCCGCTGCTCACGGTCTGGGACCAGACCCACCCGGCCACGGCCGACCCCGAGTGGCGCCACCTCCTGGACGAACTGGTCCACCCCCGCACCACCGAGGCCTTCCACCGCCTGGCGGGAGCCGCAGCTTGAACCCGCCCACCCCATACCGCCCCGCCCCGCACACAAGAGGCCCCGGACAACCCTCCGGGGCCTCTTCTCGTACGCCGCCGTAGCGCGCCCCATCTGTCCAAGCACCCTCGCCCTTTGTCCATGGACCGAGCCGCCCCCCGACGGCGAGGGTCGACGCATGACCGAACCGCCCCGCACGCCGACCGGATTCGTCGCCGGACTCGTGGCCCTGGCCCTCGGCGGTTTCGGGATCGGCCTCACCGAGTTCCTCATCGCGGGACTGCTGCCGCAGGTGGCGTCGGACTTCCAGGTGTCCGAGGAGGCGGCGGGCCGACTGATCTCCGGCTACGCGCTGAGCGTCGCGGTAGGTGCGATCGCGCTGACCGCGGCCACGGCACGACTGCCCCGCAAACAGCTCCTCATCGGCCTGATGGCCCTCTTCATCCTCGGCAACCTCCTCTCCGCCCTCGCACCGACCTACCACCTGATGCTCCTCGGCCGGATCATCGCCGCCCTCTGCCACGGCACCTTCTTCGGCACCGGCTCCCTCGTCGCCCGGACCCTCGTCCCCCCGGAACGCGCCTCCCGCGCGGTCGCCGTCATGTTCGCCGGCCTGACAGTGGCGAACGTCCTAGGCGTCCCCTTCGGCACCCTCATCGGCGAACGCTGGGGCTGGAGAGCGGCCTTCTGGTCCATCACCGCGATCGGCGCCCTCGCACTGACGGGCATAGCGACGCTGGTCCCAGACGGGACGGCGAGGACGGTGAGGACGTGGAGAACGAGGTCGATAGGGAACCGACCGAGCCGGACCACCACACCACCGCACCGACTCACGACGCCGCCACCCAACACCCCCATCCGCGCCCAGTTCCGAGTCTTCCGCTCCCCCCAGGTCCAGCTGACCCTCACAGCCACCGCCCTCGGCTACGGCGGAATGTTCGGCGCGTTCAGCTACATCGCGTACACCTTCACCGAGGTGGGCGGCTTCTCCTCGGCCGATGTCGCCTGGCTGCTGATGGTGTACGGAGTCGGCCTGGTCGTAGGCAACCTGCTCGGCGGACGAGCAGCCGACCACGACCGCGACCGCGCCCTCGTCCTCGCCCTGCTGGGCCTCACCCTCACCCTGACCCTGTTCGGCCTGCTGGCCGCCAACGCCCCCGCGACGGTGGCCCTGACCTTCCTGCTCGGCCTGACGGGCTTCGCCCCCGTCCCCGGCCTCATCACCCGCGTCACCGACCACGCCCACGGCGCCGCCCTCGCCGCCGGCGCCAACGTCTCCGCCTCCAACCTCGGCAACGCCCTCGGCGCCTGGCTCGCCGGCCTCGCCCTCACCGCAGGCCTCGGCTACACGGCCCCCCTCTACATCGGCGCCGCCCTCACCCTGGCCTCCGTCGCCGTGATGTCCGTAGCCGCACGCAAAGCCCAAAAGGACGAGGCCCCGTGGATTCCTCCACGGGGCCTCTGATCCGCTGTGCACTCGGCAGGATTCGAACCTGCAACCTTCTGATCCGTAGTCAGATGCTCTATCCGTTAAGCTACGAGTGCTTGTTTTGTTTTCTCGCCGTTCCTTGCCCTTCCGGGCCGCTCGCGGCGACAGGAAGAACATTACATGACTGCCGCCGCCATGTGAAATCCGTTTGCCGTACCCCTTGTGACCTGCGGAAACGGCCTGACACGCCGATGTGGGCAACGACGAAGCCCCGGCCGAAAGACCGGGGCTTCGTGATCAAGCGCGGAGGCGGAGGGATTTGAACCCTCGATGGGCTTTAAGGCCCAAACCGCATTAGCAGTGTGTTGGGGTTCGTCTGGTTATGACGGACCCCGACCCGCTAAGGCGCTCCGCCGCAGGTAGGGCCCGGAATGCCATCCGAGGTGGTTGACCCTCGTCGGAACGCGTCCGGGCCTCTTGGTGCCAGCGCCGTGCCATCAACGGTGCCGCGCCACGCGCTACTTCGAGGGCTCCGGGCCTGCGGCTTCGTCACCCTCGTCGGGGCCGGCCAGGACGATGCGCCGCACCTGCTGACGGGTGTAGCCGGTCACCTCGCAGATGTCTTTCTGGGGGAGCTCGTCGGCGTCCGCCTGCCGGATGGCCGCGGCCAGCTCTTTGCGGAGGATGTCCGCCCGCGTCTCGGCTTCCCTGAACCGGCGCGCGATGTGCTCCAGAGATCGCTTGTCCATGACACTCAGTGTTCCATTCGCCATCATGGAACATGACGTTACTCATGATCGGTGGAGATTACTAGGCCAGAACCCTTTGACAGGGAACACGATGTTCCATAGAGTGGAGGTGTCGGAAGGGAAACCGGACGACAACGCAAGCGGCCCCCGGCGGTGCGTCAACACCGGCCGAGGGCCTGACGGAATCACCTGCGTCAACAGGAGAACCGCTGATGAAGAAGTCTGCCACCCGCCGCGAGCACCGCACCAACCGCCGTGCCCTTCGCGCCACCCTCCGCCGTCGCACGGCCGAAACCCGCGCCACCCGGCGCGCCGTCCGCGCCGTCGCCACCGGTACCCCGCAGCCCGTCCGCACCCGCCTCGTCGCGGCCGGCCTCGACGACGCCACCGCGAAGCGCTTCGCCGGCGCCTTCAGCCGGGGCCTGGTCGCCGACGACGTCCGCGAGACCGAGATCAAGCTCAAGGGCCGCGTCCGTAAGACCGTCGCGGTGAAGCTGTTCGCCGCCCGCACCTTCGCCGCCCGCCTGGCCACCTACCGTCCGAAGGACGTCCTGGCCGCCGCCCGCTTCGAGGTTCTGGCGGGGGTGGCTGCCTGATGTCGAACATCCGCCAGCCCCTCTACGGCGAGGCCGCCGTCCAGGTACGCGACCAGCTCGCCACCTCGACCGCCGAGGACATCCGGCAGCACGCCGACCAGCAGACGCCCGACGCGGGCCGCGAGCACACCGAGCACCAGGGCGACGACCTCGGCCTGAGCCTCGCCGAGGTGCTAGCCGCCCTCCCGGCCGTCGCCGACCACGCCATGAAGACGGCCCTCCCCGAGCGATACACGCCCGAGCTGGCCGCCGAGTTCGCGCAGACGATGGCCGGCATCCTGCGCGAGCAGCAGCAGGAGCGACCGGTTACCGCCGCCCAGCGCGGCCCGGAGTGGATGGCCAAGTGGGGGTGCCCTGGATTCTGTGTCGAGCGGCACGGCACGTCCGGCGCCATGGAGTGCCACTCCACCGCTCCCGTCGAGACCACGCTGAAGGCTGCCGAGGTCGACTGCTCCGGCTACAGCGAGAACGGCGAGAGCCTGCCGTGGATGACCGCCCAGGTCATCGTGAACAACGACAAGGCGCAGGCCTACGGGCGCGAGACGAAGGTGTGGCTCGGCTACGGCGTGCACCTCGCCGAACTGCCGCCGGCCGAGGCCCGGCGGGCGCTGGACGCGCTGCGCGGCTTCACCGTCCGCCTGGCGGCCGTCGTCGACTTCGCCGAGCAGGTTGCGGCCGACGACTTCGCGGGTGACCCGGAGATCGCGGCCGCCGACCGTGAGGCCGAGGCCCGCCGGGTCCGCGCCATCACCGAGGGAACCCGGTGACCCGCCGCCCCGCGGCCGAGCAGGCCCCCACCATCGTGGTGGGGGCCCTGCCCCCGGCCGTCACGCAGCTGCTCGCCGCGGTCCGTGACGCCCTCGACGTGCCCCTCGCGGACCGTCCGGTCGACGACGCGGTCCGGGCCGAACTCCTCACCCGCCGCGCCGCCGACACCCGCGTCATCCTCGAACTGCTGCTCCAGCACGGGGACGTGGCCCGCTCGGTGGAGCGCCTGCGGGAGTGGACCGCTGAGCACCCCGTCGCCTACGCCACGTGGAAGGCCCGCACGGAGCAGGCCACGGCCGAGGAGGCGGATCTCCTCGACGAGGGGGAGGCCGTCCGCCGCTCCGTCGCCGCACAGTTCCCGACCGTCGCCGCGTTCCTCGCCGAGGAGCGAGGTGAGCAGCAGTGACCGAGCCCCGCCTGATCACGCTGCCCACCCGCGACGCCGGGGACGTCACCCTCCCCGAGCCGTCGTGGTGTATCGGCCACGGCGACCACGACCCGGAGACCTTCAAGGTCGACGTCTGCCACGACGGGCCGAAGACCGTGTTCAAGCTCGACGGCGTCACGGTCGGGGAGGCCCTCGTCTCGCAGGCTCCGTTCGCGGCGCGCGGCGTCCGCGAGATCCAGGGCTTCCTGTTCCTCCGGTACGGCGAGGACTACGGCCGCGACCCTGCCCAGCTGTACGACTTCGCCGCCGCCCTGGACGGTCACGCCGACCAGATCCGCGAGTTCGCTGACCAGCTCGCTGCGCTCCTCGCCGAGGGCGACCGGTGACCGCCCGTTCGTACGTGCCGCGTCCGACCGAGCGCGCTGCCCTTGCGGCGGCGTGTCGGTCGGCCCGGCCTCTCCCGCCCGTACCCGCCCTGATGGCTGCGCTGCTCGACGCGAACGAGCGCGGCGACCGCGAGGGCGTCACCCTGGCCGCGCACCGTGTGGTGCGGGCCGCCGCCCCGGAGGTGGGCGAATGACCAGCACCAGAGAACTCACGCGGGGACAGATCACGGTCCTCGGTACGGCCGCCGTCGTCATGGTCGGCGTCGGAGGGTTCGGCGCGTGGGGCACCTACTCCAACGCCGTCGCCGAGTTCCACCGCCAGGCCACCGCCGCCGGCGTCGTCGCCGCCGGGGAGGGCCTCACCCTGATCCTGGCCCTGGTGATGCTCGGCCGGACCATGCTCGGCATGGCCTCCCCGGCCGTGGTCCGAGGCGGCATGTGGCTGGCCCCGCTGTCCGCGTCGTGCATCGGCGTGACGATCGCCAGCAGCGCCCGTGACGCCGCGGTGTACGCGGTCACCCCGCTCGCGATGTCCGGCGCGGCCGAGGGGTTGGGGTTCATCGCCCGCAGCATCGTCGTCTACCGGACGGGGGTGGACGCCGAGGTGATGCGCCGCAACGCGGACGCCGCCCGACAGCTGGCGTTCCACCGTGCCGTCGCCGACAGCCACCCCGACGAGGGCAAGCGCAAGCGGGCTGTGCGCCGGTACTGGCGCCTCGCCCGATACGTCGGCGCGGATGACGCCGAGCTCGGCGCCGGCCTCGTCGACGTCCAGCGAGTCCGCGTCCGCGACGGGGCCGATGCAGCCCTCGCCGGGATGTACGGCACCACCAGCACCCCGGACCCCGCACCGGCCGCGAGCACTGCCGTACCGGCCTCCGCCACGGAGGTATTGCGCGCCCGGTTCGCTGAGATGGACCCGGCCGACGCGATCCGCCTCGCCCACGATGCGCGACCTGATGCACCCCCTGCGGAACTCGCTGCGCTCCTCGGCACCTACGGCCTCGCCGTGGACCCCGTGGCGGTCGCCCTGGTCCTCGGACAGCGGCCCCCGGAGTACACCGTCGAGCGGCCTGCTGCGCCTGTTGCGCCGCAGCTCAGCGAGTTGCCCGCGGTCGGCGTGCAGGGCGCTGTCGAGGAAGCCGCAACAGCCCTCGGCGAGGACGCATCGGCCCGCGAGATCGCCGAGCACCTGGCCCGTCACCGGCGACTGGTCGTGCCCGAGAACCACATCCGCGCCGCCCTCTCCAGGGCCTCGAAGAAGCCCGACCCGGAGTCGGGCGCAACGTCCCGCAACACCGACATGGAAGGCGGCTACGCCTGATGCGCTACCTCATCCTCGGCGCCCTGCTCGGGCTGCTGCTCCTGTACCCGTCCCTCCTCTCGGCCGTCATCACCATCGCCGCCGCGATCCTCGCCAAGCCCATCCTGGTCGCCTTCGGCCTCGGCCTCGCCGCCCGCCCGTACCTGCCCCGCAGCCGTAGGTGGGCACGATGACCGAGCCGTCCAACCTGCCCGATCCCTACCGGCAGTACGCCGTCCCGCCGAGCGAGCAGGCGCCCGCCCACCACCGGCCCCCGAACGTCCTCTACGACGACCGCGGACGCCCCGTCCACTTCACCCTCGGCCAGCCGATGCCGCCGCTCCCGATCATCGTGCAGGCCCCCGTCCGCGAGGGCATGGACCCGGCCCTGCAACGACTGATCATCGTCACGTTCCTGATCCTCGCCGTGGTCGTCGTCTGCACGGGCGCAGTCTGCGCGGTCGTCGTCGTCATGGGCGGCACGTTGATGGGGATCATCGGCGCCGTCGGCCAGAACCTCACCAGCATCGCCATGGCCCTGGTCGGCGTCATCGTCGCCGCCGGATGGGCCGCCTCGAAGATCCGGCCCGCGGCAACGCCCGCCCGGAAGAAGGGCCGCTGACCTGCCCTTCCGTCCTCCGTCAGGTGTTCAGAACTGAACATCTGCGGGGGTGCGGTGGGGCCGGACAGCCCGGCCCGTCACCAGGAGGAACCCCGTGACCCGAGACGAAGCCATTGAGAAGGCCCGCGAGGCGGCCCGCAGCGCCGCCGCCCTGGCCGGTCGAGCTGAGACCGCCGTCAACCACACCGACCAGCGGTCCAAGGTGCCGCTGCTCGCGGCGGCCGGCGCCGTATGGGCGGACGTGAGCCGCTCCTACTCAGCGCTCGCCGCCGTCCTGCCTGAGACCGTCAACGAGAACACGGAGGCCTGAGCCCATGGCCAGCAAAGACGTCCGCTTCAGCGACTTCACCACCGGCGAGAAGATCCGCGTCGTCACGCTGGTCGCCCGCATGGCCAAGCGCAGCATCGCCGACGACGGCTCCGGACGCGTCCTGAAGGACTTGCAGGACAAGGTCGCCCGCATCGAGCAGAGGGCGCAGCGCCGTAAGGACGCCGGCCAGTAGCAACGCCCGGGGACGGCCCCAATCCGCCAAGACAACGGCCGTCCCCGGGCCCCTGAAGTTCCGTCACGCAGCACGTCACGAAACCCGGAGACACCAGCATGACCGACACCGCCCCCGAGCGGGTCAACGGGCACACCGCACCCGCCGTTGACCTGC
Source organism: Streptomyces sp. NPDC046909 (assembly GCF_040644695.1). Classification (NCBI taxonomy): domain Bacteria; kingdom Bacillati; phylum Actinomycetota; class Actinomycetes; order Kitasatosporales; family Streptomycetaceae; genus Streptomyces; species Streptomyces sp. NPDC046909. The sequence goes on along the minus strand of NZ_JBEYXC010000003.1, from coordinate 787,880 downwards.
TCAAGCTCGCCCCCGAAGACGCCCTGCCGACCGAGGGCGCCGTGCCCATGCCCGCCGCCGAGGCCGTGTCCACCGTGGTAGACATCGCCCGCCCGGGCCGCCGCCGAGTGCGCATCGACCACCTGCGCCGCATCGTCGTCGAGGCCCGCGAACACGACACCTACCGCGTCATCGTCCGGCACGGCTCGTACCTGGTCGGGGGCGCCCGCATCCTCACGCGCCGCGCCTGGGACGCCCGTACCACCGCCCGCCACGAACGGTTCATGCGCGCCGCCGAGGCCGCCGGGCAAGAGGACGTGGCCCGCGACTGGGAACAGCGCGCCTACATCTTCCGGCAGTCCCGCCACCGCCGCCGTATGGAGCTCCTCCAGCTCGCCATCAACGCCCCGAAAGCCCTGTTCATGGGGGGCGTCGCCGGAACCGGCGCCCTGCTGATGATCGGCATCATGCTCGCGTGGGCCAACCACGACGTCCATGACGTCATCACCCCGCTCGCCGCGACCGTCTCCTTCGTCGCCTGGCTCGCCTTCCTCGCCGGAGTCATCTGGGACCCGCTCCTGACCGCCCTGCCCTGGCTCGCCCTCGCCGGGTTGTGGGCCGTCGGCCGGCACCGGCAGACCGCCCCCACCTGGGCGCTCCCTGTCGGCGGCGACGGCCGGGACGTCATCCCCGACGAGGGCGCCATCATCCGCGCCCTCGGCAACCTCGGCATCGCACCGCTGAACAAGGCCATCAAGGACGGGTGGCAGCCCCGTTGGGAGCAGCCCACCACCCGCTCCGGGAACGGCTGGCACACACAGTTGCAGCTGCCCATGGGCGTCACCGTCGAGATGATCTGCGGGAAGAAGTCCGTCCTCGCCCACAACCTGCTGCGCAAGCCCGTCGAGGTGTGGCCGACCGAGCCCCCGAAACAGCCCGGCGTCCTCGACCTGTGGGTCGCCGACCAAGGCTCACTGTCCGGCGCCGTACCGCCCTGGCCCCTCCTCACCGAGGGCACCACCGACTACTTCAAGGGCGTACCCGTCGCCGTCTCCCAGCGCGGCGACGCCATCATCGGCAAGCTCATGGCCGCCAACTACATGGTCGGCGGCATCATGGGCTCCGGGAAGTCCTCGCTTGTCATCGCCCTGCTGCTGGGGGCGATCCTCGACCCGCTCGTCATCGTCGAGGCCTACGTCATGGCCTACAACACCGACTACGACCCGCTCAAGCCGCGCCTGCGGACCCTGGTCAAGGGCGACGACGACGAGGACATCAAGGCCGCCCTCGACGCCCTGCGCGCCCTCCGAGACGAGGTCACCCTCCGCGGCAAGTTGCTGGAGGAACTCGGCGACGGCGCGACGAAGGTGACGCGGGAGCTGGCGCTGAAGGACCCGCGGATGCGGCCGAAGGTCGTCGTCTTCGACGAGTGCCACGAGCTGTTCATGCACAAGGACTACGGCAAGGAGGCCGCCGAGCTGGCCATCAAGGTGATGAAGAAGGCCCGTAAGACGGCCATCACCCTGGTGTGGGTCACCGTGTCCCCGACCGCGGACAGCCTGCCGCGCGACGTTACCCGCAACACCTCCCACCGGGTGGCGTTCGCGGTCGGCGACCACGTCGCGAACGACGGCCTGCTCGGCTCCGGCAAGCACAAGGCCGGCGTCACCGCGACCACGCTGATCCCCGGCGAGGACGTCGGCACGGCCGTGACCGTCGGGTTCAGCGCCAAGCCGTTCGAGGTGGTCCGCGCCCACTACGTGGCCCGTGACCCGGACAAGGGCATCGACGAGGTGACCCCGGTCGTCGAGCGGGCGATGACGGTGTACGAGGGCGGTGTCGAGATCCCCGTCACGGCCACGTTCACGCCCGTCGACGAGCTCGCCGACATCCTCGCCGTCCTCGGCGACGAGGCCCGCGTGCGGACGCAGGACGTTCTGTACCGCCTCCAGGACCGCAACGACGTCCACTACGGCGGCTGGACGTTCGGCGACCTGAAGAGCGCCCTGGAGCCCTATGGGGCGGCGCCGTACAAGTCGAACGGGGTGCAGGTTGTCGCCCGCGATCGTGTCCAGGACGCCGTTCTGGAGCGCCTCGCGGAGGACGAGGAGGACTTCGACGACGAGTAGGGAGGCGCCCGATTCTCGGGGAGTTCTCCCTGACCGCCTCCCTGCTATGCCTCCCTGTACATGACCTGCACGAATGGCCATTCAGGGAGGCCAGGGAGGACGGGGAGGCGCACCCCGGGGAAACGGGAAACGGGCACTTCGGCCTCCCCCGCCGCGCTTCCCTCCCCGAACGATTTGCGGATTTCGTACCGGTGGCGCAGAGTGCCCCGCCATGAAGACAACGCACGTCGCCTTTCAGGGCGGCACGAAGGACGGCTCCACCGCCGACTACGACAACCTCGACGCGGAGTCGAACCTCCTCTTCGACGCGGCGTTTGAGCCCGAGGAGCTGTACGAGCGGACCACGGAGACCGTGGTCGTGGACGGCATAGAGCGCGTCGTCTACCGGCTCAAGGTGTAACGACCGACCCGTTGTCCGGCCCCCTGCATGGTCACCGCGACCGCGCAGGGGCCGGCGTGACTCCGCACCCGCGCTACTCCGCGTCTACGTCGCGCAGCTCCGTCTGGAACTCCAGGTCTGTCCGCCCACGAAGGTGTTGCTCTACGGCCTCGCGGACGTCGCCCGGAAGCGACACCGATACCGCCCTGAGAGCATCGGGGGCGTCCGGCGTGTAGATCTCCACCGGACCAAGTGGCCCCGGGTCCAGGCTGCCCAGCAGTAGGCGAGCCTCGTCGAGGCGATCCCTGCGCACGCTCATCGAGACCCATGTCCGCACAGCCATGACTGCCTCCTCGCGGAGTGATCTTTCTCCAGGTTCGCCCCGGGGTCGTAGTGCCGCGCGTTGATGGCCGGCCGGGTCAGTGCTCCCACGTGCCCGGGCCGCCGCCGCGCCACTCGATCCAGCCCGCGCCGGCGACGTCGAGTTCGTCGATGCCTTGCAGGCCGGCTGTCTCCAGGAACGCCACGACGTCCCGCAGCCGGAACGCCCGGCCGAGGATGGTCCCGTCGACACGGACACGACGGCCGCCTTCTTCGTCCGGCGGGTACACGATCACAGCGGGCATGAGGCCAGAGTGACGCACGGCACCGACAGTGGCACCCCGGAGGCGGCGGCGCGCGCCTCAATCCGGCTGCGAGACGTGTGCCAAGCGCGTGCCATCTACCGGGTAAACCCGCAGGTCACAGCCAACACACCGCATCATCTATGCGGTTGGAGGTCACTCTCTCGGGGTCACAGCACGGACACACCACCCACGCGCCGCCTTCACGCGGCGCATGATGCCCTCTCTGACCCGCACGACCCTGGGGGGACCATGCGCACCCGCACTGCCATCGCCGTCGCGCTGCTGCTCGGCACCGCTTCTACCGCTTGCGCCAGTAGTAGCGAGCCCGAGACCATCCGCGTCACCGTCACGCAGACCGTGACCGCCACACCGAGCGCCGAGGCTGATGCAGACGCAAGCAGCGGCGTTCTCAAGATGGGTGCCGAGAAGGACGTCATCGATGCCGAAAGCAACCTCCACGCCACCGTGCAAGCCCTCGAATACCAGCAGCCCTACAAGGGCCCGCAGCCTCAACCCCCGGAGGACTTCCAGGGCGGCGACACTTGGGCCACTGCCGAAGTCAAGGTCTGCAACAAGAAGGGCGACAACCTCAGCGTCAGCCAGTTCCCCTGGTCGCTGGCTTACAAGGACGGCACCAGCATCGAGGTGACCGGCTCCTCCGGCGGTGACATGCCGAAGCCGGAGTATCCGATGGACAAGACCCTCACGCCCGGACGCTGCGCCCGCGGCCTCATCGCCTTTCCCGTGCCTGGCGGCAAGAGGCCCGAGCGTCTCGTGTACGAGCCGGAGGGCGGCGAGCCCACCGAGTGGGCGATCCCGAAGGCATAGCCCGAGCCCTCAGCGCGGCCGCACTGTCCGCTGCACCCTGCTGATCACGTTCTGCGCGTCGGCCCCGTACACCGCGGACTCCCCCAGGGTGTGCCACACCTTCGAGTAGGTGGCCACGCTGTCCGCGTCGTCCAGCCAGATCTCCGCATGCCAGTCCTCGGCGATCACGAGCCGGTCGTCGAGGATCCAGAACCCGTTCGCCGCCGGGATCTTCAACGACGCCCCGAGCGGGACGACACCGAGCTCCACCGTGTCCATCCCGACCATGCCCGCGAGCCGGTCAAGCTGCGCGGCGAGAACCGCAGGCGAGCAGACCAGGGCATGGAGCGCCGCCTCCCACACCAGCGCATGGAACGTGTGGCCGCCCTGGTGCAGCCACTGCTGGCGCAGAATGCGGGTGCGGACGGCCTCCTCGGTGTCCCTCACGGAGCCGTACAGGTCGGCGTAGCGCAGGAACATCGCGCGGGCGTAGTCGGCGGTCTGGAGCATGCCGGGGATGACGGACTCCTCCCAGGCGTAGATGGTGCGGGAGCGGTCGACCTCAAGGTTCCACACGTCCTGCACCGGACGATGGCCGGCGGCGAGCTGGCGACGCCAGGAGCGGATGTGCGACTCGAAGCCCTTGAGACGCGCGTCGAGTTCGGCGAACACGTCGGGCTGGCCCGCGGCCGCGGCCCACACGCGCAGGTCGTCCGAAGTGGCGGTCTGACGGCCGTTCTCCAGCTTGTAGACCTTCGAGTGGGGCCAGCCGAGGCGGGCGGCGAGTTGGGGGCCGGTGAGCCGTCCTGCGGGCCCGGTCAGCCGAAGGTCGCGAAGGCGCGCACCGAGGGCTTCCCGGGCCTGCTGGTAGTCCGTGCTCACTGGCGGCTCGTCAGGTCGTGCGCAGGCCGGCGGCGAACTCGCCGCACGGAATGGCCCCGTGCGTGGCGACGTCCCGCAACTGGCAGTAGCGCAGCACCTCCGCCGGCTCGGTGATGATCTCGACGTCGTGGAACACGTCCTCGTCGTCGAAGTTGAGGCGGGCGACGAGCCGACTGTCGAAGATCCAGAAGTCCTCTGCGGGCAGCAGACGCGCCTCGGCGTCGCTGCGGGGCAGGACGCGGATGTCTTCGCCGGCCGCGGTGTTGCGCGGGGAGTCGGCGAGGAGGAACAGCTGGCCCTCGGTCGGCGGCTCGTCGACGATCCGGACGCGGCCGATGGTCTTCCCGGCGAGGACCTGGCGGCGGATGTTCTGCGACCAGTCGTCGTCGTAGTCCAGGGTGATGGAGCCCGTCTCGACGAACTCCGCGTACGTCGGGTCCTCGCGGTCCGAGGCGTAGCCGCGGCGGGTCTCCAGCCGCCAGGCCGTGTGCTCGAAGGTATGGAAGAGCTGGCCGAACGCGTCCAGGTCGATGATCTCCGGCACGCGGTGCAGCTCCTTGGGGCCGTGGTTCACGAGCAGTTCGGCCGGTACGACGACCGCCACGTCGTCGGGTCCGAAGTGCTGGAGGCGGGCGAGGTCGTCGGGGTCGGTGACCGGCGGGCCCTGGACGATGATCTCGCCGGTTTCGGTGTCGGTGTGGAGCGCTGGGCAGCCGCCGTTCTTGCTGTCCGTGCCGGTGAAGATGAGCCGTCGTGCCACGGTGCCTCCCTCGGTGTGGGATTGGTCGCCATCAGCATCGCCACGGCGGTCGTGCCGATCTACTGCCCGAGGGCCGCCGTTTGCGACCATACGAGAACATCTGGGCAAGCCACGAGAACATTCGAGAACATTGCCTGGAGGCTGTCAACAGGCGCTCCCTACCGTCCCGTTCATGACCTCTGCACCCGAAATGCAAGACGCGGCCAGCGTTGACCCGTTCACGGCGGTGGAGTCCCTGCGCGCCGCGCTCGACCGTGCCGGCATCGTCTTTCCGTCGCTCGCCGTCGACCCTCAAGGCACCCCTCGGGTTCGCCTCGTCGAACTCGGCCGCGTCCGCCCGGACGTCGCCATGCGCCTGGCCGACGCCCTTCAGCGGGGGCAGGCAGCATGAGCGGCACCAGGGGAGAGGCTCCCATCGCGTCAAGAGCCGCGGCCTGCCCGGAGGATCGGGACCCCCTGGACATCGAGACGATGCGCGAGGTCGTGGACCGTCTCCTCGACCCCGACGCCGTACCGGAGACGCTCCCGCCGGCCCCCGACGAGATCGAGACCCTCACCCTCCAGCTGCGCGGACACCTCGAACTCCTCCTCCCCGAGGTCGAGGAGACCGCGGACCGGCTGCCCCGGTCGAGCGTCCCGCGGTACTGCGCCCTGGCGTGTGCCGGCGAGGCCCGCGAGAGACTCCGTACCGGACCGAGCTCTAGGTTCGGTGGGCCCCCCGGGCACGCCCGGCGCCTCGCCCGCACCCTCAACGCCCTGCTCGACCACTGGGAGGCCCTCACAGGGGGCACGCCATGACCGCGCTCCCGCCGGTGTGCCGCCACTGCGACGAGCCGATCACCGACCCGGACGACGCCCTCTACATCGGACACGAGCCGGGCAACTCCGGCCCCGGCTGGGACATCTGGGCACACCGCGCGCACGCCGATCTACTCGGCCCCGACCCCGTCGCTATCCACGCGCTGGCCCGCGTCCTGGTCGCACGCGCCCTGGGCGCCGGTTCCTGAGCTCCCGCCCGCTCCGAGCACCCCAGGCGATTAAGGGGCGGGCGGGTCAGGCAGGCCCCGGCCGGCCATCGCATCCCGGCCGGGGCCGCTCCATGACAGGTCCGCCGCCCTGGCGGCCCCTCACCTTCGAATCGAAGGTGAAATAACGTTCACGCCTTCGACTTATCCGCATCGGGCGGTTGTCAGTGCCATGTCGTACGCTGCGGCCAAATCCATCCGTGCTCGCTGGCTGCTTGCGCTGGATACCCCGATGCCCCGCCGATGGACAGCACCACCGGCGGGGCATCGCGCCTGCCTACCGAGCGCCAGCAGCTCGTTCCCGCTCGGCCTGCTCGAACACCGTCTCCCCGCGCGGCCGCTTACGGCGCTCAGCGGCAGCCTGCTCGCGAGCGGAGTGAAGGTCGACCGGAATGGAGTCACTGGAGACGACCCTCATGCGGATGACCGTGGTCGACGGCTCCGAGGGCTCTCGGTAGACGGTGCGGACTTTGATGATCTGCGATTCGGACATGGTTTCTCACCTTCGGCTTGAGCGAGTGATTCACTTCGCCGAGCCGTGCCTGACCATGCCTCGCCTAGCCACGTCCATGCCATGTACGAGGCCGAAGGTAGCACGCCCCGGACATGACTGCGCCCGGCCGCCGTAAGAGCAGCCGGGCACAATTCCACACGCGGTGAATTCAGGCTGCGGGCGCCCCTGCCTCACCCCGAGCACGCAGCGCGTACCAAGCCGCAGTCTGCATCCCCGCCGGCTTGGCCGACGGCCGCGGGTCCGACAGCCGCGCCGCATGCAGGGCGGCCGTTGCGGTCACCTCGACCTCGACCTCCTCCGGCTCCGGTCGGCCCAACGCGCGAGCCGCATGCCGCTCCGCCGGCGTCGCCCGCCTGCTCCTCGTCAGCCGCTCCATCACGCTTCCTCCAGCGCCGGAATCGCAGGCAGCGTCTCCAGCGCCTGATAGATGTGGTGCGCGCCCATCGCAGGCTTCACGCCGTTGATGCTGCTCAGCCCCACCGCAGACCCGTGCGCCGCCTGGTCGTACAGCAGCGACGCGGTCACGACATCCTGAAGCGCGGCCCGCGCGTCCTCGATCGCCCGCAGATACCGGCGCACCCCGTACTCGTAGGCCTCCCCGTACTGCTGCCGCGCCGCCTTCGACGTCGCCGCCGCTGTGTCGTAGACCTCGTTCAGCGAGTCCCGAACCTTGTCGTTGGCCTCCTTCATCGCCACGTAGTTGTTCGCGTTCTTCCCGGACGACTCCTGCTCCGCGCGGGCCGCGGCCTGAAGCTTTTCCAGCGCCTTCACCAGCTTCGGCGGCATGACGTTCAGGTCACGCGGCAGTGCGAAGTTGTGGGCGCGGTCGCCGGCGACGACGAACGAGCAGGGCGTCCCCTTGGTGTCGAGCATGTGCTTTCTCCTCTGTGGGTGCCGCGAGGTGAGCACTGCGCCCGCCCTCGCTGGTGGTTGGTCAGGCGGCCGACGGGCCGTCGTCGTTGTCGCGGCCGAGGCGGCCGAGGACCGCCCTGCGGAAGCGGTCCGGGCCCTCCGGCACCGGCTCCCGTTCCGGAACCGCGCGGGCTGCAACCCGCACCGCCCAGCCGACCGTGCCCGGGCGGGACGCCGCGCGCGCCTCCTCGATGTCCTGCGGGTCCGGTTCCTGACCCATCGCCCGCGCGGCCATCACTCGCTGCCACGCACTCGGCTGCTTCTCTGCCATCGTTCGTCTCCTTCGGGATCAGTCGAGGCTGTCGGGAACGTCAGGCAGCACGTCGCGCAACGCCGACCGCACCACCCCGAACTGCTTGTGCACCCGGCTCTCCAGACCGGTCGTCGACTCGTAGCGGAAGACCGGCTTGCCCGGACGGGTCGCGTGCCACAACAGGGCCGCACGATCGGCGTCGGCGAGCGCATCAAGGGCCTCCCGCAGCCGGGCATGGGCCACGCCCACCGCCTCCTCGAACGCCGCGGCGGCACTGTCCCTGATGGCCGACGAGGACGCGGCACTGACGCCGGCGTAGTCGACGAGCGCCTGCTCGGCCTCCGTACGAGCCGTCCCGGCCCGCTCGTTCGCCTCGGCCCACGCCGCGCCCTTCGCGCTCGCCAGGGCCTGCTCGGCCTCGGCGAGTCCGGCCCGCTTGCCCACAAGGTCGTGCAGGCTCTGCCGCACCGGGGCGGGCAGATGCTGGTCTTCGAGGTTGATGGTGAGCGGGGTGCTCATCTTCCGCAGAATGGACAGTTCGATCTTCGACACGCGTACCTCCGGTTCAGGCGCCGGACGGCGCCAAGCTGGTGTTGTCGTAAGGGGATTGAGCGAGGTTGAAGAGCTTCCGGGCGGGCCGTGCAGCGAGACCCCGACGGCGAGCAGCAGCGAGATCCGCACGCCGCCGCTTGTCCTCCTCGGCCTTACGGCGCGCGGCCGCGATCCGGGCCGCTATCTGCTGCTCCACATACGAGGTCACGACCGGGCCCCCCTCGCTGCCCGCAGGCCCCTGGCGATCGCCCGCGCAGTGAGCTGCTCGACCTTCCTGGCCGAGGCACCCGGCGGCACCGTCACCGTCACCCGCCAACGGTCGCCCTCGACCGCCACAGCAGGCGTCGGCGTCAACCGCCGCTCCACCTCGTCCAACTCGGCGAGCAGGCCAGGCCAGTCCTTGGAGTCCTGCTCCCAGATGCGGCGGATCCGCTCGACCTCGGCCGCGAACACCGGGTCCCTCCGCCACTGGGCCACGGTGCCCGGCGAGACGCCCGCCGCCTCGGCCGCCGCTCGCTGGGACCGTCCGGCCGCGAGCCACAGCACCGCAGACGCCTTATCCCGGGGGTGTGTAGTGCTCATCTCAGGGTTCCTCCTCAAGGTCGGTGAAGCGGCCCACCCGGGCCATCGACAGTCGGCAGATACGGCCGGCCCCGAGGACACGCCCGAGTACCGCGCTGCGGCGGAAGCGGCCCGGGCGGACGGCCGTAGAACTCGGGCAGCGACCAGTCCGCGAAGAAGTGGTAGCGGCGCCACGCGGTCGTAAGGGAGAGCCCGAGCTCACCGGCGGCCTGGCGGAAGGTGAAGCCCTTCCCGAGCACCAGCTCGTAGACCTCGAACCCCTGCTGCGCCTTCACCCCGAAGTCCAGACGCAACCGCGGATATGGGCCACCCCGTTGGGACGGCCATCGCAACGGAGAAGGTGAAACGGATTCCGCAGAGACCCGACCCATGGAAGGTCCGTTTCCGAGCGAACCCATGGAAGGTGCTTCGGTCACGTCGGAGTCCTTTCGATGTTCAGCCGCCAGGCGGCGGCCGGGAGTCAGTGGCGGCCGGGTCGGCTGCGGGCGTCCCGGAACCAGGAGGCGAGTAGGGCGGCCTGTTCCCAGCCGAGGCGCTCGTAGATGGCTTCCGCCGTGTCGCGGTAGGGGCTCGGGGCGGGGAGGCCGTAGACGAAGCCGCGGACCGCCGTCGCTACGAAGGTGGCGCGCTCCCAGCCGTGCTCGGCTATCAGGGCCTCGGCGACATCCCGGTAGCACTCGGAATCGTCGTGGTCCGCCGTCGTGGTGTCCGGCATGCCAACCTCCTGCTGCTCCTGGTCGGCCCGGTGACGCTGTGTGGTGTCGGACCTTCAGCTGTCGGACCCGGAAGGTCCGACAGAGGGTCTCGATGCGACCTGCGGGTTCGCGCGTATCGCGACTCTCATCTGAAGCGTTTTGTCTAGTTATGCCTGTTATTAGGGCGAGGGACTGTCGGACCACGGGGTCCGACAGGTCCGACGGTCCGACAACACGCCCCGTCATCACGACTGCTCCGGAGCCGCTGCACCAGCAGCCAGCAAGCCGCCGCCCAACTGCACAAGCCACCCCTGCTCGCTGCCGTACTGAAGCGCCGCGGACCACAACGAATCCGTCGCCCCCGACGCCCGGTACTTGTCTCGATCGGCCGTCTTGATGCAGCTGCGGTTCACGTCGCGCACAGGGGTCTCGCCGCCGTGCCGGGTGAGGTAGCGGTGGGCCCGCTTGGCGACGTTCTCGACGGACGGGTGCACGCCGTTCATGACCTCGTACACCGCAGCCTGGGACTCCACAGCCGTCTGGACGGCCTCCGCGCGCCGCGCGTCCAACTCGGCCTGCGTGCGCCGCTTCGCCGCCTCCGTGACGCGGTCACGAACCTTGCAGGAGGTCCGCCACATCACGCCGGCCATATCCCAGTCCTCGTCCGTGACCCTGGTGCGCCCGTGCAGCAGGGCGAGGAGGGCGGCGCACTTCAGCCGCCAGAGCGGTTCGTGTGTGTTGAGCGGGGCCTCGACACCGCGCCCGAACGAGATCTCCAGCGCGAGTTCGTCGAGCTCCTCCGTGACGTGCTCGGGAACGGAGATGGTGACATTCCGCAGCCCGGACACCCATGTCGTAACGGGTGTCTCCCCGCCGTCTCTCGTGGCGACCATGACGGGCCCGGTCGTCGCCGGCCGCTGCTTCGGGGTGTCGGGCCCGAGGGTGGCGTGTGCCCAGGCGAGGCGCTGGGGGAGGCCGATGGAGCCCATCTCCAGCAGCTTTGCTGCGGGTTCTTCCTGCACGCCGAGCGACATCGACAGGGTGTAGGCGTCCTCCGGTAGCGCCCGGCGGCGCTCGACCTCGGCGTTGGAGGTGCCCTGGCGTTCGCTCATCCATGCCTTGCACAGGACGGCGTTCAACGTGGCCGCGGCGGACATCTGCGCCATGCCGTCGAGGACGCTGCCCTCCGTGGCCAGCGCGTAGCCGCGGGTCCTCTTCTGCACGAGGACCTTCTTCTTCCCGTTGTCGTCCTCGGGGTCGGCCTCCAGTTCCAGGTAGGCGGCGATGATGCCCTGTCCGGTGGAGATGTCGATGTACGCGATGTCGACGGCCGGGAAGGGGGTGAGTTCGCGGGCGGTCTTCTCCGCCTGTCCCTTGCCTGCGCCAGAGGGGCCGAACAGTCCGCAGTACCAACCGAGGGTTGCGGGCTGGTGGATGCCGCTGTCGACGCGGACGGTGGGGTCGGCCATGGCTGCCGTACGAGCGAGGCTGGCGTGAATGACTGCGTCGGGCGAGGTGCGCCGCGCGCGGGCCATCTGCTGGATCTGTCCGAGGGTGGGGGTGGCGTTCCAGAAGGTCTCAGGAAGCCGGTCCTCGGGAGCGTCAGGCGTCTCGTCCGTGCCCTCCGGCGGTTCATCCTGCGGCCCATCCCACGGGTCTTCGGTGGGAGCCTGCGGGCTCGTGCCGGTGCGCTCGCCGTCGTCGAGGCACCGACGCTTCACCTCCGCGAGGACGGGCGCAGGGAGTCGGCCAGCGTGACCGCGCGCCGCTTTCCCAGCAGCGGCACGCATGATGTCGCGCGCGGCCTCCGAGGTGTTCCCGCCGTAGTGAAGGTGGGCGTAGAGGGTGCCGACCGTGAGCTTCTGCCCCCGGGGGAGCGCGCCGACGGGGAGGTCTGAGCGCTCGGACCAGTTCACCGCCACGTGGTCGTTGTGCTTAAGGCTGTAGGCACTGCTCGGGGCGTCGCCGCCAGCGGTGGGGCGCAGCCACTGATGCCACTCTCCGGACTGCCCGGCGTACGTCCAGCCCTCAGGTTCGAGGATGTCGCGGAACTCCAGCATGTCGGCGAAGACGTCGAGGGGGCCGTCACCACTGTGGAGTCCGGAGGGACGCTCGCGCCGCGGCGGCGGGATCGGGTTACCCGTGCGCTGCGCCTTGCGGGCCTGCTTCTCGGCCTCGGCCTCGGCAACTGCCTCTTGCGCCGCGGGGAGCAGCTCGGCGACCACCGCGTTCAGTTCGGCGAGGCCGTACACAACCCCGCTGCCAGGCAGCATCCCGGTTGCCCGTTCCGGGCAATCCGCTTTTCGGTTGACTGTGCCGGGAAGCTTCATGAGGCGGTCGAGGTTGCTGACCCCGCTGTCCCACGACCAGCCGTACCGGTATGCCTGCGCCTCAAGGATCGTCTGGAGCCCGGTCGTGAGTTCCTTGACTCGGGCCCGGTCGTCCTCGTCGCCGATGATGTACGCCTCGGCCAGCAGCCAGACGCCGTTGAGCCCACCGCCCGACTTCGCATACCCCGTCGGCTCCGGCAGTCCCGACTCGGCGTAGACCTTGTGCGCCGCCTCGGCGTTCGGGGGTGCGTCCAGGTCGTCGAGGCCGGGCTTGTGTCCGATCGTGCCGTAGTCGCCGTCAGCCCACAGGTGAGTCAGGCAGTAAGCGTCGGCCTCCCCGCCGCGCCCCTTGGGCGGGCGCTCGCGCAGGGTGGTGCTCTGGTAGTAGATCCCCTGAGGCTTGCGACGGTCGAGGGTGACGGCATAGCGCACCGCAGCCGCGATGCCGTCCTCCGTCGTGGGGAAGAAGTCGTATTCGAGCTTCTTGCCAAAGCTGGCTACGACGCTGAGTTGCCCGTCCGCGTGGGCGAACGCGGTGTCGAACCACGCCCGGATCGTCTCCGGGTCCGCGGTCAACGGAGGCTGCTGGTCGTTCACTCGTCGCGCTCCGGGGGCCATGCCGCATTCCCCACCCGAAGGCGGGAGCAGCGGCGGGAAAGTTCGTTCAGCACGCGGAAGAGACCCCCGCGTTCAGCGCTCGGGCCAGGGCGTTGCGGGTCTCGGCGACCCCGTGCGCATCCGTGCCGACGACCTCGACCTCGTCGCAGTCGTGGAGCGCTCCGACGAGGAGGCACGCGGTCCAGCTGCTGCAGCGTTGGGCGGCGCCGATGTCGACGCGCGCCACCGTGCCGGGCGAGAGCCGCTCAACGCCGCCGTACTGCTGCGTAGGACTCGGCAGTTCCACGGAGCCGTAAAAGACGCGGAGCCGGATGTGGACGACGCCGCGCACGGCGGGGCCCCGCCCGGCCGTCGAAGCGACCAGACGAGGGCGGCCGTTACCGTGGCGGGAGGTCACCCGAGGCTCACGGTGATGTGGACGACGAACGGCGCCTCGGGTGGCGTGTCCGGGAGAAACCGGGGAAGCGTGGCCCTCCTCGCATCGCAGGTCTCAGCGACCATGCGGCGAACGGAGGCGGCAACCTGGTCGGCGAACTGTCGATGAACCTCGTCGACGTAGGCAGCCAGCGGCGCCCGCCAGCTCTGTCCCATCGCAGTCAGACGGTTGTGCATCGCGGCGAACTGCCCACCGACGGAGGTGATGGCTACCATGGCGGTAGCTCCTTTCATCTTGTGAGACGTCGCCCTCGGGACCCAGCCGGCAAAAGCAGGCCCGGGGGTTTCGTCGTCTGGTGGTTGGGGCGGGGCCCCTCGCGGTCGTCGGTGCTGGAATCACCGGCGCATACGCGAGGGGTCGTTTCATGCGCCCCGGAGAGGGCGGATCACCGCCGATTCCCCAACCCTGCAACCGCATTGGATATGCGATGGCATGGCGTCTGAGCTGGGACTATGTGGACCTGATGCACATTGCTGCTCAGCCTCGGATTTCGAGGGAGCGGGCGCGGTCTCGGCCGCGTAGAGCAGGTCGAGCAGGTCCCGCGTCGGCACCTTCAGCTTCCGGCCGAGGGTGAGCACTCGGGTCGCCTGCCACTCGCCGCGCCGAATCTGTGCGTACACGGTGTCCTTGTTGACGCCGAAGATCGACGCCACCGTCGGGACGTCGGTGACCGGGCCGAGTGCCTCGATCGCCTCGCGGGTCCATGCCGTCATCAGGCTGACTCCCGTCGCTCGCCGATCTGGAGATAGGCCAGCGCCTCATCCCGGTCGTAGCGCACGAGCCGGGGCCCGTGCTTGCGAGGGGTGGGGCCGATGCCTGCACGCGCCCACCGCTCCAGGGTCCGCACGCTGACGCCCACGAGCTCCGCGGTCTGGGCCCTGGTCAGAAATTGTGCTGTCACGGTCGACAAACCCCTTCCGATCGTCCGTCATGGTCGATCGCTGAGGCTCAGTATGGGTGTCGCGTTGTGGGTGGTCAAGTCGCGCCGTGACGGATTAATGTGCTGTCATGGCACTTTCCGCGAATGAGTGGGCGGCGCAGATCGCCAGGCAGGTCGGCCAAGGGATCGCGCACTACCGGCTGCAAGCCAGGGACGTCCAGGGGCGCAAACTCACGGCGCAGGCCCTGGCCGACCGCTGCGCCGCCCTCGGCCTTCCCATGGACCGAACGGTCATCGCCAAGCTGGAGAAGGGGACGCGGCAGACCATCACCGTCGGCGAGGTGCTCGTTCTCGCTCGCGCCCTACAGATCCCACCCGTCGAGCTGCTGTTCCCCATCGGACGCCAGGAGAACACCGAGGTCTTTCCCAGCGAGGTCGTAGACACCTGGTCCGCCGTGCGGTGGTTCACGGGTGAGACGGAGATGATTCCGCAGTCGCCCTACGACAACGAGGCCAAGCGCCAGGACAACGAGATTGTGGAGCTGTTCCGGAGACACGATCGACTGACTGACGATTGGTGGACCCAGCGCGACCGACTGGCCACCATCTCGGCAACGCGGTCCGAGTCCCTGCATCGATACCGAACCGAGCCGGACCCCGGGGCCGTCGACGATCACATGATGCGGCTCGCCACTGATCGACTGCACGAGATCGAGGATGAGATGCGCGCGCTCCGCCGCGAGATGACCGACAGGGGTCTGAAGCCGCCGGCGCTCACCTCGGCGACCTCGTTCCTGGCCGATTTGCCGTCGCCCAGCGCACCAGGGTTCCAGGTCTCCTCTATTCCCATGGAGCCGCTGCCGTCTGAGACGACGGAGCCCAAGGCGAAGAAGTCACCGGATCACACAGAGGGGGATAACGAGTGAAGCCGTACAAGGCCTGTTCATGCCGCGACCCGGAAACGAAACGACTCCTCGGCAAGAAGTGCCCGCACCTCAGCAAGAAGGGACACGGCGGCTGGTACGCCCGGTACGAGGCGCCGAAGACCGGAGAGGGGAAGCGGCGGCAGCCGCGCATCGGCCCGTACACCACCGAGACGGAGTGCAAGAAGGAGCTGGCGAAGGTGCTCGGCACCGCGGTCAGCCCGAAGGCGCACGACGAGCGGAACACCACGCTCGCGGCCTACCTCGAACGCCGGTACGCCTGGCGGGTATCCGAGGCGGAGACCGGCGAGGGCCTGGCGAAGTCGACGCTGGAAGCCGAGCGCGAGGCGATCGACCTGTACGGGAAGCCGGGGCTCGGACACATCAAGGTCGTCGACCTCACCGACGAGCACTTCCGTGAGCTGTACGCGGCCATGCGGAAGCTCAACCGGCCCGAGGAGAAGGGCGACCGCACGGAGATGCTGCGCCGGCTGAAGGAGGTGCGGGCCGTCCGGCACGGCAAGAGGCTGCACACCCGGCCGATCTCCGAGAGCCGCATCCGGCGGGTTCACGCGGTCCTGCACGGCGCGCTGACCGACGCGGTGAAGCTGTCCAAGATCCGGCCAGACAACCCAGCTGACGGGGTGTGGCGGTCGAAGGGCGGCAAGAAGAAGAAGGGCCGCATCAAGCCGCTGCTGTGGACCGACGAGCGCGTCGAGCAGTGGCTGAAGACCAGCGTCGTCCCGGCGAAGGTGATGGTCTGGACGGCCGCACAGACCGGCAACTTCCTCGACTTCGCCGACGCCTCCGAGGAGCGGCTGTACCCGGCGTTCCATCTCACCGCGTACTACGGCCCGCGCCGCGGCGAGTTGGTCGGTGCCGAGGAGCAGCACCTCAGTCTTGAGCGGGGCCGGCTGCACATCCTTCAGTCGCAGTCGGATGACGAGCTGGACGACACCAAGAGCGAGGCCGGCTGGCGTCAGGTGCCCCTCGACCCGGAGACGGTGCGCGTCCATCGGGCGTGGCACAAGCGGAAGCTGGAGGAGCGTCTCCGGTGGGGTGAGCTGTACGAGGACTCGGGGCGCGTCTACTGCTACGAGGACGGCAAGGAGCTGAAGCCTGAGTACCTCTCCAGCCGCTTCAGCATCCTGATCGAGCGGCACGGCAACATCCGCGCGAGGGCGGCCGAGAACTGGCCGGTCGAGCGGATCGCCCGCAAGTACCGGACGACCGAGGCGGCCGTCGAGGTGGCCCTCCTGCTGCCGCTGCCCCCGGTCCGCTTCCATGATCTGCGTCACGGTGCGGCCACGATGTTGCTCGCGGCTGGCGTGGACGACAAGTTCGTATCGGAGGTGCTCGGCCACGCGTCGGTGTCCTTCACGAAGGACGTGTACGCGGTCGTCGCGGAGGAGATGGCGGCCGACGCTACGCGCCGGATCGCGGCGTTCATTCCCCGCCAGAATCGCCCTTCAGCGGTTGGTGCCATCACGGTGCCATCTGGGGGCTGAAACTGCCCCTGAACGCGACTCAGGGAGCCCAGCCTCATTGGGCCGAACTCCCTGGTCAGGTGGCGGAGGCGGAGGGATTTGAACCCTCGATGGGATTTAAGTCCCAAACCGCATTAGCAGTGCGGCGCCATAGACCGGACTAGGCGACGCCTCCAGCACAGCCGCCCGCGCGAGCGCGAGTGGTGCGTGCAGATGATGACACAGTCGAGCGTGGTGTCACCAATCGCCTCCCACGGTACTAGGCAGGCGGGCCGCAGGGCAAAGCCCTTCCCCCGCCCCCGGGCCTGGTGCCGCAACCGGTCGGAGCGGGGCGCGTTAGTCAGGTCATGCTCCAGTCCTCCCGGCTCGCCCGGCTCCTCGTCCTCGGCGCGTCCACGCTCGCCGCCGCCGGTTCCGTCACCGCCGTACCCGCGGCCGCCGCGGCCTCGGCCACCGGCCACACCCGTATGCCTCCGCCCGCCCGCGACGACGACCGCACCGGCGACCACCTCACCGTCACCGTGCGGAACGCGGGCGGCGGCAAGGACGGGACCTTCGAGCTGTACTGCCATCCCGGCGGCGGCACCCACCCCGACGCCGGCAGCGCGTGTGCCGCGCTCGACCGGGGCACACGGTGGGGCAAGGACACCTTCGCCCCGGTACCGGACGGGAGCATGTGCACGATGCAGTACGGCGGGCCCGCCACCGCGCATGTCACCGGCACCTGGGCCGGGCGGCCGGTCAACGCGTCGTACGACCGCAGCGACGGCTGCCAGATCGGGCGCTGGGACCGGCTCGTACCGCTTCTGCCCGACATGGGCCGGTAAGCAGGCGGAAGCTGGCGGAAGCTGGCGGAAACAGGGCGTCCGTATGAGCCCCGCGCGGGCGGGCACACACATGGGCACGCGGGCGGGCGCACAGACAGCCATGCAGGTGGGCACGCAGGTGGTCGCGCATACGGGCACACGTTCTACTTCACTTCGTCGTGCGACCTCCCTCTCATCCGGGGCCCCCGGCACAACCGCTGCCCTTAGACTCCCTCGCGTGACACGTCGCGGGCCGGTTGGCAAGATGGCCCGAGCGGTCGGCAAGGTGCGGTAACAGGGAGGAAGCGTCTCGTGAGCAGCAGGCCATCCCGAGGCGCTGCTCGCCTCGCAGCCATACTCGACGCGCTGCCCGACGCGTTGGTCCTGGTCAACGCCAACGGGACCGTCGTGAACGCCAACACCATCGCGCTCGAAGCGTTCGAGGCGCCGGGTACGGCATTGGTCGGGCGCGGGCTGCTCGATCTGCTGCCCGAGTTCGACTCCAGGCTGATCCCGGGGTCCATGCGGCGGCCCGATCACATGGATCCGCGCGGGCAGACCAAGCCGACGCGGATGATCGCGCGCCGGACCGACGGCATCGAGTTCCCCGTCGAGGTCACCAGCGCCAACCTCGAGAACGGCCAGCAGGCCTACGACAGCTACGGCTACGGCGGCGACGAGCTGCTGATGCTCGTCGTACGGGACCTCACCGGGACCGTCGACACCGAGGCCGAGCTGGCGCGTTCGCAGCGGCAGACCGAGATGATCCTGCGTGCGGCCGCGGAAGGGGTCGTGGGCACCGACACCGACGGGCGGATCGTGCTCGTCAACCCCGCCGCCGCGCAGATACTGGGCTACCGGGCCAGCGACCTCGGCGGCCGCGAGCTGCACGACCTCATGCTGCACTCCCGCGCGGACGGTACGCCGTTCCCGTACGAGGAGTCCCCGCTCGCCGACACCCTGCGCTCCGGGCGCAAGCACCGGGTGCGCGGGCAGGTGGTGTGGTCGAAGAAGGGCGAGAAGGTCTCCGTCGACCTGACGACCGCGCCGGTGCGGGACGGCGACCAGCTCGTCGGTGCCGTCATGACCTTCACCGACCGGCGGCCGTACGACCAGCTCGCCGAGGAGAAGGACGCCTCCGACAAGCGGCACGCGGAGGAGCTGGAGCGGCTCGCCGAGGACCACGCCTCCGAGCTGACCGCCCTGCGCCAGCAGCACGTCCGCGAGGTCGAGGAACTCCAGGAGCAGCACGAGGAGGAACTCGCCGCGGGTGAGGAGCGGTACGCCGCCCTGGGCGAGCGCGAGAAGGACCGCTACGAGGCTCTCGCCGGCCGGCACGAGCAGCTCCTGACGCTCCTCGGTGCCTCCCTGCGCGGCCCCCTCGACGAACTCCGCCGCGAACTCGCCGCCCTCGCCGCCGACGACGCCGGACAGCTGTGGCCCGAGGCCAACCAGGTGCTCCACCACCTGTCCGCGGGCTATTCGCGGATCACCCAGCTCATCGACAACGTCCTCGCCTACCAGCGCCTCGACTCCGGCACCGACGGCATCACCCGTACGAAGGTGATGCTCGACGCGGTCGTCGCCGCGGGCGTCGACGGGGCCGTGGAGCTCATCGGGCCCGGGCGCGTCCAGTTCGCCGTGCACGCCCCGCCCATCGAGGCCGAGGTCGACCCGCAGCTCCTCGCCCGTGCCCTCGCCCATCTCGTCGCGGACGTCGCCGGCGTCGACGCGACCGGCAACTCGCCCGTGTCCGCGGGCGGGTACATGGACAACACCGTCGTCGTGGCGGCGGCGCAGCGCGGCGAGGTCGTACGCATCGAGGTGCGCGGGCCGTACGCCGGTGGCGACCCGGTGCACGAGCCGATCGTGCGCGGGATCGTGCGCGCCCACGGCGGTGTGCTCCAGACGCACGAAGTGCCGGGGATGAGCGGCAACGCGTACGTCCTCGAAGTGCCCATCGGCGGCGGGGCGGGGGCCGTTCCGGCACCCGGCCCGGCCGCGATCGAGGCACCGCCCGCCGGAACCGACGGCGGGGGCGGCCGACGGCGGGCGCGGCAGTCGTCCGTCGACGCGTTCCTGGAGAGCGGGGACGAGCCGGAGCACGGTGCGGGTGACCCCGGTTCGGGTGCGGGTCCCGGTTCCGCTTCCGGGTCGGATTCCGGCTTCGGTGAGTCCGACGGGGCCGAGGGTGTACCCACCGGTCGCCGCAGAAGGCATACGGCGGTGGAGGCGGCGCCTGTTCCGGCGCAGGCCTCCGTCGAGTCCGGGAACGGGCTCGGGAACAACGGGCTCGGGAACGGGGACGGGAACTCGTCGGCATCCGGGTCCGGCGGTACTGGGCGGCGGCGCGGGCGGCCTGCCGAGGGTGCCGGGGTGGACGGTGCCGGAGGGGGCGAGGGGGTCTCCGAGGGGGCCGTCGTCACCGCCGCCGAGTATGCCGCGGGCACCGCGGCCGTGGGGAGCGGACTGGGCGGGACCGTACCGCCGCAGGGCATGCCCGCACCCGGCGGAGGGCGTCGCGCCCGCCGTGACGATGACTCCGCCGCATCCGGCGCGCCCGGCGCTGTCGAACAGCACGCGCTGCCGCCCGCGCTGCCCGCGGTGGCGTCCGGCGAGCCCGTCGGCGAGAACGACGGTGCCCAGCCGACCGGGCGCCGGCGCCGTGCCCTGGCCGCCGCCAACGAACGCGCCGCCGCGCAGGAGGCCGCGCCCCGCTCGGTGTTCGCCCTGCCGCCCGCCGAGGCGGACCGGGGCGACGACGGTACGGCCGGACAGGTCGCCGTCGCGGGGCAGGTGGGGCAGGCAGGACAGGGGGCGGGGCAGGTCGGCGTACCGGCTCAGGTTCCCGCGCAAGTGCCCCCGCAGGTGCCCCCGCAGGTTGCAGGACAGATCGCCGGGCAGGTTCCGGGCCAGGTGGCTGTGCCCGGGCAGGCGGCCGGCGCTCCCGTTGCCGTACCGGCGCAGGTGCCCGGTGCTCAGCCCGCCGTACCGCTTCCGGGGCAGGCCGCGGCCGCGGCCGGGCTCGTCGACGACGGGCGGCACGACGCCGTGCCGCACGACCAGGCCGACGATCACACGCCGCCGCAGCCGCATCCGGCGAACGCGCCCACGGGCCGCCGTCGACGGGCCGTGGCGCAGCCGGCCGAGGCCGGGGGGACGGCCGGGCAGGGGATTCCGTCCCAGGCTTCGCCCCCCGCGACCGTCGCCGCGCAGCACCCGCAGAACCCGCAGAACCCGCAGCAGGGCACCGGCCAGACCGCGCTGCCCGCTCAGGCACAGGCCTCGACCCCCTCGTCCGGTCTGACCGCCGCCGGTCAGCCGCTTCCGGCCGAGGCGGCTCCCGGTCAGGCGCCGCAGCAAGTCCCGCAGGGGACACCGCAGCAGGCACCGGCCGCGCAGCCGTGGCCGACCGCCGAGGGCGTCGGCCCCGTACCGGCGAACTCGGCGCAGCCCGTGGGCACTCCGGTGCCCGGCACGCCGTTGCCTCCGGCGGCGGCCGCGCGGGCGGCGCAGCCGTTGCCCGCGGAGGCCTCGGCCGCCGCAGCCGCGCCCGTCGACCCGAACTCGACGCAGGGGCGGGCGATCAGCGTGCGGACGCTGGGGCAGGGGGTGCCGTTCACCCGGCAGGCCGCGCAGGTGCAGCAGCCGCAGCCGACGGCGACGCCCGCGCCGCATCAGCCGGGCGGTGGCGGCCGTCGCCGCAAGCTCGGCACGCCGCCCGACCCGGCCGCCGGGCGCCCGCATCCGACGGGCGAGCAGACACCGGCACAGGCACAGGCACAGCCGTCCCTGGCCGGGCAGTCCCGGCTCGCGCAGATGACGGAGGGCACCGGACGGTCGTACGCCATAGGCGCCCCGGACGAGAACGCCGACGAGGGGCCCGAGCCGCTGGACGGTCCCGGTGGGGCCGTCGAGGTGGCCGACCCGCCGCGTCCGCAGCCGATGGACGACGAGCTGCCGCCGGAGCCGCTGGACAACCCGCGGCGGCTGCTGGTGTGGCCCGCGCCGGACGTCACCACGCAGCAGGCGCTCAGCGACCGCGGCTACCGGCCGGTCATCGTGCACTCCCGCGAGGAGGTCGACGCGCAGATCGCCGCCTTCCCCGCCGCGCTGTTCGTGGACCCGCTGACCGGGCCCATCACCCGGACCGCGCTCCAGTCGCTGCGGCAGGCGGCGGTGGCGGCCTCGGTGCCCGTGATGGTGACGGCGGGGCTCGGACAGGCGACGCGCGAGGCGGCGTACGGCGCCGACCCCGCCGTACTCCTGAAGGCGCTGGCGCCGCGGGACAGTGAGCAGCATCCGCCGCGGGTGCTGCTGATCGAGGAGCACGCGGAGATCGCGCTGGCGCTGACCGCGACGCTGGAGCGGCGCGGGATGCAGGTGGCGCGGGCCGCGAGCGACGCGGACGCGGTGACGCTGGCGGGGCAGTTCCGGCCGAACCTGGTCGTGATGGATCTGCTCCAGGTGCATCGGCGACAGGCCGGAATCGTGGACTGGCTGCGCGCGAACGGGCAGCTCAACCGCACCCCGCTCGTCGTCTACACCGCCGCCGTCGACCAGGCGGACCTGCCGCGGCTGGCCTCCGGCGAGACGGTGCTGTTCCTGGCGGAACGGTCGACCAGCGCCGAGGTGCAGGCACGGATCGTGGATCTGCTGGCGCGGATCGGCACCAACTGAAGCCTGATGAGGTTCAGTTGGTGCCGATGAGGGTCTGCTAGAGCTTGGTGACGTCCAGCGTTCCTTCCGCGTACTGCTTGCGGAGCACCTTCTTGTCGAACTTGCCCACGCTCGTCTTCGGGACCGACTCGATGACCGTCCAGCGCTCCGGGAGCTGCCACTTGGCGATGTGGCCCTCGTCGGCGAGGAAGGCGCGCAGGGTCTCGAAGGTCGCGGCGGAGCCCTCCTTGAGGACGACCGTGGCGAGGGGGCGCTCGCCCCACTTCTCGTCGGGTACGGCGACCACGGCGGCCTCGGCGACGTCCGGGTGGGACATCAGCGCGTTCTCCAGCTCGACCGAGGAGATCCACTCGCCGCCGGACTTGATGACGTCCTTGGCGCGGTCGGTGAGGGTGAGGAAACCGTCGGCGGAGATGGTGCCGACGTCGCCGGTCTTCAGCCAGCCGTCCTCGCTGAACTTGTCGGCGGGGCGCAGGGGTTCGGCGTCCGGGCCGTTGTAGTAGGCGCCGGCGATCCAGGGGCCGCGGACCTCCAGCTCGCCCGCGGACTCGCCGTCCCAGGGGAGGCGCTCGCCGCCGGGGCCGCTGAGGCGGGCCTCGACGCTCGCCGGGAAACGGCCCTGGGTCAGGCGGTACGCGAACTCCTCCTCCGTGCCCACCACATGGGCCGGCGGACGGGCGATGGTGCCGAGCGGGGAGGTCTCGGTCATGCCCCAGGCGTGGCAGACCCGCATGCCCAGCTTGTCGAAGGCCTCCATGAGGGAGGGCGGGCAGGCCGAGCCACCGATGGTGACCTGGCCGAGGGAGGAGACGTCCCGCGGCTTGGCGGTCAGCTCGGCGAGCAGGCCCTGCCAGATGGTCGGGACGGCGGCCGCGTGCGTCGGCTTCTCGCTCTCGATCATCTCGGCGAGCGGCGCGGGCTGGAGGAACCGGTCCGGCATCAGCAGGTTCACGCCGGTCATGAAGGTGGCGTGCGGCAGGCCCCACGCGTTGACGTGGAACTGCGGGACGACCACCAGGGAGATGTCCTGGTCGGTGAGGCCCATCGACTGGGCCATGTTGACCTGCATGGAGTGCAGATAGATCGAACGGTGGCTGTACACCACGCCCTTGGGGTCGCCCGTGGTGCCGGAGGTGTAACACATGGCGGCGGCCTGCCGCTCGTCCAGCTCCGGCCACTCGTACGCCGTCGGCTTCCCGGCGATCAGTTCCTCGTACTCGTGCACCTGAACGCCGGCGGCGCCCGCGAGCCCGGAACGGTCACCCGGCCCGCTCACCACCACGTGCTCGACCGTCTTGAGATGCGGGAGCAGCGGGACGAGCAGCGGCAGCAGCGAACCGTTGGCGATCACGACCCGGTCGGCCGCGTGGTTGACGATCCACGCCAACTGCTCCGGAGGCAGCCGGAGGTTGAGCGTGTGCAGCACCGCGCCCATGGACGGGATCGCGAAGTACGCCTCCACGTGCTCGGCGTTGTTCCACATCAGCGTCGCGACCCGCTCGTCCCCGGCCACGCCCAGGTCGTCCCGCAGCGCGTGCGCCAACTGAGCCGCACGGGCACCGATCCCGGCGAACGACCGCCGGTGCGGCTCGCCCTCACCGGTCCAGGTGGTCACCTGCGATGTGCCGTGGATCGTGGACCCGTGGGCCAGGATCCTCGAGATCAGCAGCGGTACGTCCTGCATGGTGCTCAGCACGGCGTCCTCCCGGGGCGACATTGCCTACGCGGTAGTAAGGGTTGGGCTGATTCTGCGCACATACCGCGTGGTATGTCACTAGGGCCGGGTGATCGATCACGTCACGTTGCGTTCACATCCGCCGACCGCGAGGACAGATCCTAGGTCTGCCGGGCGAGCCCCAGCTCCGGGTCCTCGCGCAGCTTGCCCAACGCCCGTGACACCGCCGACTTCACCGTGCCCACCGAGACCCCGAGCACCTCGGCCGTCTGGATCTCGCTCAGATCCTCGTAGTACCTGAGGACGACCATCGCCCGCTGCCGGGCCGGCAGCTTCATGATCGCCCGCCACATCGCGTCATGCAGCGCCTGCTGCTCGGCGGGGTCGTCCCCACCGGGCACCGGCTCGGGCTCCGGGATCTCGTCGGTCGCGAACTCGTCCACCTTGCGCTTGCGCCACTGCGAGGTGCGCGTGTTCAGCAGCGCCCTGCGCACATAGCCGTCCAGCGCCCGGTGGTCCTCGATCCGCTCCCAGGCGACATAGGTCTTGGTGAGCGCGGTCTGCAGCAGGTCCTCCGCGTCGCTCGGGTTCGCGGTCAGCGACCGGGCGGTACGCAGCAGCACCGGCTGGCGGGCCCTCACATACGACGAGAAGGAGGGGTACGTCGCATACGGGCGGGTCGGCCTCGCCGTTACCGCGGCCTCCGAAGCGCTGGTGCAGACGGGTGTGGTCATGGCTCCACGCTAGGAGCGAGGGTGCCTCCGGCTCATCGGCCGCAGGTCCCGAAGACGACTCCGCCTCAGGTTGTAGGGGTGGGGGTGGCTCCACCTCCTGAGGGTGGACGAGGGAGGGGCGACTACTACGGGATGACCCCTGAGGGGTACGCCCCCGCGCACGACCAAGTCCGCCCCCGGCGCCTCAGCCGTCCTCGCTGAGCACCAGCCCCGACGTCGGCACCCCCGTGCCCGCCGTCACCAGCACCCGGGCCGCGCCGGATATCTGGTTCACCGCCGTCCCCCTTATCTGACGCACTCCCTCCGCGATGCCGTTCATCCCGTGCAGATACGCCTCCCCGAGCTGCCCCCCGTGCGTATTGAGCGGCAGCCGATCCCCCGCCACGAACTCCGCCGCCTCCCCCTTCCCGCAGAACCCGAACTCCTCCAGTTGCATCAGCACGAACGGCGTGAAGTGGTCGTACAGAATCCCCACGTCGATGTCGGCCGGCCCGAGCCCCGACGTGCGCCACAGCTGGCGGGCCACCACGCCCATCTCCGGCAGGCCTGCCAGGTCGTCGCGGTAGAAGCTGGTCATCTGCTCCTGGGCCCGGCCCGCCCCCTGGGCCGCGGCGGCCACGAGCGCCGGTGGGTTCGGCAGGTCGCGGGCCCGCTCGGGAGTGGTGACGACCAGGGCCTGTCCCCCGTCCGTCTCCTGGCAGCAGTCCAGAAGACGGAGCGGCTCGACGATCCAGCGGGAGGCCGCGTGGTCGGCGAGGGTGATCGGGCGGCCGTGGAAGTACGCCGCCGGATTGGTCGCCGCGTGTCTGCGTGCGGTGACCGCCACCTGCCCGAACGCCTCCGGAGTCAGGCCGTGGGTGTGGAGATAGCGCTGCGCCGCCATCGCCACCCAGGACGCCGGGGTGAGCAGCCCGAACGGCAGCGACCAGCCGAGCGCGGCCCCCTCCGCCGAGGGCTCCCGGTGCTGCACTCCGGAGCCGAAGCGCCGCCCCGACCGTTCGTTGAAGGCGCGGTAGCAGACCACCACCTCGGCCACGCCCGTCGCCACGGCCAGCGCCGCCTGCTGGAGCGTCGCGCAGGCCGCGCCGCCGCCGTAGTGGACGCGGGAGAAGAAGGACAGCTCGCCCATCCCGCAGGCCTGGGCCACCGTGATCTCCGGGTTGGTGTCCATCGTGAACGTCACCATCCCGTCCACGTCTCCCGGCGCCAGCCCCGCGTCGTCCAACGCGGCCCGCACCGCTTCCACGGCCAGCTTCAGCTCACTGCGGCCGGAGTCCTTCGAGAACTCGGTGGCCCCGATACCGACGATCGCCGCACGACCGCCGAGGGAGTCCCGGGCACGCACGCTCATGCGGGGCCTCCTTCGGAGGAGTGGGGCGCGTTGGAGGGGCGGGGGGTGTCGGAGAGGTGCGGGGCATCGGAGAAGCTCGCGGCATCGGACAGGCGTCCGGCGTCCGAGGGCAGCGTGACCGTCACCGTGCCCGTGACGTGTCTGCCGATGCCGTTCTCCCCGATCACCCGGACCGTCGCCGTCTCGCCGTCGACCTCCTCGACCGTGCCCCTCAACACCATGGTGTCTCCCGGGTAGTTGGGGGCGCCGAGCCGGATGGCGACGCGGCGCAGCTCCGCCGTCGGTCCGAAGTGGTCCGTGATGTACCGGCCGACGAGCCCGTTGGTCGTCAGGATGTTCATGAAGATGTCCGGCGAGCCCTTCTGCCGGGCCAGTTCGGCATCGTGATGGACGTCCTGGTAATCGCGGGAGGCGACGGCGCCGGCGACGATCAGCGTGCGGGTCACCGGGATCTCCAGCGGCGGGAGTTGCTCACCGAGCTCCATGGGACCCCTCCTCGTGCGAAGCATCCTCGGCGCGGAAGACGGGGAGCACCAACTCCTCGTCGTACTCCTTGAATTCGAGCCGCACCGGCATGCCGATCCGCACCTTGTCGTACGGCACCCCGGTCACGTTGCTGATCATCCGCACGCCCTCCGTGAGCTCTATCAGGCCCACGGCATAAGGGGGTTCGAAGGCCGGGAAGGGCGGGTGGTGCATGACGACGTACGAATGGACCGTGCCGGTGCCGCACGCCTCGACGGTGTCCCATTCCGGGTGGCCGCAGGTGTTGCAGCCGGGCAGCCAGGGGTGGCGGAGCGTCGAACAGGCGGTGCAGCGCTGGATGAGGAGGCGGTGTCGGCGTACGCCTTCCCAGAAGCCGGCGTTGTCGCGGTTGATGACGGGGCGGGGGCGGCGGGGTGCCGTGTCCGATTGCTGTTGCTGCCGGTCCTGCAATCCCGGCCGTTCCTGCCCTCCCGGCCGTTCCCGTCCTTCCTGGTGTTCCTGTCCTTCCTGACGTTGCCGCCCTTCCTGTCGATGTTGCTGTTCCCGTCGCGCGGGGGCGTACTTGAGGATGCGGAAGCGGTGGGTGCCCGCGAGGTCGGGGCCGACGCGGATGTCCATGCGGCTGGTGACGAAGTATCCGGTGCCGAGCTTGGTCGTCTTGCGGGAGGAGACGGACTCGATCACCGCGTCGAAGGTGATCTCGTCACCGGGGCGCAGGGGACGGACGTACTCCTGCTCGCAGTCGGTGGCGACGACCGAGGTGCAGCCCGACTCGTCGAGGAGGGTGAGGAGTTCGTCGTAGGCGGACGAGCGGCCCGTATGTCCGGAGAGGCCGCCCATGGTCCAGGCCTGGAGCATGGTGGGCGGGGCGATGGCGTCCGGGCCGGTGTAGGCCGGGTTGGTGTCGCCCATGGCCTCGCACCAGTGCCGGATCATGGGCGCGTTGACGGGGTCCTTGCCGGTGCCGGAGACGGCGGCGGGCCGCCCCTCGTACGCCTTGAGTCGCTTCTCCAGTTCGTCGTCGTCCATGGCCTCCCCCAAGTCCCCTCTCTCGCCCTCGTCGTCCCTGTCGCCCCGCCCGTTGCGTATCGACACTTCTGGTACACCGCAGCCGCCGCCGAGGTTCCCACTCTCTCCACGAAGATTTCTGACTGTCCGTCAGATCCTGTGCACTGTCAAGACAGCCGGCCCCCGCACAAACGCCTGCGCGGCGATGCCGGAGCACCGCCGCGCAGACGCCTCACACCCCATGAAGCACACCCGCTCGGAGACCGGGGCCGTTGCCGGAGCAGTGGCCCCTCAGCTCACCACCACAGCGGCGTGAAGGTGATGGACGTGTTGTCGTTCCCCTGGTTGATGGCCGTGAACGCGGAGCCGTTGACCTGCGCGGTGTTGCTCTGGTTCGAGGCGCCGGAGCCGACCGCGTTCTGCTGCGTGGTGGACGAGTTGCCGTTGTTGGTGCCACCGACGCCGCTGCCGACGATGCTCGCGACACCCGCGTTCGATCCGTCGTCCGCGAAGCCGCCGTTGTCCGCCGTCGCGACGCCGGTGAAGAGCGCGGCGGCGAGCGGGAGGGCGGAGACGGCGGCGATGACGCGGGCGGTACGGATGCTTGCCATGTTTCTTCCTCCAGAACCCGGCTTCTTGCCGGAAGTACGTCAAGTAAGGCTGTTTCCAAGGCAGTTGGCCGACCGCCTCGGAGTCGTTCACGACGTCGCGAGACCAGAGTTGCCCACCGAATCCCCGGCGAACCAGCCCGGAAGCGGCTATTCCCCCTGAAGCGTGAGGACAAGTCGATAAACCCCTTTCCCGACCTTGATCAGCAGGTCAGGATGGTGCTGACAGAACGGACCAAGCGCCCCAAGAGGTGAAGCGTTCCGGCGCTTTTCCGGCCAACCAGCCCCGCCCGGCGAGTCGCCCTGGAATACACTTCCCTTTTTCGAACACTCGTACGAACATAGAGGTATGGCCACCACAGACCGGCAGGCCACGACGCTGGCCCTAGCCCACGCCCTGTCAGCCGCCGAGCGCGGCCTGGCCGTCATCCCTCTGTCCCGGACGAAGCTCCCGGCCCTGCGCTCCCCGCACCGCGACACCCCCGACCCGGCCCCCTGCCACGGCGAGTGCGGCCGCTTCGGCCACGGGGTCTACGACGCCGCCACCGACCCCGCCCGGATCCGCGCACTGTTCGCCGCCGCCCCCTGGGCCACGGGCTACGGCATCGCCTGCGGCCTCCCACCCCACCACCTGATCGGCGTCGACCTCGACACGAAATCCGACA
Organism: Streptomyces sp. NPDC046909; assembly: GCF_040644695.1. Classification (NCBI taxonomy): domain Bacteria; kingdom Bacillati; phylum Actinomycetota; class Actinomycetes; order Kitasatosporales; family Streptomycetaceae; genus Streptomyces; species Streptomyces sp. NPDC046909. Next base: position 759,098 of record NZ_JBEYXC010000003.1, on the reverse strand, counting down.
CGGACTCCTCGGCGGCCCTGCGCGAGCTGGCCCTACGCCATCTGTTCACGATCCCCGCCACGGTCGTCGTACTGACGCCGTCCGGCGGCCGCCACCTCTGGCTGAGCGGCCCGCCCGACGTCGTCGTCCCCAACTCCGCCGGCCGCCTCGCCCCCGGCATCGACATCCGAGGCGCCGGCGGCTACCTGGTCGGCCCCGGCTCCCGCACCGACCACGGCGTCTACGAAACGGCGCCCGGCACCGCCCACCTCGCCCCGGCGGCCTGTCCACCGGCCCTGCTCCGGCTCCTGCTCCCCCCGCCCCGCACCCATCACCCCACGCCTCCGTCGGCCGGCGACCACGGTCAGGGCCTGGTCCAGTTCGTCCTCGCCGCGCACGAGGGCCAGCGCAACACCCGCCTCTTCTGGGCGGCCTGCCGCGCCTACGAGGACGGCATCGGTCCCACCCTCGTCGACCCCCTCGTCGACGCGGCCCTCAACACCGGCCTCACCGAACGGGAGGCCCGCGCGACGATCGCGTCGGCGGCGCGGATGACGGGGCACCGGCCGTCGTAGGGCACGGCACGCGCGCGTGAGGCGCGCACGAAGGCACGTAAGACACGTGAGCAAGCCACGTGAGCAAGGCCCGAAAGCAAGACCCATGAGCAAGGCACGTACGAACTGGCGTCGGCCGTGAAATTCAGGGGAGCTCGATGCACCACCGCCCTAGAGTGCCGACCATGTCACTGGCCCGCCTCGTCCTCGCCTCCGGCCGCAGCGTCGACCTCTCCGAGCTGCGGCTCTCCTCCACGTACGGCGGGATGCTGGAGGGTTACCCGTGCCGGGTGGTCAACGAGATGAAGATCAAAGGCCTGTTGCGCTTCGCCGCGCGGGAGTTCCCCAAGTCGCCGGTCCACCTCGTCCCGCCCCCGCGTGAGTATCCCGACCAGTACGCGGGAGCGTTCGGTCCGGTGGAGGTCATCCCGTCCGTCGCCTGCGTCGGCAACTTCCGCTCCCACGCCCTGAACCCGACCCACGACCCGGTCCTGTACCGGTCGTTCCTGACGGTCGTCTGGTTCCAGCCCACGACCCGGGTGCCGTCGGGCTGCGACGCGGAGGACGACCTGCGGGATGTGGCGTGGGACGAACTGGCGGAGGACTTCGAGCTGTAGGGGAGGAAGTTCGTAAGGGGCAGGTCGCCCATGGAGGCGGGCATGGGCGGCAGGGGAACTTGGGGCGCGGGCGTCATCATCGTCTGCTGGTCGGCTTCCTGATTCCCTGAGGGGTTCGTTTACGCGAGCCCCCAACGGGCAATCACGTCATTCCAGGCGTACGGGCCCATGCCGTGCCCTACTGTGTGGCCAGCTTGAGGAGCGGTGGCCGGGGGCGCGCACGTTGTACGGGGTGCCCGGTTCGGGGGTGCGGTGTGGCTGGTGTCGGGCGATTCGATCTGTTCTTGTCCTACGCGCACAAGGACGGTGTGTGGGCAAAGACGTTGGCTGAGAACCTTCATCGACTGGGCCTCGACGTATGGCTGGACCAGTGGGAGATGGCCGGGGGCCGACTTGTGGCGTCACAGCTGCAGGAAGGGCTGACGAACGCCGACGCCGTGGTGGCGGTGGTCAGTCAGCACTGGGTGGACTCCGGTTGGTGCGGGGAGGAGTTCGCCGCCGCCATGACCGGCGCGGTGGAGCAGGGCAAGCGCCTGATACCGGTCGTGGTCGGCGACGTGGACTTGCCGGTCTTCATCGCCTCCCGGCTGTACGTCGACTTCCGCGAGGTGGCCTCCTCCGAGCAGTACCTGGATCTCGTACGGGACTTGAAGCAGGCGGTACTCAGGAAGCCTCCGGCGCAACGCCCGAGACGGGGCGAGCCGCTGGTGGTGCCCGAACCGGTGACCTACCGCCTGGACGGGCCCACGCGCGCGGAGTTACGAGTCGGCACGGACTCGGTGATCTTCAGCGCCGCGGGACGGGATCTCTCCTGCCCGCCCGGCGAAGTCGACGACGACCTGGAGCAGCGCTTGGGGATGCTGCACCGTGCCCGCGCCGCGGCCTTGGAAGGCGTCCCCACGCGACGGCTGCTCCAGGAGACGGCCGCCCTCGGAGGGCCGTCGGGGGCGCTGGCAGTGGTCGGGGAGGCCCTCGGGGAGCGGTTCGCGAGCGGTGCGGTCGCGGCGGCGGTGGCCGAGCAGGAGCGACTGGCTCGGGCGCGGCATACGTCGTTACGGATCGGGCTCGCGGTGGATGACCCGGCGTGCGTGGATCTGCCGTGGGAGACGCTGGTCGTGCCGGGGATGGCGGGGCCGTTGGTGCTGTCCGAACAGGTGGAGCTGTACCGGACGCTGCGTGGGGAGTGCTCACCGGTCGCAGTGCGGTTCCGGGACCGCTGCGGATTCTGGCGGTGGTGGCCAGTCCGGAGTCGGGCGGGGGTGAGCTGCTGGATTACGAGCGGGAGTTGGGGCGGATTCTGGATGCGGTGGATCCGGCCCGATCTCGACAGGGTGCGTATGTGCGGGTGCTGAACTGGGGGAGCCTGGCTGAGATCCGTACGGCCTTGGAGCAGGAGCGGTTTCACATCCTGCATCTGTCCTGTCATGCCAAGCCGGGGGCCCTGCTGTTGGAGGACGCGCGGGGACAGGCTGACGAGGTCGACGCGGAGCGGTTCCTGGCGGAGGGTCTGCCCAACGATCGTGGTGTTCCGTTGGTGGTGTTGTCGGGCTGCTCCACCGCGCGTGCTCCGTTGCCTTCGAAGGCGACGCAACAGCAGGACGACGCCGACATCAATGCCGCTGCCGCCGCCGCGAGTGGGGAAGGCCGGGTACGGACCGGTCTGGCCCGCGAGTTGTTGGCGCACGGAGTCCCGGCGGTGCTGGCGATGACCGACTCCGTCACCGACCACTACGCCACCGAACTGACCGCGGAGATGTACCAGACGCTGGCCCGCGCCGAGCACCCCAACCCGCTGACCGCCCTCTCCCAGGCCCGGCGCACCCTGGAGACCCGACGCCGACGGCTGCCGGACCAGGACCCTCGCGCCGCCTGGCCGGAGTGGGCCACCCCGGCGCTGTTCCTGGCCGGGCCTCCCTTGCCGCTCTTCGACCGCACCCACAGTGCCGATCAGATGCCGATGATGCCGGAGGCGGTGCTGGACGAGGGCATGGTCGTACGCAAGGTCGGCGATTTCGTGGGACGCCGTGCCGAGCTGCGCAGACTGCTGGGTGCGCTGCGCGATTCCCAGTGCGCGGGGGTGTTGGTGCACGGCATCGGGGGTGTCGGGAAGTCGACGCTGGCCGCCGAGCTGCTGCATCACTACGAGACTCATGACCGGTTGATCGTGCCGGTCTCGGCGGCCACGACCCGGACCGTCGACGCGGTCCTGGAGACGTTGCGGCAACGTCTTGTGGCGTACTGCTTGGTGGAAGGGGATCTGCCGGCGACGGACCCGTTGCGCCGGCTGTCGGCGGCTCTGGCCGATGCAAGTTCACCTTGGCGGGCGCGGTGGCAACTGATCCGTCAATTCGTGCTGCCCCGGCTGCGCGTGCTGATGGTCGTGGACAACGCCGAAGACCTTCTGTCCTCATTGTCCGGAGACGAACTCCACATCACGGACCCCGAGCTCGCGGAACTGCTGGCCGCGTGGACCGAGGAGAGCCCCCGCACCCGGTTGCTGGTCACCAGCCGTTACCCGATCCGACTCCCCCGGCAAGCCGACCAACAGCTTCTCGCTCATCATCTAGGGCCTCTGACTCTGGCCGAGACCCGCAAGCTGATCTGGCGCCTGGACGGCCTGGCCGCCCTCAGCCCGGCCGACCAACGGCGCGCATACACCGATGTCGGCGGCCACCCGCGGGCCCTGGAATACCTCGACGCCCTACTTCGCGGCGGCGAAGCCCGGTTCCCCGACATCGCCCGCCGTATGGAAACCGCCCTGAAGGATCGCGGCATCCACGATCACAAGCGCTGGCTGACAGGCACACAAGGCGACCTGAACAGAGCATTGGCCGAGACCGTCACTCTCGCCGTGGACGACGTCCTGCTCGACAGCCTGCTCGGTCAGCTCGACGCCGTACCCGGAGCGCGACAGCTCCTGTACGGCATGGCCGTGTATCGGGCTTCGGTCGACCGGATCGGAGCCGCATGGCAGCTGTCCCAGCTGACCAAGGTCCCCGAACTCGACCACGACCTTCTGTTACGTGCCACGAACCTCACCGCGCGCATCAGCCAAGCAAGGGATGCCGGAGTGGCATTGGACGACAGTGATGCCTCCGGGCCCGAGATGTTCGCGGAATACACAGCCATCATGGAGGAACTCCAGCGCCCCCCGGTCGACATGGACGTCCAAGCCACGGACGCGTTGAATCAGCTACTGGACCTCGGGCTGCTCTCTCCGGCACCCGCACCCCAAGACGAGCGGGGTGGTTCGGTCCCCGGTTTGACGGTTCATCACTGGACAGCCGACGCTCTTCGCCGACGCACCCACCCCGACGCCCTCAGAGCCGCTCATCGCCGGGCCGCGGCCTACTGGGAATGGCGAGTCAACGTATGGCCGCAATCTGAGGTCGAGGACATCACCCAGCTCATCGAGGCGCGTCACCATCATCATCAGGCAGGGGACCTCGACCAGGCCGACTCGATCACCCAGAGGGTGTGCTCGCAGCTACAGACCTGGGGAGCCTGGGACTGGGAACGACACCTCATCGAGGAAACCCTGACCTGGGTCCCGCCCCGATCCCGCTCTGCCGCCGCCCACATCCACCAGCTCGGCATCATCGCCCAGGAACGGGGGGACTACCAACAAGCCGAAGAGCGCTACCACGCCTCCTTGACCATCAACGAAGAGCTCGGCAACCGCGTCAACATCTCCACCGGCTACCACCAACTCGGCATCATCGCCCAGCTGCGCGGGGACTTGCAGCAGGCCGAGGAGCGCTACCACGCCGCCCTCACCATCAACGAGGAACTCGGCAACCGGGCCAACATCTCCACCGGCTACCACCAGCTCGGCATCATCGCCCAGGATCGGGGAGACTACCAACAGGCCGAAGAGCGCTACCACGCCGCCCTCACCATCAACGAGGAGCTCGACGATCAAGCCGGCATAGCCGGCAGCTACTACCAGTTGGGCATCATCGCCCAGCTGCGGGGGGACTTGCAGCAGGCCGAAGAGCGCTGCCGCGCCTCCCTCACCATCTACGCGCAGCTAGGCAGCCGCGCCAACATCGCCACCTGCTACCACCACCTCGGCATCATCGCGCGGGAGCAAGGGCACTTCCAACAGGCCGAAGAGCGCTACCACGCCGCCCTCACCATCAGGGAAGAACTCGGCGACCGTGCCGGCATAGCCAGTTGCTACTACCAGTTGGGCATCATCCGCACCAAGCAACAGCGTCCCAGGGAAGGCGTGCCTTGGCTGCTCCAGGCTCTGTCACTCCAGCTGGAGATCGGAAGGCCGATCGGCTCGATCCTTTCCGGGCTCAGCCAGCAGAGGACCCGTCTCGGCGACGATGTCTTCCGCTCGCTCGTCAACGGCATGATGGCGGATGAGGCCTCGACAACAACGATCATGAACGCCACCCAGACCGAGAAACACCCCCCACCAACACAAACGACCCCCGACCCAAACCCAGGTCAGGGGCCATTCGCACCGCACTGAAACGCTCACCGCGGAAGCGGTGGGATTTGAACCCACGGTGACATCGCTGCCACGACGGTTTTCAAGACCGTTCCCTTAGGCCGCTCGGGCACGCTTCCCCGCGCCGCCTGGAGGGCCGGAGCCCGGCGGCGCGGGGACAAGAGTAACCGGTGCCCACGCGCGCGTGGGGTCAGCTGTCGCCCTCGCGGGAGCCCAGGGTGAGTTCGACGGTGTTGGTCTTGCCGTCGCGCTCGTAGGTGATCTTGACCTTGTCGCCGGGCTGGTGGGTCCAGATCTCCCCGATGAGGGTGGGCCCGGAGTCGATGACCGTGTCGTCGAGCTTGGTGATGACGTCGCCGGGCTTGAGGCCCGCCTTGGCCGCCGGGCCGCCCGCCTCGACGGGGTCGGAGCCGCTGGCGCCCTGTTCGGTGATCTTCGCGCCGCCCGTGGAGTCCTCCAGGGAGACCGAGGCTCCGATCTTGGCGTAGACGGGCTTGCCGGTCTGGATCAGCTGCTGGGCGACATACTTGGCCTGGTTGATCGGGATGGCGAAGCCGAGGCCGATCGAGCCGGACTGGCTGGTGCCGCCGAGGCCGCCGCTGCTGGTGGACTGGATCGCGGAGTTGATGCCGATCACGTTGCCCTGGGCGTCCAGGAGCGGTCCGCCCGAGTTGCCCGGGTTGATCGACGCGTCCGTCTGGAGGGCGCTCATGTAGGAGGCGTTCGAACCGCTGCCGTCGCTCGACGCGACCGGGCGGTTCTTGGCGCTGATGATGCCCGTCGTGACCGTGTTCGAGAGGCCGAAAGGCGCGCCGATGGCGATCGTGGAGTCGCCCACCGCCACCTTGTCCGAGTCGCCCAGGGTCAGCGGCTTGAGGTCGCTCGGGGCGTTCTTGAGCTTGATCACGGCCACGTCGTAACCCTGCGCGTGGCCCACGACCTCGGCGTCGTACTTCTTGCCGCTCGGGAAGGTCGCGGTCAGCTTGCCGCCGTCCACCGCGTCCGCCACCACGTGGTTGTTGGTGACGATGTGGCCCTCGGTGTCGAAGACGAAGCCGGTACCGGTGCCGCCCTCGCCGCTGCTGGACTCGGCCTCGATGGTGACGGTGCTCGGCAGCGCCTTGGCGGCCACGCCCGCGACCGTACCCGCCTCCCGCTTGACGGAGCCGCCGCTGTCGGAGGCGGAGACGGTGGTCGACGAGGTGTTGTCGTCGTTCTTGGCCAGGGTGTAGCCGAGGCCGCCGCCCAGGCCGCCCGCGACCAGCGCGGCGATCAGGACCGCCGCCATCAGGCCGCCACGGCCGCGGGACTTCGGCGCGGGGGGCTGGTAGGAGGCGCCCCAGCCGCCGGCACCCGCGCCGCCCGCACCGCTGTCGGCGTACGTCGGGGTCGCGGGGGGCGGGGGCGGCCAGGAGGCGTCCGGCGCCTGACCGCCCGGCTGCCCCGGCGCTCCGCCGCTGATGCCCTCCGGGCCGCCGCCCTGCGGACCGCTCGCGCCCGCCGCGGCGTACGCCGGTGCCTGGCCCGCGTAGGCCAGTTCCTGCTCCGGTGCGCCGGGGGCGCTCGGCGGCGTCGCGGGCAGCGGGGTCGTCGGGGCGCCGCTGTCGGGCGCGGTGGCCTGCGGGGAGGCTGCGGGGGAATCCACCGGCACGGGAGGTGCGGACGGGGCCGGGGGTACCGCAGTGCCCTCGTTCTCGGTGCTCACAGCTTTTCTCCTCGATCCACGGCTGTTGTCCTAAGGTCGCACTCGGTCACGCTCGTTCACGCTTGCCGACGGTCCGGCGCGATGCAGCTGTGCATGTGCTTTTGTATGCCGTCAGCTTTTCCCACAGGCCGTCAGAGCACCATAAGCGGTGGCTGTGGGTCCAGGACTTTCCTTTATATGGGACCTTTCCGGCAAACCAGACGCATCTCGGCGTCCTCTCTGTGCCCTCCTCGTGCGACGCGTACCCGCGCGCGGTGGCACCATGACGCGGTGACCCACGTACGGCAGCAAAGCATTCAGGTCGTCGCCCACCGCGGAGCCTCCGAGGAGGCCCCCGAGCACACCCTGGCCGCGTACAAGAAGGCGATCGAGGACGGCGCCGACGCCCTCGAGTGCGATGTACGCCTGACCGCCGACGGCCATCTCGTCTGCGTCCACGACCGGCGCGTCAACCGTACGTCCAACGGGCGCGGGGCGGTCTCCGCCCTGGAGCTGGCCGAGCTGGCCGCCCTGGACTTCGGCTCCTGGAAGAACCGCGACGAGGAGCCCGACTGGGAGCACCGTCCGGAGGACCGGGAGGACACCTCCGTACTGACGCTGGAGCGGCTCCTGGAGCTGGTCGCGGACGCGGGGCGGCGGGTGGAGCTGGCCATCGAGACCAAGCACCCCACGCGGTGGGCGGGGCAGGTGGAGGAGCGGCTGCTGGTGCTGCTGAAGCGGTTCGGCCTGGACGCGCCCGCCACGGCGGCCGACTCCCCGGTCCGGATCATGAGCTTCTCGGCGCGCTCGCTGCATCGCGTGCGTGCCGCCTCGCCGGCGCTTCCGACGGTCTATCTGATGCAGTTCGTCTCGCCCCGCCTGAGGGACGGTCGACTCCCGGCGGGCGTACGGATCGCGGGGCCCTCGATCCGGATCGTGCGCAATCACCCGGCGTTCATCGAGCGGCTGAAACGAGCCGGTCACCAGGTGCACGTCTGGACGGTGAACGAGCCCGAGGACGTCGACCTCTGCGTCGAGCTCGGCATCGACGCGATCATCACCAACCGCCCGCGCGCGGTCCTGCGCCAGCTGGGCAGATAACCAAAACGGACACAACTGGTAAAGACCTGTGAAGGTGTCTTGACCCGGCACCTTCACCACCCGCATTCTCCCAACCCGGCCATAGCGTCGAAATCCAGCCACACGGTTACAGGGAGTGCTCCGGCGCGTTCGGACCGTATTCGATCGTTACGAATGCGTCAGCGGACCGCGATTGGCCGGTTTCCGGTACAGGCCAATGGGGCATCCACACCGTGGCGTGGGGCAAAGGAGGTCTCGGGGGTGGCGTTGGTGGTGGCACAGGAGGTGCCCACGTCGTCGAGCATGGCCGTACCCCATGGCCCTGCGGGCGTGGGGGAAGCAAGACACCGGATGCGTTCTCAGCTGCGCACGGGTGGCGTGTCGGAAGCGGTCATCGACGACGCCGTACTGATTCTTTCCGAACTCTTGAGCAATGCGTGCAAGCACGGCCGGCCGCTGGGCGACGCCCTGGCCGGGGACGGCGATGTCCGCGCCGCCTGGCGGGTGGACACCGGCGGCAGACTCACGGTCGAGGTGACGGACGGCGGCGGGCCCACCCGCCCGGCTCCGGCCACACCCTCGGTCACCGCGCACGGCGGCCGCGGGCTGAACATCGTCAGCGCGCTCTCCGACGACTGGGGCGTACGCAACGACGCCCGCGGCGAGGTCACGGTGTGGGTCGTCGTCCACGACGACGTCCATGATCCGGACGCCGGTCACCGCCGCGAGGACTTCGCCGCGCGCGTGACGGCCCCCTCGGTGTCGGCGATCGCCGATCTGGACTTCGCGGAGGCGTTCACCGACCTCGACTGACGGCCGGCGCGCCCACGTCGACCGCAGGTCGGCACACACCCCCACGTTGTCCACAGGCTCCCGTCGCGCACCCCGTGAACGGCTAGGCTCCCGCCGTACGAGACCAGCCGTAACCGGGAGACCTCACGATGGCCAAGAAGCGACCCCAGACGAAGGCCAAGCGCCCGCAGATCACCGACGGGGAGGTCCCGGTCGTCGGTGCCCGCGAGCCCTGCCCGTGCGGCAGCGGCCGCCGCTACAAGGCCTGCCACGGCCGGGCCGCCGCGCACGCGGTGACCGAGCTGGTGCAGCGCCCCTTCGAGGGGCTGCCGGGCGAGGGCGACTGGGTGGCCCTGCGCGAGCTGGTCCCGGCCGCCACGGTCGAACTGCCCCTGAAGGGCGGCCTCCCCGAGGGCGTCCCGTCGGTCACGCTGGCCACCGTGCTGCCGATGGCCTGGCCGGCCCTGCGCCGCGACGACGGCTCGGTGCTGCTGGGCCTACAGAACGACACGGCCTCGGGCGACATCAGCCGCGACCTCGCCGACACCCTCCAGCGCGCCCTCACCGCCGACCCGGGCACCCCCGTCCAGGGCCGCCGCGCGCCCGCCGAGGGCCCGCGGCTCCAGGATCTGCTCGACCCCGAAGGCGTGTTCGAGCCAGTCGTGCACGCGGGCTTCGAGTTCTGGGTGCCGGACGCGGAGAACGCCACCCCGGAGGTGACCGCCTCCCTGGAGCGGGCCAACGCCGCGGCCATCCCGACCGCCAAGCTCCAGGGCGTGGACGCCGCCTACTGGTGCGAGACCCCGGACAAGAACCACCTGCGCTGGGTCATGCCGTATCCCGAGGAGCAGCTTCTGGACGCGCTCGCGCGGCTGCACGCGGCCGGGAAGTCGAGCCTCGGCGAGGGCACCCGGCTGGTGGGTTCCTTCCGCGCTCACGGGCTCACCGTGCCGGTCTGGGACCTGCCGAGCGGGGTCACCGCGGACGACGTGGAGAAGCCGGCCGCCGAGTTCGCCGAGCGGCTCTCCGCCGCGCTGGCCTCGGACGCTCCGCTCACCGCGGACGAGCGGCGCGCGCGTGGGGGCCTGACCAACCGACAGGTCACGCTCAGCTGAAACACAGATTCGAGTCCCGGGGTGGGCTGACCGGTCGGTCAGTCGACCCCGGGCTGACGGAGCGGCCGGATCCGCTCACAACTCCCTTCGGGATCAAGTGAGTCGGTGTCCGGAAAGCCGATGAAAAACCGAGATCGAATTTGCGAACAGCCGATCTCTTGTTACCGTTCGAGTAGCCCGGTTGCTGGTGCATCCCCCGTCGCCAGCAACCGGGTCTTTCTGTGCCCGCTCAGCTTTACGGATTGCCGCCGGGCGTCAACTGCCCGTAGCCGCCCCGGAGTTGCTGCCGGAGCGCAGCAGAAGCGGCCCCTGACCGCCCTGCCCCGCGAACTCCGCGATCGCCGTGTACGCGGCGGGCTCGCCCAAGGTGCGCTCCCTGGGCGTCTCACAGGTCCCCGGCTCGTCGTCCGCGCCCACCGCGCAGTGCATCTGCACAGTGCGGCCGCCGGGACCCATGAGGCTGAGCACGGAGTCAAGCCCGCCGCCGGTGACATTGCGGTAGTAGGTGCGGGCCCACGTCTCCTCGCCCTGCGTCAGCACACAGGTCTGCGCCTCGATGCCCTCGGGGGAGGTGAGTTCGGGGCCGCAGCGGGCGGCGGTGGCCAGGCCCAGGCCGAGCAGCAAGGGGGAGCGGGAGGGCTCGGCGGAGGCGACGGGTGCCTTGTGGTCGTCGTGCGGCAGAGCCCGTACGACCTCGTCGCCCACCTGTCCCGCGGAGGCCACGGCCAGAGGAAGCGCGACGGCGCATGCCGCGACGCCCGCGAGGGCGAGCAGACGAAGGTTCATGAAGGGGACGATAACGAGCGCGCGCGGGCGGCTGGTTCCGCCCGCGCCCGACACCCTTACAACTCGGGCGCGCTCACACCCGTACGAGTGAGGGCGTCCACCACCGCGTCCACCACGGCCTCGACATCGGGCACCCAGGGGGAGGCCGAGCCGGGCAGGGGGGCGCGCTCCCAGCGGAGGGCGCCGTGGCCCGTCTCGGACGGGGGCAGCGCGATGTAGCCGCCCTCGCCGTGGAAGCGGAGGGAGCCGGGGACGAAGTCCTTGGCGTACAGCAGTTCGCCCAACTGCTCCATGGAGTACGGCTTGACGAGGATCGCCCAGCGGTTGGGCGTGGCGATCACCGGGCCCAGGCGCATGCCCTGACGGTCGAGGGCGGTCAGCGCGCGGGAGGCCGCGAGGGCGGGCAGGGAGACCGCGCAGGGGGCCTTGCCGCCGGTGGCGAGGACGATCGGCGCGGCGGGCCGGTTGGTCCACCACCAGCGCACCATGCGCTCGTCGGTGGTGGCCGCGAGGAGCCCGGGGTCGAACGGGTGCGCGCCTGGCACCGTGCACTCGGGGTCCGGACAGCTGCAGCGGGCCCGGCCCTGCGGGTCCGGTGCCGCGCCGGGGAGTACGGGCCACTGCCATTCCGTCGCGAAGGTCAGGGCCGCGCTGATCAACTCAGGCCCCCCGTCGTTCCGCTTGGACAGGAGCCTGCGTGCCTTTCCGAGGATCTCGCGCATGAGCGCTCGTTCCTTTCCGTTGCACCGCTGGCAACACCGTGGGCCACATCACACCATGTGTCGATCACTGCACTGTGCGTACCTGTTGGCGCATCACACCCTTGTCCGAGACAAGGGGAACCCCATATGGGCCGAGCGTTGGCTGCGTCCGCGGCAGCCTGACCCACACTGCGTCTATCAAAAGCATGGGCGTGGCGTGGGGGTGGCGAAGTCTGGCGTTTTTGCCGTCCCGCGTGTTTCTCTTCGCCTCCGCCACGGAGGATGGGGCTCGGTCGTCGGTGGCTAAGACGCCCGGGTCCGCCACCAGGTTCCGGGTGGTTGTCAACCACCCCTGGCCTTCTCCGAGTACGTACCCATCACGACCGCTGTGACGCTCAGTGGAGCAAGGCCAGTCGACCGCAATAGGCCGTTACCCGAGTCAGTTTTAAGCCAACTTTGCTTTTCGGCAAGAGGGGCACCGGTGACCCATGGACACCAGGAATCCCGGCAGGACAATGCTGGACATCCCCTCACGAGTGCGTGTACATGTGGAGACACTGCTAGCGGCGCAGAATGACATGGGGGTTTGCGATGCTTTTGAGCAATACGCACCGGTCGGAAAGCCGGACGCCATGAACGCCCCTCACCCTCCGAAAGTGGCCGGAATCGATTCAACGGTTCCCTCGCCCGCACACACTGTCGCGCCCGCGCCCGCCGCCCCGGACGCCTCTCCGGTCCCTCCACCCGACGCGTCGAACGCACCGGGGGCCCTGCTCCAGGACCGGCTCGCAGGCTGGGTCTCCGACCTCACGACCCTCCACGAACTCACGGAACGCCTGGCCCGCACAGACGCGCTCCAGGACGCCCTCACGGAGCTGCTGCGCGCCGGAGCCGCCCTGGTGGGCGCCCGGCGCGGTCTCGTCGTACTGGAACCCGGCGACGGACTCGGCCCCGACACCACCATCGGCCTCGGCCTGGCCCGGGCCGATCTCGGTCACATCGAGACCGTGCCGCGCAGCGCCATGTCGTACGGCAAGATCCTCGACGGACTGCCGGGCGCCGACGGCGAGATCGCCGAACCCGACCTCTTCGCCGAGGACGGCCTCGACCCCCGCCACCGCGAAGTGGCCGCCCGCCTCGGCTACGCGGCCTGCTACGCGCTCCCGCTCGCCTCCGAGGCCGCCGGCCGGATCGGCGCCGCGGTGTGGCTGTACGACGAGCCCGCCGAACCCGCGGAGCGCCAGCGCCACCTCGTCGGCCTGTACGCGCGCTACGCGACCGAGTACCTCGCGCGCCTGGTCGAAGTCGAGCGCACGCGCGCGTGCATGGCGACGATGTCCGAGGAGCTGCTGCCGTCCCGGCTCCCCCGCGTCGCCGGCGTCCAGCTCGCCGCCCGGCACCGCACCGGCCCGCGCGGGGGCGGCGACTGGTACGACGCGCTGCCGCTGCCGGACGCCGCGCTCGGACTCGCGGTGGGCTCGGTGACCGGCTCGGGGCCGAGCGCGGTCGCCGCGATGGGACGACTGAGAGCCTCCCTGCGCGCGTACGCCGTGATGGAGGGCGAGGACCCTGTCGCCGTCCTGTCCGACCTGGAACTGCTGCTGCGGCTCACCGAGCCGGCCCGTTCCGCGACCGCCCTGTTCGCCTACTGCGAACCCGCGCTGCGCAAGATCACCCTGGCCGGTGCCGGTCACTGCCCGCCGCTGCTGGTCGGGGAGCGGCGCACCGAGTTCGTGGAGACGTCCGTGTCGGCGCCGCTCGGGATGCTCGCCTGCTGGGAGGCGCCCAGCGTGGAGCTCCAGGCCGAGCCGGGAGAGACGGTTCTGCTGTACACCGACGGACTGCTGCACCGTACCGGCGACCCCACCGACCGGGCCTTCGCGCGGCTGCACGCGGCCGCGGCCGGTGTCCCCAAGGCGCTGCGGCGCGACCCGGACGCGGTCGCCGACCACGTCCTGCGGACCGTGCTGCCGGACGGGCTCGACGCGGCGGACTCCGACGAGGACGTCGTGCTGCTCGCCGCGCACTTCGAGTAGCCCCTCGATGAGCGCTCGGTAACAGGTCTTCCGGCCCTGGGCCCCCTTCCGTACGACCGTACGATGGAGGGGGTCCAGTGCCGTATCTAGGAGGATGACCGTGGCCGAGGAGCTCAACCCGGAGACCCCGGAAGAGACCGAAGAGCCGATCAAGCAGCGCAAGAACGGGCTGTACCCGGGGGTGTCCGACGAGCTCGCCGAGAGCATGAAGTCCGGCTGGGCCGACACCGAGCTGCACGACCTGCGGCCGATCCCCCAGGCCGCCGAGACCGCGGCCCGCCGTGCGGCGCTGTCGGCGCGTTTCCCGGGCGAGCGGCTGGTGATCCCCGCGGGCAACCTGAAGACCCGCTCGAACGACACCGAGTACCCCTTCCGGGCCTCCGTCGAGTACGCGTACCTCACCGGCAACCTGACCGAGGACGGCGTGCTCGTCCTGGAGCCGGCCGCCGACGGCCACAAGGCCACGATCTACCTGCTGCCGCGTTCCGACCGCGAGAACGGCGAGTTCTGGCTGTCCGGGCAGGGCGAGCTGTGGGTGGGCCGCCGGCACTCCCTCACCGAGGCGGAGAAGCTCTACGGCATCCCCGCCTCCGACGTCCGCGAGCTGGCCGACGCGCTGCGCGAGGCGACCGGCCCGGTGCGGGTCGTACGGGGCTACGACGCCGGCGTCGAGGCCGCGCTGACCGACAAGGTCACCGCCGAGCGGGACGAGGAGCTGCGGGTCTTCCTGTCCGAGGCGCGGCTGGTCAAGGACGAGTTCGAGATCGGCGAGCTCCAGAAGGCGGTCGACTCCACGGTCCGTGGGTTCGAGGACGTCGTACGCGTGCTCGACAAGGCCGAGGCGACCTCCGAGCGCTACATCGAGGGCACGTTCTTCCTGCGCGCGCGGGTCGAGGGCAACGACGTCGGCTACGGCTCCATCTGCGCGGCCGGACCGCACGCGTGCACGCTGCACTGGGTGCGCAACGACGGACCCGTGCGCTCCGGGGACCTGCTGCTCCTCGACGCCGGTGTCGAGACGCACACGCTGTACACCGCGGACGTCACGCGCACGCTGCCGGTCAACGGGCGCTTCAGCGAGATCCAGAAGAAGATCTACGACGCCGTGTACGACGCCCAGGAGGCCGGTATCGCGGCCGTGCAGCCGGGCGGCAAGTACCGCGACTTCCATGACGCGGCGCAACATGTGCTGGCCGAGCGGCTCGTCGAGTGGGGTCTGGTCGAGGGGCCCGTCGAGCGGGTGCTGGAGCTGGGGCTTCAGCGGCGGTGGACGCTGCACGGGACCGGGCACATGCTCGGGATGGACGTGCACGACTGCGCTGCCGCGCGGACCGAGACGTATGTCGAGGGGACGCTGGAGCCGGGGATGGTGCTCACGGTTGAGCCGGGTCTGTACTTCCAGGCCGACGATCTGACCGTGCCCGAGGAGTACCGGGGTATCGGTGTGCGGATCGAGGACGACATCCTGGTGACGGAGGACGGGAACCGGAACCTCAGCGCTGGGCTGCCTCGGCGGTCGGATGAGGTCGAGGCTTGGATGGCCTCTCTTAAGGGTCTTAAGGGCTGACGGTTGGATTGATGGCCGGGTACCGGTGGGGTGCCCGGCCTTTCGTTGCGGTCTGCGGGTTGTGGGGGCTTGTCGCGCAGTTCCCCGCGCCCCTGGGGGGTTGGTGTGGACCTGCATATTGAGTTGGGCTCTCTTGAGGGGCGGCGGGCCGGGGTTGAGCGTGCTCTTCGGGATGCCGTGCGGGACGGGCGGCTTGCTCCTGGGGCTCGGTTGCCTGCGACTCGGCGGCTGGCTGCCGAACTGGGGGTATCGCGCGGGACCGTGAAGTCGGCTTACGACCAGCTCGTCGCCGAGGGGTATCTGACCGCTCGGCAGGGGTCGGGCACCGAGGTCGCCTCCCTGCCGTCGATGAGTCAGGACGCGCCGGAAGCGGCCGCACGCGCGCGTGCGCCGCGATTCGATCTGCGGCCCGGTAGCCCGGACGTCGGGGCGTTCCCGGCCGCGGCCTGGCTGCGGGCGCTGCGCAGGGCCATCGCCACGGCGCCCTCGTTGGCGTACGACTACGGGGATCCGCGGGGGCGCATCGAGCTGCGGACCGCGCTGTCCGGGTATCTGGGGCGTGCGCGTGGGGTCATCGCGCCGCCCGAGCGGATCGTGATCACCTCCGGGTATGTGCAGGGGCTCGCGTTGCTCACGCGCGTGCTGGACGGCGGCGAGATCGCCATGGAGGATCCGGGGCTCGGCTTCCACCGGGAGGTCGTGCGGCGGGGCGGCGGGAACGTCGTGCCCGTGGGCGTCGACGAGAAGGGCGCCCGCGCCGAGGAGTTGGGGGACGCGCGAGCCGTCGTCCTCACTCCCGCGCATCAGTACCCGACCGGGGTGACCTTGCGTCCCGAGCGGCGGCGGGCGTTCACCGACTGGGCACGCGCGCGGGGCGGGCTGATCGTCGAGGACGACTACGACGGGGAGTTCCGTTACGACCGGCAGCCCGTCGGCGCGCTCCAAGGGATGGCGCCGGGGCATGTCGTGTATCTCGGGACCGCCTCCAAGACGCTGGGGCCCGCACTGCGGCTCGGCTGGATGGTGCTGCCGCCGCAGCTCGTCGACGCGGTCGCCGACGCCAAGCTGCACAGCGATCACCACACCGAGTCCATCGGGCAGTTGGCGCTCGCCGAGCTCATCGAGAGTCACGCGTACGACCGTCATGTGCGGGCCTGTCGGCTGCGGTACCGGCGGCGGCGCGACCAGCTGCTGCATCGGCTCGGGGCGCGGCGGGCGGTGCGGGGGATCGCGGCCGGGCTGCACGCGCTGGTGGAGGTCGCCGACGAGAAGGAGGCCCTGACGCGGGCGGAGGCGGCCGGGCTCGCCGTCGGGCACCTCGGGGACCACTGGCACGCGCCGGACGCTCCTGGGCGGCCTCAGGGGCTCGTGGTGGGGTACGGGACGCCTCGGGAGCGGGTGTATCCGGAGGCGCTGGAGGTGTTGGGGAAGGTGCTGGACGGGTTGGGCTGAGGGGGGCGCGTGGGTCGCCCAGGTCGCGCAGGTGCGCAAGTCGCGTGGAATTGGGCCAATGGAAGTGCTGGCCATTGGGTCTGTTTCAGGGTCCAGTTCGCTTCTAGCGTCGTAGGCATGACGAACTCCCTCGTCCCGCCCTCGGGGCCGCAACGTGTCCTCGCCCTCGCCCAGTTGACCAACGCCGTCGGTGACGGGGCCTACCTCGTGACCTCCGCGTTCTACTTCACCGAGGTCGTCGGGCTCGCCCCCGCGCGCGTGGGGCTCGGGCTGACCGTGGGGTGGGCGGTCGGGTCGGTGGCGGGAGTGCCGTTGGGCCGGCTCGCGGACCGGCGCGGGGCACGGGGTACGGCGGTGCTGCTGGCGTCGGCGGCGGGGGTCGCGGTGGCGGCGTTTCTCTTCGTCCGGGGGTTCCTGCCGTTCGTGCTGGCCGCGTGCGCGTACGCCGCCGCGCAGTCGGGGCTGGCGGCGGCCCGGCAGTCGCTGCTGGCGGGGCTGGTGTCCGCCGGGGAGCGGACCGGGGCGCTGGCGTATCTGCAGTCGGCGTTCAACGCGGGGCTCGCGGTGGGGGCGGGGCTGGGCGGGCTGGCGATCCAGGCCGGGACGCGGGGGGCGTATCTCGGGGTGTTCGCGATGGACGCGGTGACGTTCGTGGGGTGTGCGGGGGTGCTGCTGCGGCTGCCTTCTGGCATGCCGGGAGTGCGGGGGGTGCCGGGGGTGCCTGAGGCACCTGGGTCGACGGTGGCCTCGGCGGGCGTACGGAGGGCTCGGCGGCGGCTCGGGGTCGTGCGGGACCGCCGCTATGTCGGTCTGACGCTCCTCAACACCGTTCTGCTGCTGCGGATGCCGTTGCTGAGCCTCGCGCTGCCGCTGTGGATCGCGGAGCGGACCGCCGCGCCCGCGTGGCTGGTGTCCGCGCTGTTCGTGCTCAACACCGGGGCCGTGATGGTGTTCCAGGTGCGGATGGCGCGCGGGGTCGGGGGGATCGGGTCGGCGGTGGGTGCGGTGCGGCGGTCGGGGTGGGTCATGCTCGCGGCGTGCGGGGTGTTCGCGCTGTCGGCCGGTGCGTCGCCGTGGGTGGCCGCCGGGGTGCTGGTGGCCGGAGCGGTCCTCCAGGTCGTCGCGGAGATGGGGCAGTCGGCCGGGTCATGGCAGCTGTCCTTCGATCTGGCCCCGGCCGACCGGGTCGGCGAGTACCAGGGGTTCTTCGGAACGGGCGTGACGGTGGCGCGGACGCTGGGCCCGCTGGTCCTGACCACCCTGTTGCTCGGGTGGGGTGCGGCGGGGTGGCTGCTGCTGGGCGGGGCGACGCTGGTGGCGTCGTACGCCATGGGGGCGGTGGCGCGGCGGGGGTCCGACGTGCCCCGGGTGGAGGTGCGGTCGCGGCCGGTGCTCGTGAAGTGACCGCCGCCGCACAGCACGCCGCGCGCGTGGACCGGCCGTCACCGGAACGCCGGTCCACACAGGAGGCCTCGTACCGCTGAACAACCCAACCGGTGAACGCCTCGCCCCCGGAGCGCGGTCCGCTCAAGCGGCCCGTACCAGTGAACCCCTCGTCACCGGGAGCGAGTCCAGGAACAGGGCGCCCGCGAGGAGGCCGGCGCTGCCTCGGGGGCTCCACGCGCGTGTGTGGAGGTCCTTGTCGAAGGCGGTCAGGGCCGCGGCGCCGGCCTCGGTGGAGGTGCCGCCCGCCTCCAGGATGCCGCGGGCGCCCGCCTGGACGTGGCGCAGGCCCAACGGGCCCGCGGAGTAGAGGAGTTCGGTGTCCTGGAGGGTGGACATCACGGTGAGGAGGGCGTCGAGGCGGGCCTGGCCCTCGGTGGCGCCCGCCATGCGGGCCGCGGCCAGGGCGTCCAACGCCCGCCGTACGTGCGGGAATCCGGCCCGGGCCTCGCCGCGCGCGCCGGCGGCACCGTACTTCGCCGAGACCGACGAGCCGTGCGAGGGCCTGCGCGGGGCGCGCTTGTCGGTGTGGCGGGCGATGCTCTTGGCGGTCGCGGCGATGTCGGTCGCCGGGGCCCGGGGGTCGAGCGCGGCCGCGGCGACGAGCAGGCCGAGGGCCCAGGTGGCGCCGCGGTGGCCGCCGCCCGCCAGGTGGACCGAGTGTTCGGTGCAGCGGCCGATCGCGCCGAGCTCCGCGCGGAGTCCGGGCGTCGGCTCGCCGGTGCGGCGGGCGGCGGCGGCCATCGCCGCGAGGCCGGGCACGAGTGCCTTGGCCGACCAGCGCAGGGCACTGTGGTCCCTGCGGGTGACGCGGGCGTCGAGGTCACGCGGATCGGGCAGCCCCGGCTTGGGAGCCAGGGCCAGTTGCCCGGTCAGCGCGGTCACGGCGGCCTGCGCCAGCGCTTCGTCCTCGCGGCTGCTCATGGCCGTACCCTACGAGGACGCCGAGGCCGAGGCAGTGGCGCTTTCGGACGGAGCGTCGGACGGCGGTTCGCCGGTCGGCGCGTCGCTCGGGGGCGTGCCGCCACCGCCGCCGCTGCCCGCGCCGGTGCTCTCGGCGTCGGGGTCGATGCCGAGGGTCAGGAAGCCCTTGTAGCCCTTGGACGGGTCCTTCTTGTGGACGGCCTTGAGGGTGAGCAGACCGCTGGACGCGCCGCCGCCGTCGTACACCATGTCGTTGTCGAGGGTGGTGTAGCTGCCGGAGTGCTTCGAGTAGGGCTCCAGCGTGAAGATCTCCTGGGCGATGTCGTCGTCGAAGAAGAACTGGCCGGTGTAGTTGACCTTGCCGCCCTCGTAGGTGCCGTCCTCCTTCTCCCCGCCGGTGTGGACCTTGACGTGGATGTGGCAGGTGCGCGGGGTGTACCAGCCCGGGAAGATCGTCTCGAACTTGACGACCCCGTTGGCGTTGGCGATCTGGTAACCGCGCAGATAGGTGGCGTCGTTGGCGGTCGAGCCGTCCTCGCTCTCGGCGGGGGCCGAGCCGCCGGGGTTGGCGGTGGTGTAGCCGGAGTAGTAGCCCCAGGCGTCGCAGTGCCAGATCTCCACGGCCGCGCCGGGGACCGGTGTGCAGCCGTCGGTGGCGTCGACGACGGTCAGGCGCAGGGTGAGCGGGACACCGCTCTTGCCCTCGGTGATGTCCTTTCTCACCAGGGCGCCGTCGAGGTAGTACGGGCCTTCGGTGACGCTCGTCATGAGCGTCATGCACTCGCTGCTGGTGCTCGTGGCGGACGCCGAGGCCGTGGCGTCCGCGGTGGTGGTGGCGTCGTCGGCGAAGGCCGACTGGTAGCCGGCGATGGCGAGGCCGCCCGCGGCGACCGTCCCGCCCGTCACCGCGATCGCGCGGCGCCGGGTGATCGTCTTGTTTTTGTGGTTTCCCGTCATGATCGGGAACTTATGGACGGTGTCCGTCAGGGAGGTGGGGGGAGGCTGAGAGTGGCCTGTGAATGCTGAGGAAGCTGAAGACGGCTTGAAAAGCCGTGCTCCGACAGGACTCGAGTTCGGGCTCCTAGCTTCTGATCCGCCAGAGAGACGACGCTCTCAACTGTGATCGGGAGACCTCATGTCCGACAAGACCACCGCCATCCTCGCCGCCCTCGACGGTGACAAGACGCTGCGTTCGGCGGTCATCCAGCACCTCGCCACGACCCACGCGCAGGAGATCGTCAACCCGCTGCGCGCCGAGCTCGGCGGCAACGACGACATTTCGCTGGGCGCCGTCAACTCCAACAAGGAGTGGCAGGAGTAGTCAGGCCGTGCCGGCCGGGTTCCCCTCGCGGGAACCCGGCCGCCCCTTTTTTGCCACGCCCTCGTCGACGTCGAAACGGCGGTGATCGTCTTGCCCACCCTCACTCCCGACGCGTGTGCCGTCGGGTCCGGTACCACCGGCGCGCTCCTGCTGCGCGACGACCGGGAGGCCCGTACGGAGCTGCTGCTCCGCCTGCTGTACTCGAAGTCGTCCGCCGCGGTGGTGGCCGACGCGCTGGCGGCTCCCTCGGGGCGGGTGAGCGCCGAGACGGCCGCGGTGCTCGCGACCGTCGACTTCCACGCCCTCACCGTGGAGCGCACGGCACGGCTGCGGAACCTGGGCCGTCAGCTGCAACGCACCTGCCCGGCACTGTGGGAGTGCCTCGACCAGGAGACCCTCACCGGGCTCGTCGAGGGGTACGCGGACGCCGACGCCTTCTGGCGCAGCACGGGCCGGACCCTGTTCGAGAACTTCTGCCTGTACGCGCACGGGGTCGTAGGCGCCCGGTCCGCCCTGCTCGCGGACGTCTTCCAGCTGTTCGGCCTGGTGAGCCGGTTCTCTGCGCCCGAACTGGTCGCCCCGCCCGAGGATGTGTGCGCCTGCACCACCGGGATCCCCGGCGAGGGCATGGACCTGACGAAGTCGGCCTTCTCCCCCTGGGACGACTCGGGCCTCGTGCCGCCGGTCGTGCCCGGCGCGCTCCAGGTCGAGTCGTTCCGCTCCGCCTGGCGCCTGGTGGACGAGCGGGGCCGGCTGCCGCGGTCCGTCGAGCCCGGCGCGCTCGCACCCGGTGACCACCAAATCGTCGTAGCCGCCTTCCCCGGCCACCGAGTGTCGGCCGCGGCCCTCCCGCTGTGAAGCAGGTCAGCATGACATCAGCAAAGACATCGGCGCGGACGCCGGCGAGCACGGATGCCGTCGCCCGGCTCGGCTTCGGGCTCGACTGGCAGTACCGCGACAACTATCCGCAGAGCATGGCCGAGCTGCGCACGAAGTACGACGGCCGGCTCAGCCATCTCTCGTGCGTGTCCCTGCCCAGCGCCGCGGACGCGCGGGTCTTCATGGACGAGTGCGCCCGCGGGCTGCCCGTGGTGCACCATCTGCCCGGCGTGGCACCGGCCGCGCCCGGCGGCCCCAACCTTGAGCTCTACCAGCGTCTCGAACCGGTGAGCGACATCCTGGACGCGGTGTGGACCTGCGAGGACATCGGCCTGTGGTCGATCGGCCCGTATCCGCTGCCGTACTTCACCCCGCCCCTCTTCGAACGCGACATCGCCGACCACGTCGTCGAGGGCATCCGCACGCTGCACGCCCTGGGCAGCCGTCCGTTCGTCCCGGAGATCCCCTCGTGCACCCTGGCGATCGGCCGGCTGAGCCTCGGTGAGTTCTTCCACCGCGTCACCGACGGCGCCGACTGCGATCTGCTGCTCGACGTCGCCCATGTCTTCTCGTACGCCGTCGCCGTGGGCCGCCCCTACGAGCAGGTGCTGCGTTCGCTGCCCCTGGACCGGGTGGTGGAGATCCATGTGGCCGGCGGCTATATCGACCCCACGTTCGACAACCGCTATCTGGACACGCACAGCCACGCGGTGGCCCCGGCCGTCATCGACCTGCTCCAGGAGGCGGTGACCGCCTCGTCCCGGCTGCGCGCGGTGACGTACGAGATCGGGGTGGGCCTGGACGCCGGGAACCTCGACGACGACTTCGGGCGCGTGGAGGCGGTGCTCGCGGAGGCCGACTGGACTCCGTCGGTCGCCCGGCCGGCTGGCCTCGCCACGGCGGGTGGGGCATGAGCGACTCCCAGCGGATACCCCAGCGGATGCCCCAGCGGGTGCGGCTCCTCGTCGTGAGCGACGGGTCCGTGCCGCCCGCGGCGGGCTCCGAGACCGACACCCACACCGAACGCGTGGCCCGGCTCGCGGCGCGGCTCGCACCCGACGCGGAGATCGGGTACGCCTCCGCCGGTGACCTGAAGGCCCGTACGCTCGCCGCCGACCTGCGCCGCATGGCCGACGGCTGGGACATCCTCGCCATGCCCTGGTCCTCCCCGGAACCGGACGCCGAACGCCTCGGCGTGCGACGCGCCTTCGAGGAGGCGGCGCGGGGCCCTGGCATGCCGCTGCTCGTCGCCGCCGCCGGTCACGACGGACCGGGGCGACTGCGCTTCCCCGCCTCCTGTACGTCGGTGCTGGCGGTCGGCGTCACCGGACCGGACGGCACACCGACCTCGTACTGCGGCACGGACCTGGTCGGCCGCAAGCCGCAGCTGCTGGTCCCGGACGGGGCGTATCCGACGGAGTCCGCCTCCGGGGGGTTCGAGCCGATGCGCGGGACGTCCGCGGCGGTGGGGGTGGTCGCGGGGTGGGCGGCCCGGGTGTTGGGGCGGTTGCGGGAGGCGGCGGGAGTCCCGCCGTCGGCGCTGCCGCGGGGTGCGGAAGGGGGCGCCGCCCCGGGGGTCGCGCGGGGCGAAGAGGAACCCGTTCCCTCGGGGCTGCTGCGGGCCGTGCTGCTCGCCGCGGCCGGGCCGGGGGGCGTGCTGGAGGGCGGGCCGGAGGATCTGGAGACGCTGGCCGCGCAGGGCGCCGGCGTCCGCGTGTTCGCCCTGAGCGGTGGGGCGTTGCGGCTGCGGGTCGGCGAGGGCGAGCGGACGCGGGTGGCCGTGGTCGCGGAGAGTCCCGAAGAGGTCGTATCCGGTGCCGGGCGGCCCCTGTGGCTGCCGCCCGCGGCCGAGGTGTCCGTGACGGGCACGGAGCGGGTGTCCGGCACCGGGTGGCTGGTGACGGAGGCCCGGGGCGAGGCGACCGTCGAGTGCTCGGGCGCGGCCCAGGTGGCGGTCGGCGGGGATGCCGTCGCCGTGACCGCCGAGGAGGCTGCCGTCTCGGA